>NZ_JBMPPJ010000007.1:0-329018 GCF_049339865.1 Undibacterium sp. TC9W | reverse complement strand
ATGACGTCGACCAGCGGGGTGGTGTTGATGGTGCTGTTGACTTCGTCTTCACCATCTCCATCATTGCCAATTGCCATTGCCATAATGTGTTCTCTTTCGATGTTACGCTTTAACCCTTAAAACCTCTCAACACAGACACACAAAGATCTTTTTTCTCTGTGGTGCAGCAGGGGTTTCGAGTGGCATGCCACTCGCCTGCGGAACGAAGACTTCTTGCAAGAAGTCTTTCCTTCCTCTGTGCCTCTGTGGTTAAGGGTCTTGGTTCTGTCAGTTTACAACCGAATTACTTCTTAGCAGCCGTTTTGCCCATATTGCCGGACAGAACAACGGAGTGCAGGTCAGCGGAGAAGGCACGGACTTCTTCCATGGCGCTCTTGTTGCGACGAACCAGGAAGTTGTAACCCAGAACAGCAGGAACAGCGACCGCCAGACCAATCGCGGTCATGATCAGCGCTTCACCAACCGGACCCGCTACTTTGTCGATCGACGCTTGACCGGACATACCAATCGCTGTCAGCGCATGGTAAATACCCCATACTGTACCGAACAGACCAACGAACGGTGCTGTGGAACCAACTGTCGCCAGGAAAGCCAGGCCGTCTTGCAGGCGGCTTTGAACTTTATCAACAGCGCGCTGGATGGACATGGAGACCCAGGTGTTCAGATCGATTTGTTCGAGCAGCGCGCCTTCATGGTGTTCTGTGGCTTTGATACCAGAGTCAGCGATGAAGCGGAATGGGCTGCCTTCTTTCAAAGAAGCGGCACCGGCTTGGACAGAGGCTGCTTTCCAGAATTTGGAACGGGCATCTGTGGCTTGACCGGACAGTTTGACTTGATCAATGATTTTAGTGATGAGGATGTACCAGCTGCCCATGGACATGATGACCATGATGATGAGGGTGCCTTTGGCAACGAAGTCACCGGTTTTCCAGAGAGCATCGAGACCGTATGGGTTTTCTACCATTTCTTTGGCAGCTGCAGGTGCTGCTGGGGCGCCAGCGTCTGCTGGGGCTGGTGCAGGGGCTTCAGCAGCGGGGGCTGGAGCAGGTGCAGCGGCGGAGGCAGCAGCAGAGGCGGATTCCTGTGCAGAAACAGGGGCGACGGCAACGGCGGCTGTCACAGCCAGGAGTGTTGCAGCCAGGAATGCGGAGAAACGGGTTTTCATTGAGGTGCTTCCTTTTAACAAAATAAGGTTGGTATTGCTTACTGCTGTTTTTATGTATTACTTGGTTTGTTTGTTGCCTGGTACTTATCTTTTACGAATCGATCTGAACCATCTCTTGCTTCATTTTCTTGGGTAGAGCAGCCTGGTAGATCGACTGCTCTTGCCTGGGATTCCTGATTACTCGAGCTTCCATACATACTGGACTTTGGCCCAGGTCTGTTGTGGTTTGCCGTCGACGGTACCTGGTTTGTTTTTGCAGGAACCTGACATCAACTGGGATTTCACCGCATTGTCGAGACCGCGGAAGCCGCTGGATTTGTCGATCTTGACGTCGGCAACAGAACCATCTGCACCAATCAGGACGGACAACAGGACGGTGCCTGTTTCTTCATTACGCAGGGAGGCACGCGGATATTCCGGTTTGCATCCACCAACGTTGAAGTCGATCACGCCTGGTATGGTCACGGGACCTGTGGCCTTGGTTTCTGCAACTGGTGCAGGTGGGGCCTGGGTCTTGGTGAATGTCGGGTTTTCTGGCTTGACATTCGATACCGCTGATATCGCTGGCTGTTGCTGGACCGGCTGCTGGACCTGAACTTCCGGTGGCGGAATGAACGGTGGCGGCGGGGCCAACAATTTTGGCGGCGGCGGCGGCGGGGTGTCTGGTGGCGGTGGCGGTGGCTTCACTTCTTCTACCAGCTTGACTTCTGCTGGCTTGATCACCACTTCCATCGCTTTGCGCGCCAATCCAGATACCAGGGCATATACCACCAGTACGTGAAATGCGATAACCAGCCCTAAGCCTATAAACTTCTTCCCCGGCTCTTGCTGGCGATTTGAAAAATCCATTACTGCTCCTCCACTACCACAAGGTCAACTGTCTGACGCAAGTCAAAACATCTCAAACAAAAAAGTGATTATAAATGCTGTGTATCAATAAAAAGCCATACCGATACAAAACCACTTATAAATTCATAAGCTGCGGGCTCGTCAAAATATAAATCGAGGTTTTTGATAAAACTGACTTATTTAATTCTGCCTGCAACCAAAGCACCAGCTTCTACTGAGGCCATATATACCTGACCAAGTAATAAAAAATATTAATCAATTACCGCTACCAGATTCTCCGTGCCGTAAATGGCTACACCAGCGATGCAAAGCTGAAAATTTTTTATTACCTGCAGCAAAGTCAGACGCTACAGTCATTTCATCTTTATCAGAACAACTAATTATGTTCCCATGTAAAAAAGCACGAACTTACCGCATGGAAAATGTAAATTTAGTCGTCAGAAATTTTTCCGAAGGCGCATAAAACCACTTATGCCCAGAAACTGTCAAGTGCTTTACTTTAAGCTCTGCCAAAAAACAACATGGCGCATTTTGCCAAAAAAACACCCGTATAGGAAACCTAATTTCTTGTGCTATGCAGCATAAATTATTTCAATGCAGCTTTTTTTACACTTCATTACATTGAGAAATTCGCCCAGACCCTCACTCACCAGAATTTAATTTTTTTTGAGCCTTTTTTCAGGCACCAAACTATCTAAAGTTGCGTCCGAATGTCGCACTACAATGGTGCGCGGCACCATCATAATCCCGTTAACGATGCGCACCCATTGCCAAAATGCACTCAAAAACCCAGAATTGAAAAGAATTGTCACACCGTACAATTCGACAATGAAATAAAAATTTCTTTCCTTCTCCCATCGATAAGACTCTTGCGTTATGGTTACGGCTTTTTAAAACTGAAGCGGAAAAAGCTGCCAGGCAAATAGCGAAGAAAATTAATTTGCACCTGCAATATGTAAATTAATCTATACGGTTTGTGTTCCGTCCTGGTTTTAACGTACAAAACTGCGTTTTGCTTACCGGGCCTGATCCATGCTTACACAGGTCAAACTCGCCAGACGAATTTGTTTTACCAGACAATGAGGTTAAAGAATGTTCATGCGTCACCAGACAGTTGCTTGCATTTTCACTATGCTGCTATCGACATTTCCCTTGCAAATTGCTCAGGCAGCCAATCCTGCGGACCTCAATAAAGTAGTCAGACAAGCCTTTGAAGCTGCGGATGACGGTTTTGACATGGCTAAAACCCAGAATTTCTATTCTGGCTGGGTCAGCGAGGCCATCTTCGAGCCTTTGCTAAGTTATGACTACCTCTCCCGCCCCGCCCGTCTCCTCCCACTTTCAGCAGAAAGCATGCCAGAGGTAACCGAACAGGGAAAAGTATTTACCTTCAAGGTCAAGCCCGGCATTTACTTTGCTCCCGACCCAGCATTCAAGGGTAAAAAACATGAGCTGACCGCGCAAGACTATGTTTACACCTTCAAGCGCCTGCTTGACCCGGTTAACCGTTCGCCCAATGCCAGCTTCATCGAAGGCAAGATTGTGGGCCTTGATGATGTCGCAGCCAAGGCAAAAAAAACAGGTAAATTTGATTATGATGTACCTGTTGCCGGCCTGAAAGCCGTTGATAAATACACATTAAGAATAGAATTAAAAGCGACTGATTACAATTTTCTGTACGTCGTCGCCTATGGTGGCTTTGGTGCCGTGGCGAGAGAAATCATCGAAGCTTATGGCGACCAGACTGGGCTGCACCCCGTCGGCACCGGGCCGTATATGGTGGAGAAATACCTGCCGCGCAGCAAGATCGTGCTGACCGCCAACCCGGAATACCGTGGCTACACCTGGGATTTCAAATCGACAGGCAGCGCCCGAGATGAAGAAATCGTCAAGCAAATGAAGGGCAAGAAAATGCCTCAGGTGGGCAAAGTAGATATCAGCATCATAGAAGAAGAGCAATCACGCTGGCTGGCTTTTCAGGATTCGCAACTGGATATCGACAAGCTGCCGCAAAGTGCAGCAACGGCAGCACTGGATGGAATTGCATTAAAACCTGAGCTGGTAAATCAGGGCATCAAGATGGACAGGGTCACAGATGCTGGTATTGTATTTACAATTTTCAATATGCGTGACCCCGTTGTTGGCGGCTACACCAAGGAAAAAATCGCCCTGCGTCGCGCGATAGGCATGGCTTACAGCTATGAGGATGAAATCGCCCAGATGCGCCTGGGACAGGCCATACGCTCGGAAATGATTATTCCTAAAGACGTAGTTGGCTATGACCCTGCCTATCGCAGCAGCCTGGCTTACGACATCAAGCTGGCCAATAAACTGCTCGACCATTTTGGCTATAAACGTGGAGCGGATGGATACAGAAATAATCCTGACGGCAGCCCGCTCACCCTCAAAAAAACCGTGGAACCCGCAGCCATCTATAAAGTTCAGTCTGAGATTTATAAACGTGGCCTGGATAAAATCGGCTTGCGCATCGAATTCCCGGTCAGTAATTTCGCTGACAATCTGAAAGCGGCTTCCGCCTGCAAGTTGAATATGTGGGGCGGTGCCTGGAATGCCGACTTTCCTGATGGCGAAAACTTCCTGCAATTACTCTACGGCCCCAAAGCCGGTGCAGGCAACCATGCCTGCTATGAGTCGCCCGCCTATGATGCATTGTTCCGCAAGGCAGTATCGCTGCCGCTGGGTGAGGAGCGTAATAAGGTATATGCACAAATGAACCGTCAGGTTGAAGCTGATACACCATGGATTGTGCACACTTCCCGCATCCGTAGCTGGTTGTACCGTCCGTGGATCACAGGATATAAAAAACACCCCATCTTGCATTCAGACTGGGCATTCATTGATGTAGAAAAACATTAAGCCCGGCTCTAAAGTTTCAGTTTGATTCAATACGCACTTATTATCATCGCACAAAATAGCAGGAGAATTTGTTAATGAAGTCCACTCATCCGTTTCAGCACAAGCTGACCAGAACAGGTATGGCAATCTGTCTGGTACTAGCCGGTCTGATGTCATCTACCCTGCCCTTGCAGGCGCAGGCCGCCAAACCTGAATTTGCTGATCCGGAAAAAGTGTTACGCACCATTTTCCCCGTTGCCGAGACTGGCTTTGATCCTGCTGCAACACGTGACCTGTACTCCAACGCCATCAATGAAGCGATCTTTGAACGCCTGTTTACTTATGACTATCTGGCGAGCCCGGCGAAAATCATTCCAGAAACCGCCGACGGCATGCCAGAAATTTCTGCCGATGGCAAAACCTATACGATCAAGCTGAAGAAAGGCATTTACTTCACCCCTGATGCAGCCTTTGATGGCAAAAAACGTGAACTGACGGTCGATGATTATGTGTATTCATTCAAACGCATCATGGACCCGAAAATCGCTTCTACACATGTCTGGCTGTTAGAGGACAAGATCGCGGGGCTGGATCAACTGGCGGCACAGGCAAAGAAATCCGGCAAGTTTGATTATTCAGCCAAAGTACCAGGTCTGGAAGTCGTCGATAAATATACTTTGCGTATACACCTGACCCGCCCTGACTTTAACTTGCCTATGATATTGGCTTACACCGCCATGTCTGCTGTTGCGCGCGAGGTCATAGAAAAATACCAGGATGTACAGGGGGCTGCCATGGCAAACCCCGTTGGCACTGGCCCTTATAAACTGACTGAATGGGTGCGTGGCTCCAAAATGATATTGGATGCCAACCCGGATTTCCACACAACGATTTGGGACTTCCAGGCCAGCTCTGACCCGAATGACCAGAAAATCATCGCCGCGATGAAAGGCAAGCGCATGCCGCAAATCGGTCGCGTTGTCGTCAATGTGATATTGGAAGATCAGTCTCGCCTGCTGGCATTCCAGAAAGATGAAATTGATCTGTTCCAGTTATATGGCGGCCTGGCACCCCAGGTATTGAACGGCCCTGATTTGAAACCTGAATTTGTCAAACGCGGCATACAGATGTCGCGCATCGTTGATCCTGAACTGACTATCTATTACTGGAATATGCAAGACCCGGTATTTGGTGGCCTGAGCAAAGAGAAAGTCGCCTTGCGCCGAGCGATGGCCATGGCACACAATGTCGAAGAAGAAATTCGTATCGTCGATAATGGACATGCTATTCCCCTGCAATATCCCATCCCTCCTGGCGTAGTCGGTCATGATCCTAACTACAAAAGCAGCATCCAATATAATCCCGACGCTGCCAATGCCTTGCTCGACAAGTTCGGCTACAAAAAAGGCAAGGATGGTTATCGCACCATGCCAGACGGTAGCCCGCTGGAAATTGTGCATACTGCCCAGACCGAATCACGCGGCCATTTACAGGCTGAAGTCTGGAAAAAATCCTATGACGGCATAGGCATCAGGATGCGTGCCGAATTCCGGCCCTTTGCTGAAATCCTCAAAGCAGAAAAGCAGTGCCAGTTGATGCAACGCATTTCACCATGGATAGCGGACTATCCCGATGGCGATAATTTCATGCAACTGTTTTACGGTAAAAACATTCACATGAATAATAACGGCTGCGTCACTATTCCTGAATATGACAAGATGTATGAACAATCACAAAAACTGGCTCCGGGGCCAGAGCGCGACCTGTTGTATCACAAGATGACACGCATCATGGAGCTGTATGCAGCACAACGCCTGGGTTATGCGCGCCATCGCATGATGCTGTCGCAGCCACGCGTGATAGGGCACAAGAAACACCCCATCATGCATATAGAATGGATGCAGATAGACATCGACAAAAACAAGTAATTCACAGGCTGACTGAAATTTGAAAACCGAGAGACAAACATGACCGCTTATATACTGCGCCGCTTATGGCAGATGGCACCCACGATGCTGGGTGTCATCCTGCTGGTGTTTTTTCTGTTCAACTGGGTGGGTGGCGACCCCGCTTACATCCTGGCAGGCAAAATGTCGAATGCCGAACAGATTGCCAATATCCGCACCCAGTTGGGCATAGATCAGCCTTACTATGTGCAGCTATGGATCTTCATCAAACAAATCGTCACCTTCAACTTTGGTAATAGCTGGAGTACCGGTGAAGCCGTTTCCTCCATCATAGGCACACGCCTTGGCCCTTCACTGACAGTGCTGATACCGCTGACGATTATCGAAACCATCATCGCGATTGCGCTGGCGCTGGCCATTGCCTTCAAACGCGGCTCTCTGACAGACCGTGGCGTGATGATCGCCTGTACCGTCGGCATGTCAGTCAGTATTCTGGTCTACATCATCGTGGGCCAATATTTCTTTGCCTACAAACTGGGGCTGTTCCCGGTACAGGGCTGGGGTAATCATTTTGCCGAAAACCTGTTCAAGTACTCTGCCCTGCCTATCCTGATTGCCCTGGCAGTTGGCGTGGCACCTAACCTGCGCCTGTTCCGCACCTTTGTGCTCGATGAAGTGAACCAGGATTATGTACGTACTGCCCGCGCTAAAGGCGTTAGCGAAAGCCGCGTGAAATGGGTGCACGTCTTGCGTAATGCATCGATACCTATCATCACCCACGTTATGTCCAACCTGCCGGCCTTGCTGATTGGTGCCTTCCTGATAGAGCGTTTCTTTTCCATCCCCGGCATAGGTCGTGAAGTAATACTGGCAGTGGAACGCAGTGACTTTCCCGTGATCAAAGCGATCACCGTGTATGTCGCCGCAGCCACTATGTTTTTTAATTTGTTGACCGATCTGCTGTACCAGGCGGTTGATCCACGCGTACAGTTGAAATAAGGATCATTCATGAGCACGACTATCACAAATCCTACTGTACAAGCAGTTTCACCCGGACTGTGGGCACTGGCCTGGCGTCGCCTGCGCGCCGACAAAGTCGCCATGATTGCCTTGGCAATCGTAGCTGCGTTTTTATTGACGCTAATACTGTCTGCTACTGGCATCATCGCCTCTGACTGGGAACAAGAAAGCGGCGTCAGTTATGCGCCACCCAGCTTTGTCGGTGCCGATACAGGCCCGGTCGCCAAGGCAGAGGTAGAAGCACCGCCTCCAGAGAATCCACTTGACCCTTTGGCGGACATCATCCGTGAATTGCGCAAGCAACCAGATGCGGACCAGGCCGTCATCGTCAATGACTACGGCATCCCTGATCCGCTAGCAAAGGAAATGGCAGAAATCCGCGCTGAGCTGGCCAAGTCTGGCAAGGCTGTCGTGGGCGAACGCCTGACCACCCTGCCCTTTGGTGCGGACAAATGGGGACACGACATCATCAAGAAAACCATCAAGGGTGCAGAGACTTCCATCGTTGTTGGCCTGGTCGCCGCTTTCCTGGCGACCCTGCTGGGTACCATGTTTGGTGCACTGGCCGGTTACTTTGGCGGCAAAGTTGATGATTTCTTTAACTGGTTTTACAGCATTTTCACTTCCATCCCCTACCTGCTGTTGATACTGTCAGTCGCGGCTGTATTGCAGCAAAAAGGCGTGACCACTATCATCCTGATCCTGGCTTTCACTGGCTGGACCGGGCCTTTCCGCCTGATCCGCGCTGAATACATGAAGCACAAGGCGCGTGAATATGTATGGGCGGCAGATGCCATCGGTGCCTCACACTGGCGCAAGATGTTCGTGCATATCTTCCCAAATGTCAGCCATGTGGCACTGGTACAGGTATCAATCCTCGTTGTCGGCTTTATCAAATCCGAAGTTATCCTGAGTTTCCTGGGCTTTGGTGTGCCGGTTGGCGTGGTGTCCTGGGGCAGTATGCTCAATGAAGCGCAGAATGAATTGATTTTGGGTAAATGGTGGCAATTGGTTGCCGCAACTGCAGCTATGGCCGTGCTGGTAACAGCCTTCTCATTGTTCACCGATGCCTTGCGCGATGCGCTTGACCCCAAGTTGAAATAAGGACAGATCATGAGTCAAGACAACACAAATCAAGCTTTGCTGAAAGTAGAAAACCTGCGCGTGTCTTTCCGTGTCAATAAAAAAGACAGTGTGGAAACCGTCAAGGGTATCTCCTTTGAAATACCCCGCAATTCCACCGTCGCCCTGGTCGGTGAATCAGGCAGTGGCAAATCAGTCAGCTCTCTCGCAGTCATGGGCTTGCTGCCGCCAGACACCTCCAGCATTGCCGCTGACAGCAAGATCATTTTTGAAGGCCGCAGCCTGCTGGAACTCAGCATCGCTGAAAGACGTGATCTCTGCGGCAAGGAAATCTCCATGATTTTCCAGGAGCCGATGACCTCGCTGAATCCGGTGTTTACCGTTGGCTTCCAGATAGGCGAAGTCTTGCGCCTGCACATGGGCATGGATGCCAAACAAGCCCGCCAGCGTTCTATAGAATTGCTAGAAGAAGTCGGCATCCCCGATCCAAAAAACAAGATCGACGCCTATCCCAGCCAGATGTCCGGTGGCCAGCAGCAAAGGGTCATGATCGCGATGGCGATTGCGTGTGAGCCAAAATTGCTGATTGCCGATGAACCGACCACGGCTCTCGACGTCACCATACAAAAACAGATCATCGACCTGATTGATGCCTTGCGTATCAAGCACAAGATGTCCGTCTTGTTCATCACCCATGACCTGGCTTTGGTGGGTGAAATTGCTGACCATGTCATCGTCATGCGTAATGGCGAAATTCGGGAGGCGGGAACGGTAGAACAAATCTTTGAAAGCCCCAAAGATACCTATACCCAGGCGCTGTTGCACTGTCGTCCAACACTGGACACTCGCCCATGGCGCTTGCCAGTGATTGCTGATTTCATGAACAACAACGGTGCTCTGGTCGAGCAAAAACAACGCCCGCGTGGCCTTAATGGCAGCGAAGAAATCGTGCTCGAAGTCAAGGACCTGGGCAAGAGTTTCTACTCCCGTGAAGGTTTCTTTGGCAAAAAAGAATTCAAGGCGGTTGAAGGCGTCTCTTTCAAACTGGCACGTGGCAAGACCTTGGGCGTAGTGGGTGAATCAGGTTCAGGCAAAACCACGGTGGGCCTGACTCTGATGCGCCTGCATCAGGCTACCTCTGGCCAGGCCCTGTTTGAAGGCAAGGATATCTTGTCCATGTCAAACAAGGAATTCCATCACTACAAGCGCCGTATACAAATCATTTTCCAGAATCCGTATGCATCGCTAAACCCACGTTTTACGGTGGGACAGATTTTGATGGAGCCCATGCACATCCATAATATTGGTGCGAATGACAGTGAGCGCTCTGCCATGGCTTATCAGTTGCTGGAAAAAGTCGGCCTGCCTACTGCTGCTTTTCACCGCTACCCACATGAATTTTCTGGTGGCCAACGCCAGCGTATCGCGATTGCACGCTGCCTGACGATGAAACCAGAAGTGCTGGTTTGTGATGAGTCAGTATCCGCACTGGACGTATCTGTGCAGGCGCAGGTATTGAACCTGCTGCAAGACTTGCAGGAAGAATTCGGACTCTCCTATATCTTCATCTCGCATGATCTGGCGGTGGTTAAATACATTGCCGACCAGGTCATGGTGATGAACAAAGGCAAGGTTGTCGAACTGGCCAATTCGGACGATCTGTATCTGAACCCGACCCAGGCATATACCAGGACTTTGCTGAACGCCATACCAAAAGGCTTGCAACACTAAGTTGTAACTGCGAACCGGCTGTCTGCCGGTTCGCACTCTCCTGTTTGAAAAATCCCCTTACACTTATATTTTTGACCAATCCTGCAAACACTGGCAAGATGGCATTCGCCTGCGACATAACGAAACCGTGACGAAACAGGCACAATCTCCCGCATATCCCGTATGCGGCACATTCACTGGAGCCAGGATTGGAAGCACTAAGAAGTTTATTCCGGGAATTAATGCCCGCTGTTGATTTTTGCTCCATGCGCGTAGTCGATGAGCGCAGTGAAGAGTTATTGGCCAGACAAAATGTATTGCAACCGCTGCGCAATGCCCGCAGCCATGGTGCCATGCTGACCGTTATTCATGATGGTGGCTACGGCTATGCCGCAACCAGCGACTTGTCCCGCAATGGATTGAATACCGCAATGCAACATGCCTTGCACTGGGCCAGGCTCAGTTCTGGTAAGACAGTAACCAATTTCAGCCAAATCCCGCAGACCGCTGTGCTTGGTCAATATCAAGGTCCAGCCGCATCCATCTGGAACAGGAAAGACTTGATTGCCCTACTGATGCAGGAATCCGCCACATCACATTTCAGTGACAAGATTGTAGATTGGAGTGCATCCATAGGCGTGACACAAACTGAGCAGCTATTTATCAGTAGCGCAGGTGCTGACATCCATCAGCAATTCAATTACCTGATCCCCAATCTCAGCGTTACCGCCAATGAAGGATCAGAAACCCAGACGCGCAGTCTCGGTGGTCAATACAATGGTTTCTGCCGCCAGGGTGGCATGGAAGTTCTGCAGCAGTCTGGCTTTTATGGCGCAGGCAAACGCATTGCAGAAGAAGCACTGGCGCTATTGCACGCAGCAAACTGCCCGAGTGGCCGCATGGATTTGCTGCTAATGCCTGAACAGATGATGCTGCAAATCCATGAATCCATAGGACATCCGCTGGAACTGGACCGCATATTGGGTGATGAGCGCAATTTTGCTGGCACCAGTTTTGTCACGCCCGACATGTTTGGCCATTTTCAGTATGGATCTGAATTGCTGAACGTTACCTATGACCCCAGCCGCGCAGAACAATTTGCCAGCTTTGGCTGGGATGATGATGGCAGTACTGCAGAAAAAACCTGGATCATCAAAAACGGCATACTGGAAAAACCTTTGGGCAGCGCCCTTTCCCAAGCCCGTGCTGGCATGGCAGGCGTCGCCAATTCACGCGCTTGCGACTGGAACCGCCCAACTATAGACCGCATGGCCAACCTGAATATAGAAGCAGGCAGCAGCAACCTCGATGAAATGATAGCCAGCGTTGAATATGGTGTAATGATGAATACCAATGTGTCCTGGTCTATCGATGATTCCCGCAATAAATTCCAGTTCGGTTGTGAATATGGGCAAGTGATACGCAATGGCAAATTGCAAGAGCTAGTCAAGAATCCCAACTATCGAGGCATCTCAGAAAGCTTTTGGCGTTCGCTGAAAATGGTCGGTGATGCCTCTACGCTGGCAGTCATGGGCACGCCCTTCTGTGGCAAAGGTGAGCCATCCCAAGTCATACGCGTAGGCCACGCTTCGCCAGCCTGCCTGTTTGATCAGGTAGAAGTATTTGGAGGTGAAGCCTGATGCAAAGTTATTTCCTGTTACTGGCCACACATATAGAAACACAACTCGCGGCGAATGAAGTCAGCACCACCTGGCTGGCCGCAGAGTCCAGTGATTTCGTGCGCTTTAATCACAGCGCCATACGCCAGCCCGGCCATGTTTTCCAAATGATACTGAACCTGCAATTGATACAGGGGCAAACCCATGCCGCGATGAGCTTCAATCTCAGCGGCGAAATGGACATGGATTTACCCACCATCAATACTGCAATCCAGGATTTGCGCGCGCAGTTGGCGGATTTGCCAGCAGACCCGCACCTGATGATAGCCACTGAAATCAGTGACAGCACACAGATTCTGCCATCATCCCTGCCGCCAGTAGCCAGCATGCTGGAACAGATACTGGCTGCCGCAAAAGATGTGGACATGGTGGGCTTGCTGACTACAGGTACACAATATCGCGGCTTTGCCAATTCCTATGGTCAGCGCAACTGGTACGAAACCAGCAATGTTAATTTTGACTGGAGCCTGTTTTATGCGACTGACAAGGCCGTCAAATCCAACTATGCCGGCTTCACCTGGAATGAGACAGCATTTCTCAGTAAATTCGCCGCCGCCCGCAAAGAGCTGGCTCTGCTGGCACGACCACCAATTACGGTTGGCGCGGGCAATTACCGCGCCTACCTCAGTCCAGCTGCATTAAATGAATTAATCATGATGCTGAACTGGGGCGGCTTGTCGGAAAAAACCTTGCGCACCCGCCATAGCTGCTTGCGCCGCTTACAATCAGGCGAAGCCAGCATGCATGCCATGGTGAATATCTGTGAAGACAGTCGTGCAGGTCTGGAACCAGGCTTTCAGGCGCAAGGCTTTATCAAGCCCGAAGTAATTCCCCTGATACAGGCGGGCAAACTGGTTGGCAGCATGATTTCTCCGCGTAGCGCCAAGGAATATTCCTTGCTGACAAACGGGGCGCCAGAAGATGAATCGGCAAAATCCCTGGTCATGCAGGCAGGCATGTTAGCAAATGCAGACATACTCAAAGAGCTGGGTACGGGCATCTATATCGCCAATCTCTGGTACCTGAATTTTTCTGACCGCGCCACTTGCCGCATCACCGGCATGACGCGCTTTGCCACCTTCTGGGTAGAAAACGGTGAAATCATCGCGCCATTAAATGTCATGCGCTTTGATGATTCCCTGTTCAAGATGTTGGGAGAAAACCTGCTGGCGCTAAGCCAGGAAACCGAAGTCATCATGGATGACCGTTCTTACGGGCAACGGCATACGGGTGGCGCAATCCTGCCCGGAGCATTGCTCAAAGAGATGCGTTTTGTACTGTAGCGAGATGAGAAACCACATTTTGCGAACATGAAAGGCGATCTTGTGGCAATTTCAAGCAAAAATAGCGCATTTTTCAAAAGAGTATCTATGCTAATCAAAGGCAATTGTATCTGCGCAGATAAGCACAGGCAAACTTAGCATTTGCCCCTTTCGGTGAGAGCAACTACAATTCCGACCTGTTGCGGAAAAGGCGGCAATGAAAGCGTTACGCATCCAGGCAAAAACCTGATGCAGAAACAACAAGTAATAAAACCCACAGCGCAATAGAATAAGGCTTTCAATCTTGCTACCCGGAGAGCCTTAAGCATATTGCGGTCATATCTGGAGTCAACATGGCATTTCTGCAAGGCAAAAAAATTCTGATCACCGGTTTGCTGTCCAACCGTTCCATCGCTTACGGCATCGCCCAGGCATGCAAACGCGAAGGCGCTGAACTGGCATTTACCTATGTAGGCGAACGTTTCAAAGACAGGATTACTGATTTTGCGGCTGAATTCGATAGCAAACTGATCTTTGATTGTGACGTTGCCAGCGATGAACAAATTGAAGCGGTATTTGCCGACCTGGGCAAATCCTGGGACAAACTTGATGGCCTGGTACATGCTATCGGCTTTGCACCGCGCGAAGCGATTGCCGGTGAATTCCTTGACGGCTTCTCCCGTGAAGCTTTCCGCATTGCGCATGACATTTCTGCGTACAGCTTCCCAGCAATGGCAAAAGCTGCTCTGCCACTTCTGCGTGAAGACTCTGCCCTGCTGACCCTGTCTTACCTGGGTGCTATCCGTGCCATCCCGCATTACAACACCATGGGTATGGCAAAAGCTTCCCTGGAAGCATCGGTGCGCTACCTGGCAGAACACCTGGGCAAAAAAGGCATACGCGTCAATGGTATTTCTGCCGGCCCTATCAAGACTCTGGCTGCCAGCGGTATCAAGGACTTTGGCAAATTGCTGGGCTTTGTTGCCGAACACGCACCGCTGCGCCGTAATGTGACGATCGAAGACGTGGGCAATACTGCTGCCTTCCTGCTGTCACCACTGGCGAATGGCATTACAGGTGAAATCACTTATGTCGATGGCGGCTTCTCGCATGTCATGGGCTTGAATGCAGACTCTTACGACAAGTAAGCAGTCCAGTATTTAAAGACGGTACGGGATGCTTGCACATGTATCCCGTACTGGCCTTATACTATTGGCATGAATGAAGCACTCGCCACCATGCCCAAGATCCCAAACACTGTCTTGTCTATTGCACGGACTTTATTGCTGCTGATATTCAGTGTGTTCCTCGTGTCTTCCGGCAATACTTTCGCGGCATCCTGCAATGACCCATGGCCAGCCTGGGAACAATTCAAGAAGACTTTCATCGCCGACGATGGCCGCGTGATCGACCATAGCGGTACGCGCAAACCAACAACATCAGAAGGCCAGGCTTATGCCCTGTTCTTTGCCCTGAGTGCCAACGACAAAGGCGTATTTCAACGCATCCTGACCTGGACAGAGAATAACCTGGCAGCAGGTGACCTGACTGCCCGCCTGCCCGCCTGGCAATGGGGCCAGCGTGAAGACAATAGCTGGGGCATCATCGATAAAAATCCAGCCTCCGATGCCGACTTGTGGATAGCCTACAGCCTCGGCGTTGCCGGAGAAGTCTGGAAAGAAAAACGCTATGCCGCCCTGTCCAGTCTGCTGGCACAAAGAATATTGAATGAAGAAACCGCAGAACTGCCCGGACTGGGATTGAGCCTCTTGCCCGCACCAAGCGGCTTTAACCTGCCAAATAATCAATGGAAGCTCAATGCCAGCTACCTGCCCCTGCCTTTGCTGCGCTGGTTTGAGCAAAAAGAAAGCGATGAACGCTGGAAGCGCATGGTCTCCCCGGCAGTGCGCCTGATTGCTGGCAGTGCCCCCAAAGGCTACGTCGCCGACTGGATTATCTATGACGCGCAAAAAGGCTTCCTGCCAGATACGCAGGGCGTAGAAAAAGGCCAGGGTGCTTACAATGCCATCCGCATATATCTGTGGACTGGCATGATGGCAAGCCAGGATGCAGAGCGCGCAAATTTACTGAAGTTGCTGCGTCCCATGGCGCAGATCGTGGATAGCAAAGGATATCCGCCAGAATATATCGACATCCTGACTGGCGACATCAATGGCCCCGGCTCCAGCGGTTTTAGTGCCGCACTGCTACCCTTCCTGCAAGCGCAAGGCGTACAAAAAACCATCGTGCAGCAGCAATTACGCCTGCAGGCCCAGCCGATCAAGGCTGATGCCTACTACGATCAGGTGTTATCCCTGTTTGCCCTGGGCTGGCAAGAAAAACGCTTCCGTTTTGATGCGAAAGGGGAAGCAGATTTTTACTGGCAGCACTTTTGCTGGCACTTATTTTGAAGCATACGCAAGATATTCTTTGAAACTGGCTGCTTTTTCCTGAAAAATCCTGTATAGTTTCGTTTTTTGCGCTGCAATATAAATTGCAGCGTAGAACCAAGTAGCATCGCAAGCCTGTGCACATCCTCAGGATGGTGCATGTAAAAGCCCTCCCGCCTCGCATGTCTGGTAGTAATCCATAGACATCATCCCGGCGCAAAGCTTTTGTGCCGAAATTTCATTGTCGTCCCTTGTTGGATTTTCTGTGTTCATTTCGTTTGGTTGGCGCTGCATTGTTGCGCGCGTTCGTTAGCAACGCGCTAATTTATACTGGGACAGAAGCAAACGTTCCGGCAAAACATGCTGCAAACTGGCCTTATCGCCGGTGAGCTTGGCATTGCTGCCGCATTTTGCAAACGTCCCAATCACGAAAGAAATTCATGAGTTTTGAAGCACTAGGTCTCCACGTCAACATCATCCGCGCTCTGACTGACTCTGGCTATACCAAGCCAACTTCGGTACAAGAACAGGCAATCCCTGCCGCGATTGAAGGTCGTGACCTGATGGTCTCATCCCAGACCGGCTCCGGCAAAACTGCCGCTTTCATGCTGCCTGCTTTGCATAAACTGGTTACTGCTGAAGTTGTCAGCTACGACGCTGCCAGCAGCAAAACCCCTAATCAAGAACGTCAGGCTGCCCGTTCACGTGGCGACAAACCACGTTTCGTTGCTGCAAAACCAAAAATGCTGGTGTTGACACCAACCCGCGAACTGGCTTTGCAAGTGACTACTGCAACTGACAAATACAGCGCGTACTCCCGCCGCATCAAGGCTGTGTCCATCCTGGGTGGCATGCCTTATCCTAAACAGATGCAATTGCTGTCCCGCAATCCAGAAATCCTGGTAGCGACACCTGGCCGCCTGATCGACCATATGGAATCTGGCAAGATCGATTTCTCTGAACTGCAAATGCTGGTTCTGGACGAAGCTGACCGCATGCTGGACATGGGTTTCATCGACGATATCGAAAAAATCGTTGCTGCCACACCTCCTACACGTCAAACCATGTTGTTCTCTGCAACACTGGATGGCGTAGTCGGTAACATGGCTAAACGCATCACAACTGAGCCTCTGGTCATCCAGATCGCCGGTTCTGCCAGCAAGCATGAAAACATCCAGCAACGCGTTCACTTTGTGGATGACCTGTCCCACAAAAACCGCATGCTTGATCACCTGCTGCGCGACACTACTGTCGATCAGGCTGTTGTATTTACAGCCACCAAACGTGATGCAGACACCATCGCTGACCGCCTGAACATCGCTGGTTTCGCTGCTGCTGCCCTGCATGGCGACATGCACCAGGGTGCACGTAACCGCACACTGGACGCATTGCGTCGTGGCCAGGTACGTGTACTGGTAGCGACTGACGTTGCTGCCCGTGGTATCGACGTTCCTGCCATTACGCATGTATTCAACTACGATTTGCCTAAATTCCCGGAAGATTATGTCCACCGCATAGGCCGTACTGGCCGTGCTGGCCGTAAAGGTCTGGCGATTTCCCTGGTGAACCATGCTGAAGGCATGCACGTCAAACGTATCGAGCGCTTCACCAAGCAATTGATCCCTGTCGATGTTATCGAAGGTTTTGAACCTAAGAAATCTGCAGCACCAGCACGCTCTGCAGCCCGCAAGCCTAACGGCTGGAAACCAGGCGATGCCCGTAAAACAGGTGCCGGCGCAGGCGGTGGCGGTGGTTATGGCAACAATAAGCCAGGTCAACGCAGCTTCAGCAAACCAGCTGGCGCATCGACTGGCACCAGCGCTGGCCCACGTAAAGAAGGTGGCGGCTACAAAGGTAATCGTTCGAACGACAGTGGCGCACGTCGTACATTTGGCGACTATTGATTTGCCAATAGCTTTACCCGGTAAAGCGAACAACATAGACATTGCTGCATAAGCAATATCATTAAAAAGCGATCACTTTGGTGGTCGCTTTTTTTATACTTGTAGCTCCGGCGTATAATCTTTAGCTTCCGACCAATACAAAAGTATAAGCCTCATGAGTAAAGAAACTGACGCCCCTGTCCGACTCACCTCTTTTTCGCATGGCGGTGGTTGCGGCTGCAAGATTGCACCTGGAGTACTTGCCGAAATATTAAAAAAATCTTCAGGATTTCCCGTGCCAGCGGCTCTGATGGTTGGTATAGAAACGGCAGATGATGCCGCCGTCTATAAGCTTAATGATGAGCAGGCACTGATTGCCACCACGGATTTTTTCATGCCCATCGTGGATGATCCTTTTGATTTTGGCCGCATCGCTGCCACCAATGCCATTTCGGATATCTATGCCATGGGCGGCACGCCCATCATGGCGCTGGCACTGGTGGGCATGCCTGTTAATCAATTACCTCTGGATGTCATCGGCAAAATTATCCAAGGCGGTGAAACCATCTGTGCCGAGGCTGGCATACCCATAGCCGGCGGCCACACCATTGATTCTGTAGAACCCATTTATGGCCTGGTTGTCATGGGCCTGATTCACCCATCCAGGGTCAAACGCAATGCCGATGCCAAGGCAGGCGACAAACTCATACTTAGCAAGCCGCTGGGTGTAGGCATATTGTCTGCCGCACTGAAAAAGCAGGCGTTGGACGAGGCAGGCTATGCCACCATGATCGCCAATACCACCAAACTGAACAAACCTGGGCAGGCCCTGTCTGCCCTTGATGGCGTGCATGCCATGACCGACGTTACTGGCTTTGGCCTGCTAGGCCATATGCTGGAAGTCTGCCGTGGTTCGAAACTGGCAGCCCGGCTGGATATGTCAGCAGTACCTTTGCTGGCGAATGTGGAAGAACTGGCCACAAATGGCTATATCACCGGTGCCTCTGCCCGCAACTGGGCAGCCTATGGGTCATCTGTGCAGTTCGACACGCAGATCAGTCCCGCCCAGCAAGCCTTGCTGACTGATCCGCAAACATCGGGGGGATTACTGGTTGCCTGCGATCCGGCAGTTGTTGAAGATGTTTTAAGAATTTTCCGTCAGGGTGGTTTCTTGGAAGCTGCCGTGATTGGTGATATTGTTGCAGGTGAGCCCTCCATAGCGGTACTGCCCTGATTTTTTGATTTTGCCCCTACTTTTGCAAATACCATGAACCAATTAGAACAACTCAAGCAATACACCACCGTAGTCGCTGACACTGGCGATTTCCAGGCTATCCAGGCTTATGCACCGCGCGACGCGACGACTAATCCATCCCTGATCCTGAAAGCCGTGCAAAAACCGGAATACCTGCCTTTGCTGGAAAAAGCCGTCAAGGACACGGCAGGCAAGTCCATTGATGAAACCATCGATCACTTGCTGATTGCTTTCGGTCTGGAAATTTTAAAAGTTATCCCTGGTCGCGTTTCTACCGAAACCGATGCCCGCCTGTCTTTTGATACGGCTGGCACTGTTGCCAAAGGCCGCCAATTGATCGCCATGTACGAAGCTGCGGGCATACCGCGTGACCGCATCCTGATCAAGATTGCTTCCACCTGGGAAGGCATACGTGCCGCCGAGATACTGGAAAAAGAAGGCATACGTTGCAATATGACCCTGCTATTCTGCCTGGCACAAGCGATTGCCTGCGCTGAAGCCGGTGCACAACTGATTTCACCTTTCGTAGGCCGCATCTATGACTGGTATAAAAACAAGACAGGCCAGGAAATCTTTGGTGCAGATGATCCTGGTGTTTTGTCTGTCAAAAAAATCTATACTTACTACCGCAAGTTTGGCTACAACACAGAAGTCATGGGTGCCAGCTTCCGCAATACTTCACAAATCCTGGAGCTGGCAGGTTGCGACCTGCTGACCATCAGCCCTGACCTCCTGCAAAAGCTCAGCGACAGCAATAGCAATGTCACACAAAAACTGAGCAAGGAATTGGCAGCATCTTCTGATCTGCAAAAAGTCAGCATGGATGAAAAGACTTTCCGCCTTGATTTGAATGAAGATGCAATGGCAACTGAAAAACTGTCAGAAGGCATACGTGCCTTCTGTGCCGATACCGTCAAACTGGAAAAGATGATTGCCGCAATGCGTTGAATCAACACCGCCTGACAGGTTATGATGAGGGGGCAGAATTTTCTGCCCTTTTTTATTTTGATGACCCGGACATGAAAAAGCAGTTAGACATAGCAAACTGGAACAGGCGCGAGCATTACGCCTTCTTTTCGCAAATGGATGAACCCTTCCATGGCCTGAACCTGAATGTGGATTGCACCTGGGCTTACCAGCATTGCAAAAAAGAACAAAAGTCCTTCTTCCTGTTTTATCTGCATCAAATACTGCGCGCCATCATGCGCACGGATTCCATGCGTTACCGCATAGAAGATGACAAGGTATTTGACTACGAAGTCATACACGCGAATGCAACCGTGCAACGGGCTGACCATACTTTCGGTTTTTGTCCTATTTACTATGAAGAAGATTTTGCCGCCTTCGCCACCGGTGCTAACATCGCCATGGATAAAATCAAGAACAGCAGCGGCCTTTGCTTTAATGATGAATGCGCACGTGAAGATGTGATTCATTTTTCTGCAATCCCCTGGATCAGCTTTACTGGGCTCACGCATGCGCGACAATATGACCGCAAGGACAGTGTACCCAAGATCTCGGTAGGCAAGTTTTTCAAACAGGATCAGCGCCTCATGTTACCCATAGCGATCTTCGTTCACCATGGTCTGGTGGATGCTTATCACGTCCATCAGTTCGTCACTGCACTGGAGGCCGCCTTGTCTGGCCAAAGCAATTAAGATGATCAAACAGATAAAAACCTCCCTGTTCCTCCTTAGCCTGGTGATCTTGCCAGCCGCGTATGCCTGGACAGAAGCAGATCCTCTCTGGAATAAAACCATGTCGCAGTACAAACAGACAAATCAATGGGTGCCAAAAGACATGCGGACCCAGCTTGATGCTGAGCGTAAAGACCAGCCAAGCAAAACTGCTTATATCAAATCTACACTGAATGGCTGGGAAAAACAGGAACCTAAATATACCATTGCAGCCACAGACAGCAACTGGCAAATCCTGCCCGAGCAAAAAAAATCTGCTGAGGGCATCAACAAGATGCTGACCGGCCTTGATGAACTCAAATCCAGCCTGCTGGAAGGCGAGGTCAAGGTCAAACGGCTAGCCAATGAGAACCTGGATGGAAAAAATCTTGCGGTGTTCCAGCTCAGTGATGATGGCGCAGGCAAGAAAGTCAGTATCAAGGTATGGGTTCATCCTGATACCGCCTGCATGGTTAAAATGGATACCTCCATGCATGTGGCTTTTTATGCTGATGCCGATTTTAGTACACGCTATACTGAACCAGGCAAAGAAGGCCTGTGTTTCAGAGGGCAGATGCAGGGTAATATTGATATCCAGATTCCCTTCAAGAAAGCGAAGATGTCTATCAAACAAAACCACGCTGACTGGACACCAAAGCCAGTCAACTGATGCTGCTGACTTATCTGCACTTCGGAAGGAATTATCATGCACAAAATTAATCACGCCATCTTCCTGCTTGCCTCTGTGCTGGCAATCGCTACAACCCGCGCTGACGATTTCAGCAATGGTGTCAGTTATTACGAGCAGGGAAATTTTAGTTCTGCCATTGAATCATTCAAGGCAGCCGCAGCCAAGGGCAATGCGGATGCGCAGTTCAACCTGGGGTTGATGTATTTGAATGGTGAAGGCATAGACCAGGACTACAAGCAGGCACTCAACTGGTTTGAACAATCGGCGAGCAAGGGTAATGTCAAAGCACAGGTGAACATAGGCCGCATGTACGCAAAAGGCAAAGGCATGGTATCAAATCATGGCATAGCCGCCTCCTGGTTCAAAAAGGCAGCCGACCAGGGTTATGCCGATGCCCAATACAGCCTTGGTATTTTATATGTCACGGGTACCGGCGTGGCACGCGACTACAACAAGGCAAAAGAATTATTTCAGCAAGCAGCCAATCAAAGCAATGCCAGCGCACAGTATCAATTAGGCTTGCTTTACCTGAAAGGCAGAGGCGTCACGGCAAATCTTGTCGAAGCCTATAAATGGCTCAGTCTCGCAGGCGACTATGATGATAGCGAAGTATTCAGAAAATATGTCGCCGCCAAAATGAGCAAGGAAGACGTTGCAGAAGCGCAGGCATTGGCAAAAGACTGGAAGCCTCAGAAAGCAGCCGAGTAAGCAAGCATCTGACAATTTTCGCCTTTCATGCAGCAGATTTTTAACAGGCTTTTTAACTGGCACTACGGTTCAGATGATAGCAATATGCCCATCGTGTATTTGATAATTACCTGGGCCTGAGTCTTCCTTGACCTGCCATTTATGTCTGCCTATCTGTATCTCTGTGCCTTCGTGAATTTTCTTGATGATTTTGACGCTGGCCTTTTCTATCAGCTCTTGCTCAGATTCCAGCTCATCGAGCTCTTTTTCCAGGGCATCTAGTTCTTCCAGTAAATGCAGGCGCTTGGCTTCAACCTTTTCGCCAATGCCACCTGCTGCTTTTTCTGGGTGAGTCATAAAGAAAGCTTGCAACTTGATCAGTTGATCCAGTTCAGCAGCTTTGCGCCCTATCTGGTATTGATTGCCATGAATTTGCGCATCCCTGTATGGATCAAAACCGACCTGTATCTGTGTACGTGTACCAGCAGCAGATCCCAGAGATACGGCACTGATCATCAGTGCCGCCTGTGTCTTGCCACCAAGAATATTACCTACATTCGACCCAGGTTTGCCGACAGTGATTTCTTTTCTGGCAATCAACTCACATTGCCTGGCATTTTGTTCCAATCGTATGCTGTCGCCAGCCTCAATATGGGCATTTTCGGCAAATAGCGCCTGTACTGAACCACCACATTTGATGCGTGAGGTGGTGCCACTGAGAATTTGCGTACCAGGTTTTCTTTCTGCCAGGCCGATGATGCCGCCTTTCACAGCGACATTGCCACCTGCAATAATATCGGCTGCCTCAACCAGTCCATTGACGATGACATCTCCCGTTACGTTTAATATCATCCCGGCCTTGATATCGCCCTCGACATGGATAGTCCCCTCAAAACTGATGTTACCTGTACTCAAGTCCACATCCGGCACTTGCAACACCGGATTGACGACAACCCCATCGTCAACAACTACAGGCTGACCTGCATTGGTCGCCATCAACAAATCCGGGTTCGTTGCCGACGGTGCGGCGCCTTGCAGATTAGCCCCAAATGCCATCTCTGGCAGCGGCTTGGCCAGTATCACTTGCCCCCTGATATTCATGCCAAACTTGCCCTGCACTGGTGGTATGCGTCGCATCAGTTCATCGCCGACATGCACGAGAAGCAAATGGCTAAGC
This sequence comes from Undibacterium sp. TC9W, assembly GCF_049339865.1. Classification (NCBI taxonomy): domain Bacteria; kingdom Pseudomonadati; phylum Pseudomonadota; class Betaproteobacteria; order Burkholderiales; family Oxalobacteraceae; genus Undibacterium; species Undibacterium sp. TC9W. The sequence continues at coordinate 305,728 of NZ_JBMPPJ010000007.1, read as the reverse complement.
TCGCGAAACTTGATAATCGCCAGTTCATCCCTTTGGGTCACTTCGCTTTTGTGTGCGCCAAACAAAGGCTCAAGGCGACCTGCAACACCCTGGCGCGGAGCATCGCCCTGGGCAATCAGCAAGTTTTCGCACCTGCCTGCTGCCAATGCCGCATCCAGTTCTTTGTGCAATATCCCATGAATAATGCCTTGCTCGCGCAAGGCGTCATTTACTGCCTCACCTACCTGCTTTCCGCCTTGGGCAGGGATCAGCGTTAGCCAGGCCGACAATAAATCATCCGATAACATCAAAGAAAATTCTGCATCCTTGCGGGCACCTACATCCAGCCTGGCCACCTCTGTGGCATCACGACATAATGTAACGAAGGCTAGCAGAGCAGTGGAATCCCTGTAGAAACTGGCATATTCACTGGCGTTCAATGCCTCTTCCAGATCAGCCAAATCAGGGGCGCGAATGCCATTCTGAGGCACGTAGCGGGCGCAGAGTATCCCTGAAGAGTCATCAACAGAAAAAGATAAAATTGCTGAATTAGAAAGCGACTCGCCCACGATGCTTCCTTAAAGTAGATGTTTGGCCTCCACGCTGCTTATTATTACATCACAAATAAGCGACTTTAAGCAATCTAGACTCAGGCGACTTAAATCAAAGTCATATTGACAAGTATGGCGCCAGATTTTAGTTTAATCTGCCCCGGGAAAATGTTCGACATGCACCTCACCAGCATGACCAAAATAACTGACATGCCGCCCCGCCATCCAGACTATATACCCCACACAACCAGCCATCATCGATGGCCGTATGAATTCGGGATAGCGCACCTCATCACGTTGCGCACGACGGATAGCTTCAACCAGGGCGCCTGCATCAAAAGCCATGGGAATAGTCTGATCTTTCTTGCCCAGGGCTACCACGTGCACGCTGTCATCTGCCAAGTAGTAGCTGGTATTGCCAGTGCGGTAATCTGCAAAATATGACTCTACTCCCACCGCCATCAAGCTGCCGACTACATGCCCAAAGTCAGCTTGCCTGCATAAGAGTCGTGGGCAACCGCTTCTATCGTTTGCAATACTGGATTTTCCATTTTCAATCCTTGGTTCACTATCCTTGATTTTCACTAATTCAACTGCTTTATTTGACAGGTACAGCCCTCAAATCATGCATGTTAACGATGTGCTTCATCAACGCGATCAGTTCCAAACGCTGAGTACCAGACAAATGCCCAAAGAACAGAGCGTCGTTTTCATCAGCCAAGGCTGCGAGCTTTGGCACCAAAATTTTCCCCGCCACCGTCAATAGAATTTGCGTCGCCCTTTTGTCGGTAGCGGACATTAGACGGGACAGCAGCCCCTTGTGCTCCAGGCGGGTAATGATCTTGGATACAGCACCTTTGGTCATTCCCAATTCACGTATCAATGCAGCGGGATCAGATGCCCCCGTATCAAACAGGCTGCGCAATGCAACCCATTCAGAGAGCGAAATATCTTCCGCCGCTAAACTGGCCTCAAATCTGGCTGATACATGATTGGAGACAAAGCGCAGCCAAAAACCAGTATGTGACTCCAGCGCACTGACGGCACCCTGAACAGGCGAGTCACGTGATGTGCTAGTCTTTTTTTCACCCATTACCAAATCCTGAATATGTTCAATTTCAGCATTTTAGTTTCCAAGGAAACTAAAATCAAGGATTTTCCAAATTTTTTACTTCATGAATATCAAATAAAAACGGAAAATAAACGCTTGACCCTGTAGTAAACACCATAGTTCAACATAGTCTTTCCTAATTTTGGAAAGACTATATGCATCTGAAAACCTATCTGCGCATCGTGCGCGCCAGTGCCTGGTATGACCTGGTTGTCACTATCGGCTTTGCTACTCCCTGGAGTTTTGCTCTGGTTCACCAAAGCCTGTTGCAGCTCAATAGCAGCCTGGGCATTGCAGGTGAATTCCCCACTTTCGCTGCAACCCATGTATTGATGGCGAACCTGCTGGGGTCTATCGTCACCATCTGGGCAATTTTGCGCCTGCGTGACACGCGCATGGAATATGGCCGCTATGACGCTGCCGGACGCGTCCTGTTCAGTATGTGGCAGCTATATGCGGTTGCTCATGGAGCCAGCCAGATCATACTGGCCTTTACCTTGTTTGAAATCGCTTTTGGGATTTTACAGCTATTGCCCATTTCGCATAAGGATAAAAGATAGTGTTAGGGCGCTTAGCTTAATGAAAAATAAGGAGCCGTATTTCATTATGGTTCCCATTTTTTCATCAACTCAGACAATTTCTTTTCGTCGTTACATTTTTTTTCCGCCATATACAGATTCATCCCAAATTTTCCGGCCCAATCATCAATCAAATCTGCCTCTTTGAGTCCGGCGCCAGTCTTTAAAAAATGGTTAATTTTTTCTCTTTCTTCTTGACTCAAGAATTTGACTAATTCGGCGTAAACTTTCGGTAAAAAAGACAAATTGAGCGCCATTTCTTGTGCAAATCTTTCTGGATCAACTGTTATGCGTAAGGCTTTATACACCGCTACCAAAAATTGTATTTCTTCAGATTTAGATTTTACGCTTACTTGGAAATCGAAATATCCGGGAAATTCGAGATCCCTCTTTTGCCTGGCAACGTCAGCATCCATATAAACTCTTTTTGCAAAAGAAATATATGCAAGGTATTTTTTTCCAACTGGAGATTTATAAAATGCTTTCAGTTCTTCAAACTCTTCTTCAGTAAGATTTTTGGGTATAGCGTATTTATAAGCATTCGCCAGCGACTCACCTGAATTTGAATTTTCAACAAGCACTGGTAAAGTGCAACGATTCCAGTTATCTCGTAATATTTCAGCAATATCTTTCGTCGCTTGCTTATACGAGTCTTTAAATTTGGGGTTATCCCATTTCCAATTTTTCCCGCCGAGACGAAATTGTTTCAGCGCTGTCACTTGAATTGAAACCAAGGACTCTTTGACGGCCGTATCAAAGTTCATGGGAACTGAATATGAGACGTTCCTTTTCGCTACAAAACTTTGAGTCTCTTCGAGGCTGATTGCATTGGCTGTTGAGCAAGTGGCGAGTATACAAATGATCTGTAATTTTGACGTGGATTTCATATTAATTTTCCAAGAGCATCCTCAATCTAAAAGCTGCAATTTTTCCAATAAAGGTTGGCACACATCTGCCACCCTATTGAGGCTATGCTCGCGCAAGGCCGCCAGATCAACCTTGTGCTCGCTTTCCAGCCCCGCCCAAGCCAGCAAGGCGGCACAGGCTTCGGGGTGGTCGAACAGGCCATGCAGGTAGGTGCCGAGTATCAGGTCATCGGGTGAACGTGCACCTTCGTCTTCGCCATTGATGGTGAAGACAGGCTGCGTGTCATTGCTGGCATAGGTGATGCCCATATGGATTTCGTAGCCGCTGACTTGTGCAGTGCTGGCGTTGAATGCGCAAACTCCTGTCACTTGTTGCAGACGTTTTTCCTGCGTCAGCTCGGTGGTAATGTCTAATAGACCCAGTCCATCAGAATCACCAGCCTGCCCTTCTACGCCATGCGGGTCGCTGATGATTTGGCCCAGCATTTGATAGCCACCACAAATGCCGATGACTTTACCGCCATAGCGCAAATGCTTTTCCAGCACAGGCTGCCAGCCTTGCGCTTGTAAGAACGCCAGGTCAGCACGAGTATTTTTGCTGCCGGGGAGGATAATCAGATCGGCAGACGGTATCGCCCTGTTCGGGCCTATGAATTGCAGATCGACATCAGGATGCGCGCGCAGTGCATCGAAGTCTGTATGGTTGGATATACGCGGTATGGCAGGCACAATAATGCGGAACTTGCCTGCATTGCCCTGGCTGGACTGTATCGCGTCTTCAGCATCGAGTTGCAGGCCATGCAGGTAAGGCAGGACTGCCAATACAGGTTTGCCGGTCTTTTTCTCCAGCCATTCGAGGCCAGGTTCCAGCAAACGTATATCACCGCGAAAGCGATTGATGACAAAGCCTATGATGCGCTTTTGCTCTGACTCAGACAGACAATCCAGGGTACCAACGAAATGGGCGAACACACCGCCACGGTCTATATCAGCCACCAGGATGACAGGACAATCCACCGCTTCAGCAAAACCCATGTTGGCAATATCGCGATCACGCAAATTCACTTCGGCAGGGCTGCCTGCACCTTCAACGATAATCGCTTCATATTGCTGTTGCAGGCGTTCATAAGACTCCAGCACGGCTCCCATAGCAATGGTTTTGTATTGGTGGTAATCACGTGCATCCATGTCTGCCCTGACCTTGCCATGGATGATGACTTGAGCGCCGGTATCCGAAGATGGCTTCAGCAAGACCGGGTTCATGTCAGTATGCGCAGGCAAACCTGCAGCCATGGCCTGCAAGGCCTGGGCGCGGCCTATCTCGCCGCCGTCAATGGTCACGGCACTGTTGAGCGCCATGTTTTGCGGCTTCATTGGAACAACGTGCACACCCTGGCGGTACAACAAGCGGCACAGGGCCGCAACCACCGTGCTTTTGCCAGCGTCAGAAGTCGTACCTTGCACCATCAGCGTGGATATTTTCATAGGATAAATTTCTTGTTCAAACGGTCTGTGCAGACTGCCATTCAGCAATCAGTATATGCAATTGCACCAGTCCATGCTGTATCGCTGATGGGCCGGGCGAAAGTATATCTGCCGATTTAATTTCCAGCACCCTGCCATTTCTTACAGCAGGGATATGATCCCAGCCTTCACGGGCAATCACGCTGTCAGGCCGGAACTTCTTGCCACACCAGGAGCCGATGATGATATCTGGTGCACGCCGTATGATTTCTGCAGGGTCGGCAATAATGCGCTCTCGGGCACTATGATGCTGCGCCAGGTCAGCAAAAGCATCTTCACCACCAGCGATATGGATGAGTTCTGACACCCAGCCTATGCAGGACATCAGTGGATCATTCCACTCTTCAAAATAAATTTTTGGCCTGCGTGTCCAGCCTGCGCTTTGCTGTTTGACAGTTGCAATTTGCGATTCCAGTTCTGCGATCAACACGGAACCCTGCTCCTGCTTGCCGACCAGGTTCGCCAATACCCTGATCATATGCAAAATACCGCCAACGTCGCGCTGGTTGAAGGCATGCACTTCTATGCCGGCACTGATCAGCTCACGCGAAATCTCAGATTGCATATTTGAATAGGCAACGACCAGATCAGGTTTGACTGCCAGGATGCGGTCTATCTGTGCAGACGAGAAACCACTGACCTTGGGCTTCTCATCACGGGCGCGGGCCGGTCTGGTGGTGTAGCCAGAGATGCCGACAACATAGTCTTCTGCTCCCAGGGCGTACAAGACTTCTACCGCTTCTGTAGAAAGGCAGGCAATGCGTTGATACATGCTGGCTGAATTCATTTCTTCCCTTGTGGCTGTGCTACGTTTTTGTCGCGCTTCTGTCTGGCTTGCTCCAGTGCCTGGCAAATCAGTTTGGCACCCTCGATAATACGCGGACCAGAGCGATTGACGAGATCACCCTCTATGGAGATCAAATTATTGTTTTTTGTCGCCAGCAAGCTAGGGAAAGTCTTCCATTGCTCGACACCACTCACGGCCTGGGTTTTGCTGTCGCCGGTGATGATGACCTCAGGGTTTTCCTGCAAGACTGCTTCTGTGCCGACCACGGGCGCTGTCGTGGCTAATTTGCCAAAGATATTCTCACCGCCGCAGTTACGAATAGCGTCGCTGACGATGTGGCTGTCATTGAGTGTATAGAGAGGCTTGCCCCAGACCTGATAGAAAACCTTGACCTTGCTTTTATTCTGGTACTGACTGTTTAGCTGTTGCACCTGCTGCCTGAACTCTGCCGCAGCTACCTGCGCCTGTTTTTCTGTACCAAACAGACTGCCGAACTTGATAAGGGTCTCTGCCACATTATCGAGCTTATGCGGTTCACTGAAAAAATACGGGATACCGGAATTGTGCAACATTTCCAGTTGACGCTCATAAGCACCGTGCATCCAGACGATGAGCAAATCCGGTTTCATCGCCAGTATGCGTTCAATATCCAGTTGACGGTTGTCCCCAACCCGCGGGATATTTTTTGCCGCCGCCGGATAATCACTGTACTTGACTGTAGCAATGATCCTGTCACCCGCACCTGCAACGTAAATCATTTCCGTCACATGCGGTGACAGACTGATAATCCGCTGCGCAGGCTTGGCCAGGGTTACCTGATTACCCATGTCGTCAGTCACCGTAATAGCTGCGTGCGAATGTGCAGTTAATACAACAAATCCAACCGCCATCATTACGTTTAATAACCTGGACATAAACTTCCCATATTCAAAATATAAAACCGAAATACATCTCTGAATTTTCTCTGTGCTTACTCTGTGGTGTAGCAGGGAATTCGAATGGCATGCCATTCGCCTGCGAAACGAAGATTTCCTAAGAGAAATCTTTCCTCCCTAGGTGTCTCTGTGGTGAGTGGTTTGAAAGATTTAACTCACCCCATTCATCCAGACCAAGCTCCAACCGCAACCACCCAGCTTCACTGCCAGGCAAGCCAAAACGCAAACCATGCGGCCTGTGTGGCCCTTGCGCAAACCAGCGCAGCCAGATGCCACGTTCTGCCATGAATTGCTTTAGCTGTTCCGATTTATTATTCAAATCTCGATGACTGCACCACTGGAACAAATCAGTACCTGATGAACGCATCTCATGCTCCTTCAAAAGCTGACGCAGTCGTTCGCCCTCTTGCTGCAAGTGTTGCGCTGTCCGTATTTGCCACTGCCCGTCATTCAAAGCAACAATGGCGATTTGCTGGGCAGCCCCGCTGACACTCCAGGGTCCAAGATAATTCGCCAATTGCTGTAACAGTTTTTTTTCAGCTGCGACAAAGCCCACGCGTATTCCTGCCAGACCAAAGAACTTGCCTACTGAACGCAAGACGATCAGTCCTGGCTGATCTGCATGGGCAGCTACACTGATATCTGGCACAGTATCAGCAAAGGCTTCATCAACGACCAGCCAGCCACCACGTTTAGCCAGTTGTGCAGCCCAGCTTAAAAGCTGGACTGATGGGATGAATTCACCAGTAGGATTATTTGGATTACACAGCACCACGACGTCCGCCTGTTCGACGGCGGCATCTAGTTCTGCATATCTGCACTCTGTCACCGCGTGACCGGCCTGCCGCCATTGGTAAGCATGTTCAGCATAGCTGGGTGCCGATACGACGACCCTAGCAGCCGGGCGCAAGCGTGGCAGGGCCTGAATCACTGCCTGCGAACCTGCTACCGCCAGCATCTGTGGTGCACGATAATAAGTCTGCGCAGCGTTTACCAGTGCATCAGAATACTCAGGCAAGCGGTACCATGCATTCGCTGCCAGTTGCGGTACCGGATAAAAATGAGGATTGATGCCTGTCGATAAATCCAGCCAGTCTTCCAGCGGGCGGCCAAAATGGCGCACAGCATCGCGCAGGTTGCCACCGTGTTCAAGCATGGATGACTCCACTCAAAAATAAAGCGGCCAGCAAGGCTATGCCACACCACGAGGCGGCGCCAGTTTCTACCAGACGCAGAGCACGCAAAATATCAATCGCCTTTGCTGTATCGCCTTCACCCAGCGGTGGACGAACTTCTGCCACGCCGTCATAACTGGCAGCACCACCGAGCGCCAGGCCAAGCGCACCGGCACCGGCGGCCATCACCGGCCCTGCATTCGGGCTTGGCCAGCCGGGAGCCTGACGTTGCCAGCATTGCCATGCCAGACGGGTCTTGCCCAATGTGGCATAAGTGCATGCAGTCAGGCGTGCAGGTATCCAGTTCATGACATCGTCAATGCGCGCAGCTACACAGCCAAAGCGCAGAAAGCGCGTGGAGCGATAACCCCACATGGCATCGAGAGTATTTACGAGGCGGTACAAGACTGCACCGGGGCCACCCAGCAAGATGAACCAGAACAAGGTGGCAAAGACAGCATCGCAACCATTTTCGAGAACGGATTCGACACTGGCCTTGGCCAGGTAGGCTTCGTCTGCATCGTCAGTATCGCGACTGACGATATAAGAAGTACGTTTTCTCGCTTCCGTCAAATCACCGGCCTGCAAGGCCGTGGCGATGGCTGCATTATGTTCACGCAGGCTGCGCAAACCCAGACAAAAATACAGCATTACGATGTGCAATATAGCCACCAGCCAATAGTTGAAATATTGAACCAACAGCAGTACCAGTACACTTAATGCAAGCAGTGGCAAAACCGCCAGACACCATGCCAAAGCACCGGTCCAGCGGCTGGCTGTTGGTGTATTCAAGCGGCGTTCTATGGAATTTACCAGATTGCCAAAACCAACCAGAGGATGAAATTTGCGCACTTCGCCCAGCGTCAAGTCCAGCAAAACGCCCAGCAGCAGGCATAGCACCATGACCACGCCATCCAGCATCACCATGGCTGGCCTTTCAAGTACAGTGGCAAACCGGCAGCAACCCAGACTACATTGTCTGCAATGGCTGCGACAGACTGGTTCAGTCGCCCCGCTTCATCGACAAACCAGCGTGACACTGCTCCCATCGGGACAATGCCCATGCCGACTTCATTGGACACCAAAATAATTTTGCCCGGGGCCTGTGCCAACGCATACAACAAGGCCTGACGTTGCACGGCAAACTGTGGTGGAGGCGTGATGTGCCCTATCTCAGGAAAATCTACCTCTCCTGAAAACAGCAGATTAGACAGCCAGACTGTCAGGCAATCAACGAGGAGGATGTTGTCTGCCCGGCTGCGCGCCATGATGGTCGCACCCAGTTCCAGGCTTTGTTCCAGCGTGCCCCAATCTGCCGGGCGGCGTGCACGATGGTGGGCAATACGCTCCTGCATTTCAGTATCGCCTGCGCTGGCAGTTGCAAGGTAAAGTACTTGTTGTTTACTGTCACTGAGTTTGATTGCCAATTGCTCGGCAAAGGCACTCTTGCCCGAACGCGCACCACCAAAAATCAGGCTGGTACTATGTGCGGGTTTCATATTTGATCTCATGATGTTTCAACTGAGAACAATGCTGCCGTTGCCGCTGGATTGGAAGCAAAGTAGGCATGAAAATAAGAAGCGCGCACATTGCCAACGCGGTAAATAGCTTCGCCCTGCTGCTGTGTGGAATGCTTGATGGTATGGCTGCTGGCAGTCAACGTGGTTTCAAAACGCGAGTAATGAAAGGTATGCCCGCGCAATTCACCCTGCGGTGTTGCCAGGGCTTGCGCACCCAGCGCTGCCAGCCGTTTTTGCATGATGACTTTGCCCGGCAATATACCCGCCATGGGCCAGCTTTGTTCCTGTTGATCCACCAGGCCTTCGGTAATCGCCATCATGCCGCCGCACTCCGCGAATATAGGCATGCCCTGCGCATGGGCAGCGTACAGCGTTGCCAGCCAGTTGCTAGCCTGCGTCAGTGTCTCTGCATGCAATTCAGGATAACCGCCAGGCAGATACAGGGCATCCGCTTGCGATGGTATCGCGTCATCTGCCAAAGGCAAAAAGAAAACCAGTTCCGCCCCCAGCCCGATCAGACATTCAATATTGGCTGGATAGATAAAGGCAAATGCGGCATCACGCGCAATGGCGATGGTCTTGCCAGCCAGATTGGCGGCTGATTGAGATACATGCTGTGAAACATGTTCTCGTAATTCAAAACTGGTATCAGGCAAGGCATCCCAGGCTTGCATATCCAGTTCCAGGCTGTCAGCCATGGCATCAAGTATGGCTTCAATGCGGTCCACTTCTTGTGGCAAGACCAGGCCCAGATGGCGTTCTGGCAAGGCTTCATCCTGCCTGCGCAGGCTGCCGAGCAAGGGTATATCGCGCATGGCAGCCGCAACCATCTTGGCATGGCCTTCTGAGGCGATGCGGTTGGCGATGACGCCAGCCAGGTGCACAGGACCAAAATCGCGCAAACCCATGGCCAGCGCACCGACAGTCTGCGCCATGGCAGATGCATCGAGAACCGCCACAACAGGCACACCAAAGGCACGCGCCAGATCAGCCGATGAGGGATTACCGTCATACAGACCCATGACACCTTCGATGAGGATGACGTCCGCATCCAGCGCTGCGCGTGCCAGCATGCCTTCAGAATCAGCCTGCCCCACCATCCACAAATCCAGCGAATGTACGGCAGAACCGCAAGCACGTTCCAACATCATGGGGTCGATAAAGTCTGGCCCGGTTTTAAAGACGCGTACTGTCTTGCCGAGTTTGACGAGCTTGCGTGCCAGTGCTGCGGTAGTCGTGGTTTTTCCCTGGCCTGAGGCTATGGCCGAGATCAATACGACCTTGGCGCTGGGCCTTACCATTCCACACCCGCCTGCGCCACGATGCCTTCTTTGAAAGCATGCTTGATGACATTCATTTCTGTGACTGTATCAGCAATCTCGATAATCTCTGGCAAGGCACCACGACCGGTGACGGCGACGTGCTGCATTTCTGGCCTGCCATCGAGATCATCAATGACCACCTGCAAATCCAGATAATGATATTTGAGGGCGATATTGAGTTCATCGAGCACGACCAGACCTATGGTCGGGTCATTCAAAAAGCGTTTTGCCTGTTCCCACGCAACTGCGGCCTTTTCCATATCACGTTCGCGGTTTTGCGTGACCCAGGTATAACCTTCGCCCATTGCATGGAATTCAACTTCATCAGGGAAACGGCGCAAGAAAATTTCTTCACCAGTTGACATCGCCCCCTTGATGAACTGCACGACACCCACCTTCATGCCATGTCCCATGGCACGCATGACCATGCCAAAGGCGCTGGAACTTTTACCCTTGCCATTGCCGGTATGTACCAGCAAGACACCGGTCTTGCGCTGGGCTTTTTCTATCTTTTCATCCATCATCGCCTTCTTGCGCTGCATGCGGCGTTCATGACGGGTGTTGATATTGTCAGTCTCTGTGTCCGGCTTGGGAGGCAATGCACTTGTCATGATGGTAGTTTCTCGTGTGTTTAGTTTTGAGGCAGGAATATGGTTTGCCCGCCATGTGTGAAGCGCTCGATTGGATGCCCCAGACAGACACTGAGTTGGGATGCGCTGAATATGTCATCTGCTGGCCCGGCTTGCCAGCTACCATCACCCATCAGCAACAGGGCATGGGTGGCAATACGATAGGCCATATTGAGGTCATGGCTAACCATGACAACAGCCTTGTTTTGTTGTGCATCTGCTTTACTGCACAAGCGGGCAAACAATTGCATGACGCTGACCTGGTGCCCGAGATCAAGTGCATTCGCTGGCTCATCCAGCAACATCCATTTGGCGTCCTGGGCCAGCAAGGCGGCAATCGCTACGCGCTGTCTTTCGCCGCCAGACAGGCTGCGCACGTCGCGCTCTGCCATGTCGGCGACATCCATTTCACGCAGGGAAGCCATGGCAAGATCCATGTCGTCATTGTTTTCCCAGTAATGCGAATTCTGGTATGGATGGCGGGCGCTGAGTACAGTATCCAGTGCAGAATAGCCAAAAGCATCTACCCTGCCCTGTGGTAAAAATGAACGCTCACGGGCCAGCCCCGTCAATGTCCAATCTTGCAACGGTTTATCACGCAAATAGACCTGGCCACTTTCTATGGGACGCAAACCGGCAAGTGTGCGCAGCAAGGTACTTTTGCCAGCACCATTACGGCCTATGATGCACCAGCATTCACCTGGCTGTATTTGCCAGTTGAGTTCACGCACCAGTACGCGCTTGCCTACCGATAAATTCAGATTGCGGATATCCATCAGCGCCTCCGCAATTGATGCAATTGCAGCAGGAACATCGGTACGCCTACCAGCGCAGTAATGACGCCAACCGGCAACTGCTGTGGTGCGACCACAGTACGGGCCACCGTATCTGCCAGCACCAGGAAACAACCACCAGCCAGTGTCGCAACGGGTATCAGCAAACGGTGATCAGGGCCCCAGGCAAAGCGGCAGATATGCGGCATGATGAGGCCAACAAAACCTATGCTGCCCGCATTGCTGACTGCACTCGCGGTCAACAAGGCAGAACATAAAAACAGCAGTTGGCGCAAACGGCCAATATTGACCCCCAGGGTGCTGGCATTGTCGGCATACATGGCTGCGACATTGATGGAACGCGCATTGCGCATGACGAACATTAATATGGCACCAAGTATCAACCAGGGCAGATAACGTGACTGGGTATTCGACAGATCACCTATCATCCAGAACACCATGCCGCGCAAACGGCTGTCTGGCGCGATCGACAGCATGAGGGTGATGATGGCACCGCAACCGGTAGCGACGATAACACCAGTCAGCAACAGGATAGGTGCACTGCCATCGGTACTACCCGCACCGCGCAAGTCGCGGTAAGCAAGGCCGAATAACAAGAGCGCAACGGTAATTGCACCGACAAAGGCAGCCACGTCCACCAGCCAGAATGCTCCAAAAAATAATATGGTTGCCAGCGCACCGACAGATGCCCCACCAGATATGCCCAGCACATAAGGGTCGGCCAGAGGGTTGCGCAACAGCGCCTGCATCATGACACCTGCCAGCGCCAGCGTGGCACCGGTCACAAAGCCGGTCAGTGCACGGCCAAGGCGCAAATCAAGCAAGCTGCCTGGCAAGCTCGTTGGCGGGCCGCGTAGCAATTCCAGCAAGGCTTGCCATAACTCGGCAAAGCTCAGAGATACCGAACCGCAGACGCAGGCAATCAATACACTGCCTACGGCGGCGGCCAATAAAATAGGGAGAACCAGACCAGCACGTTGAGCGACCGCCATCCTGGGGGATTGCTTGCGCTGTCGTGCAGAAAAAAAAGACGCCATCATCAGTCTGGTCCAAAGGTGAAACAGGTTTTGATGTGCAGCGTCTTTAAAAAACCAGACCTGTACATCAGCTTATCAGCTTGCGGATGTGTGGGCGATGCAGCCATATCCGCCGCATCGCTACACATCAATGCCAGACTTATTTAAAGCCGTAGTTCACGCCAACAAATACATTGGAACCGGCTGTTGCATAGCCTCTTGCCAGTTCATAGTCTTTGTTCAGGGCATTATTCCAGCGTGCCAGTACCGTTGTGTTTTTTGCGATCTCATATGTTGCGTACAGGTTCAGCAAATTATAAGAGCTCAATAATCTGTTGTTAGCTGCGTCATCATAACGGTCGCCAGAGAAAATGGTTTCCACACCAACTTTTGCGTTTGCAAAAGAATATTCTGCAGCCAAAGTACCGTGCTGTTTGGAGCGACGAGCCAGACGTTTGCCTGTCGTGTCGTCCTTAGGATCTTGGATGTCGATAGATCCGCGCAAAGTCAGATCAGCAAAACGGGTACTGCCGCCTATTGTCAGGCCAGACAAAGTTGCCTTATTGACGTTGTAGGCACAACCAAAAGGATAATTTGGTGGGCAGACATCTTTACCAGCTGAAATCAACAAATCAGTTGCCTTGTTTTGATAATAAACAGCGCTTAACTGTGTATCACCCTGCTCAAAATACATCCCAATTTCAGCATTTTTTGCTTTTTCCGGTTTGTTAGTGGCAACACCATAATTAGGGTAATACAGCTCATTGTAAGTCGGCGCGCGGAAGCTAGTACCATAACTGGCATTGACGCGCAGTGCATCGTTGAAGCGGTAACCATAGGCGACGCTGCCAGTGGTATTTGAACCATATTGCGAACTGCGGTCATTGCGGATACTAGCGCTGGCCAGGTGTGCATCCTGTTTGAGCACATAAGATGCGGCAAAAGAATCCGTAGTACGCTTGCGATTGAGCGCTGCAGTTGCAGTATCAACATTTTCCTCGCGTGTTTCCACGATCAGTTGCAGGACATCCTTGCCGAAACGGATATCATTCTGAAAACTCACACTATCCTGGGTGGTAGTAATCTCACTGGCAGTATATTTGCTTGAAGTCGCAGTTTCACTGACACCCTTGTCAGTAGCTTTGGCCACCTGCAGCGAGGCAGACCAGTTGTCAGTGAACTTGCCACGGCCAAAGACGGCAATGGTTTCCAGTGTAGAGATACTACGGTTGTCCTGGTTCAGGCCAGAATCATACTGCGCATTGTTGCGGCTGTGTAAAACGCTGGCACCAAGCTCGTAACCTTTGCTGATTTCCCATACCAGACGACCATTGAAACTATCCAGTTTGTAGCCGTCTTTGTCAGGGTTATAGCCAAAATCCGCTGTTGGCTTGGTCGCAGAAAACCCCTCGCTCTCTTCGTGGCCAGCATTCAAGCTGAGACTGAGATTATTGGCCACAGAACCAAAGATACCCGCCTGCAATTTACGAGTGCCATAGCTACCCAAACCAGCCGACACGGTAGGAGAGAGAACACCAGTACCCTTTTTAGTGAATATCTGTATCACACCACCCATGGCATCAGCACCATAGAGGCTTGACAGTGGGCCATACACGACTTCAATACGGTCTATCTGTGACAATGGAATGGAAGACCAGGTAGCACCGCCGGTAGTGGAGGAACCGATGCGCACGCCATCAATCAACACTACGTTTTGCGCATTGTTGCCACCGCGCATGAAGACGGAAGCTGTCGTGCCAGGGCCACCATTGCGGGCGATTTCTATGCCACGTTGCTGTTGCAAGAGATCAACAACTGAAGCAGCGCCGGATTTGGCGATGTCTTCCGCCGTGATAACGACGTTGTCAGCCAACACATCCTTGGCGGCCTGGGTCTGGCGACCAGCGGTAATCACCACGCTGGAAGCAGCGCCTACAGCAGCAGTTTGTGCAAAAGCGAAGGTGGATGGGAATGCAGCAGCAATGGCCAGGCTAATGGCAAGCGGTTTGAATACAGATGTCATGATATTTCAGAAAAAATAGAGCAAGTAACCGACGTCCCCGCAGGCTACTTTGAACAAAGCAATAAGGACAATTAGTCGTCAGCGACAGGGCCACGCAGGCAGCCTGTGCTGTCAGGATTTCACACCATGCCAATCAACGGCAATGCATGCGTTTCTGTTTAACGAAATTTCCCCGTCCGTATTGCTTCACTTATTCTGGCCGGTATCCGGGCTGACAAGTATCACCATCTGACCTTCCCATGCACATAGCACAGTGGTATTGGAAAATGGCTGGCTGCGTGTGAACTATGTAAGTGTTCTAAATTCGCAGCAACTTGTACACCGTTGCGGGGGCAGCACACTTTTGCAAGAGCTTAGTGTTTCCCGTTTAACCGCAGATATGAATATACCCGCGAGCACCAAAACCCCGCCATTCTATAGACAGATGGGGGTAGCCGCAAGTTTGGAAGGTTTAAAAACTGACGCAGCTCAGTTTATTAACTTATTGAAAACAAAGCAGATTTGCTCCAAGCCGGGCCCGAATTCAACTCAAATGGGCGGTCTTGGATATCCACGCGGTCACCAGTTCAGTATGCAATTCAGACATTTCTGAGAGCTGTATGCCTACGTGATAGACCTCGCCACTGAGGATGGCATGCCTGATTGTGCCTTTGCAACTGACCTTGTAAATCTGAGATTCCTGAAAAATGCCGGGGATTTCTATCAACATGGGGTAACTGCGTTGCGGTATCAGGTTTTCGGTCGTATGCAAGAGCACACCCTCGGCCGATATATTGACCAGCTTGGCGAGAACTAGTTTGCCGTCAGGCAATTTGACACCTGCGCGCCAAGTCACGGTAATGCGTGGGGATCTCCTGAGTTCTATCATGCAATGACCATGGGAAACATGGATACCTGTCAGTCTTGCGTAAATACTATCTGCATTAAGTATGAAATACCAGTATTTCCTGATATTCACCAAAGGCAAGACTGCGGTTTTGTGCACAGATCAGCTCTGCCAGTTCCTCTGCCCCCATACCTGCCTGCCAGGCCAGCAACATGCGTATGACACCGGCGTGGGTAACTACAATGGCTTCCGGTATATTCAGTGCACGCATATCATTTAGCCAGTTTATTACGCGTTGCGCCAGGTCTATAGCGGATTCAACGCCGCCAGGCTTGTAGCTGGCGGGAGCTGCAGCCCAGACATCTATGTCGGTTCTTGGGATCACGTCCCAGGCTTGCATTTCCCATGCACCGAAATTGAGTTCTTGCAAACGCTCATCAAATACAGGTTCTGTGTGCAACAAGCTGGCTAGCCTGGCACAACGTTGCAAAGGGCTGGAAAATACTGGCAAGCATGTTTGCAGTTGACTGGACAATTGCTGCGCCAGTGAAACACAGTCGGCATCAAAGACATCAACATCTGTTTGCCCATAGCACAGACCTTCTGCTATTCGCGGTTTGGTGTGCCGGAGTATATGCAGGCGCATATCAGGCCACCTGAAAAGCCAGCAAACCCAGGTAGATAGCCACTTCTGCCACTTGCTGGGAAGCCCCCAGACAATCACCGGTAAAGCCGCCTATCCTGCGCCGGAACATACGCGCCATACGCCAGGTCAGCAATAACACCAGGCAAAGGGCCAACAGCAGCGAATACAATGGAAAAGGAAAGAAGTACAGCAGCGCTGCGCCCGGCAAAAGCACAGTCAGGCAGGCGACGAAAAATTCGCCATTACTCATCTCCTGTGCCAGCGGCTTGGCCTTGCCTTCATGCCGCGCATATTGCATGAGCCAGATCAGGCTGCATGAAGCCAGCCGCGAGAGGGGGTGTGCGAGCAGCAAGGCAGGTACCACTGCCGAGGCAGGCAAGCTGATGAGTAAAGCCAGCTTCAGGGCCAGCATCAGTAAAATACCTATGGCACCATAGGCTCCGACGCGTGAATCCTTCATGATTTCCAAGACGCGCTCTGGCGTCATGCCACCGCCAAAACCATCGCAGACATCAGCAAAGCCATCTTCATGAAAAGCGCCTGTCAACAAGATGCCTGCAATAGTAGATAGCACCACTGCCACCGCATGTGGACACAATTGCGCTGTGGCTGCATAGACACTTGCACACACTGCCCCCACAATCCAGCCTGTTGCCGGGAAATAGCGTGATGACTGGCGCAACCAGTCAGGCTCAAACCCTACCCAGGCCGGTATGGGGATGCGGGTAAAGAACTGCAGGGCGATGAAGAATAAACGTAGTTGATGCAAGCCAGCTCCTGCAGTATGGGTAATCGCAGTATGGGTAATATCTAGTCGCCGCTCTTTTCGCTCACCTGCGCAGACGCAAAAGTCGCCATCTGGTTCAGGAAGTTAACCGCAGCCTGCAGCATAGGATAAACCAGCGCTGCCCCCGTACCCTCTCCCAGGCGCAGGTCGAGTTGCAGCACAGGCTTGGCCTGCAATGCCTGCAACATGCGAGCATGGCCACTCTCGTCAGACTGATGAGAAAACACACAGTAATCGAGTATTGCCGGCTGCATCCTGGCTGCCACCAGTAAGGCGCTGGTCACGATGAAGCCATCTATCAGCAAGACCATGCGACGCTCTGCCGCCGCCAGCATGGCACCGACCATGGTCGCAATTTCAAAACCACCAAAGGTAGCCAGCACATCTGCAGGTTCTTCTACATTTGCATGCAAGGCCACCGCAGCTTCAATGACGGCCTGTTTATGGCGTATGCCTTCTGCAGACAAACCTGTGCCTGCACCTACGCAATTCGCAACAGGAGCACCCGTCAGCTTGTGCATGAGTGCAGCCGCAGCCGTGGTATTGCCTATGCCCATCTCACCAAATCCCAGTACATTGCCAGACAAGCTGGCGACTAGTTCAACACCATTTTGCATGGCAGCCTGACATTGGGCAGCAGTCATTGCCGGTTCTTTGGCAAAATTGCGAGTGCCATTGGCGACTTTCATGCTCAGTAGTTTTTCACGCGGGCCAAATTCATGATTGACCCCGGCATCCACCACATGCAGAGCGATGCCATTCTGCCTTGCAAAGACATTGATCGCCGCACCATTGCCCAGGAAATTCTCTACCATCTGCCAGGTCACGTCCTGAGGAAAAGCAGAGATACCCTCAGCCACGACGCCATGATCACCAGCAAAGACGACGATAGCAGGCTCACGCAACTCCGGCTGTGTGCTTTGCTGTATCAAACCTATTTGCGCCGCCAGATGCTCAAGACGGCCAAGGCTGCCCAAGGGTTTGGTCTTGTTGTTGATGGCAGCACCTAGTTCAGCTTCCAGTGCAGGATTGGCGGTGCTGGCAATATGGAGATTAAGCATTTCTCACAGTCGGTAGTAAAAACAATTAATAGTAAAAACGGTCAAGCAAAATGACTACCCAGGTTGCCAGTGCAATCAACACTGTCAGCAAGACAGCGGCACTACCAAAGTCCTTGGCGTTCTTGGACAAGGTATGGCGTTCCAGCGAGACGCGATCTACTACAGCTTCAATCGCTGAATTGATGAGCTCAACCACCAGTATCAACACCAGCACGGCTATCATCATCAGTTTTTCAAAAGCTGACACTGGCAAAAACAAGGCAATAACAGAGCCACTAACCACCAGCACCAGTTCCTGACGGAAGGCATGTTCGTTTTTCCAGGCAGAGCGCAAGCCATCGATGGAGTAAAGGATGGCCGAAAATATACGGCGCAGGCCACTTTTGCTTTTGAATTCACTGACAGCTTGTTCTTTTTCAGACATTTTTATTCCTTAAACCCACACTTGAACAGTATCGCAGATGAAGACCGGGCCAGCCGACCTTCACTCAGGTGGCGAATTTTACAGGACTATAAGTCAGTAACAAGCAGATTTACTTATTGCAAATCAATTTCTTGCATGCTGGCAGCGTCCCTGCACACCATCTCGCTGCATATATTGTATTTTGGCGACGAAGCCGTGACGTTCATTTCACATTGTGGTATAACTTATATATTGCAGCGCACCAACCATAATATGAAAAACGATACGCCCGCTTCTGATAAAACATCCATACAGGTCATAGAACGCATGGTGTCCTTGCTGGATGCCCTGTCGCGTTACCAGGACCCGGTCAGCCTCAAGGAACTAGCTATCGTCACAGGCTTGCACCCCTCCACTGCCCACCGCATCCTTAATGATATGGTGCTTACCCGTTTTGTAGATAGGGCAGATACTGGTTCTTATCGCCTGGGGATGCGCCTGCTGGAACTGGGCAATATCGTCAAGAGCCGCCTGAATGTGCGTGAGGCCGCGCTGGAATTCATGCGTGCCCTGCACCGCCAGACCAACCAGACCATCAACCTGTCGGTACGCCAGGGCGATGAAATTGTCTATATAGACCGGGCCTTTTCTGAGCGCTCAGGCATGCAGGTGGTGCGTGCAATCGGTGGACGTGCTCCGCTGCATCTGACTTCAACAGGCAAACTCTTCCTGTCCCTTGATGAACCGAAGGCGATACGCGCCTATGCAACCCGCACCGGCCTGGCTGGTCACAATAAGAATTCGATTACTGATCTCGCTAAACTGGAAAAAGAATTGTCGGCTGTGCGTGAAAACGGCTATGCACGGGACAATGAAGAACTGGAACTGGGCGTGCGCTGCATGGCAGCAGGCATCCATGACGACAGCGGCAAAATGATTGCTGGCCTGTCTATCTCTGCGCCTGCAGATCGCCTGCAGGAAGAGTGGCTAAGCAATCTGACTGAAACTGCGAGGCAGATTTCTTTCACTCTGGGCTACATGGAAACGAGATAAAAGGGAATACCTTTGCCAGCACTGGCTTAGCCCATGATACGGTCATGGGCTAAGCAAATCATCTTTCCAAACTAGCCAAGGTACTCGATGTAATCAAAGCCATGTTGAATGGAGCCAATAACTTTCAGCTTATTCTCCTGACCTTCAGTAAAACTGGCCAAAGTCCCAGCAAAACTGATTTTATTGGCACTCAACTCATTTTTCCAGTAGTCGTAACCCGCCTGATCTGGGATACGACCCAAGATATTTTTGTACAAAGTCGTCAAGAAAGTATCAACTGAGGGATTTGCACCATAAAGCGTCTGGAATTCTTTCGATTGCATAAATCCCGCTGCGACCGTCGTCAAGTTAGAACCATTGTCCATATCCTTGATCCAATATCCGAGACCGGCCAGATCTGGAGTGCGACCAAAAGCAGCCTGATATATCCTGTAAGCCTGACCAGCAGTACCATCAATATCAAGCGCTACCGACACATCTGCAAATTTGAGTCGCTCAACGCTGTTAAGTGTATCCACTCCTTGAGAATTTGGTTTACTCACATTGAAACCCGTATTGTTTCCCGCAATTGAATAGGTGCTTCTCAAACCAGTGTACTGGGCAGTATCAAGTCCAGCGGCGCCATCAAGAAAGTCGTCACCACTACCACCAACAAAGAGGTTGTTGGAAGCATTGCCAGTAAACTTGTCGCTAAAAGCAGCACCAATGATATTCTCTATCGTTGCATCGAAAGCGATAGACAAATTATTGATCGCTGCATCCCCGGCAACAATGCGCCCCACAGAATTCAATGAACCCGGTGTAAGATTGATGGTTGCAGCCAATGTTGCCTTCGATACATCAATAGTATCGACCACGCCAGTATCATTGATGATCTTCAGCGTCTGCCCATCAACATCGCCATAGGCGTAGGTATCATTGCCAGTATGAAATGGTCTGCTTCCATACAAATACTTCAGGGCCAACATATCGTAAGTCGCAAAAAACTCGCCTTGCTGGTTTTGCGCGATCGGATTGTAGGACATGATGGAAATCCAGCTACTGTCCTCGGATGTCGCAAGATAATTGCCCGCCTCAGCACTTGGCGGCTCACCAGCATTATAGTTACCAGGGTGGTTAAGTCCTATCGCATGCCCTATTTCATGAATCAGTATCTTGTAGGCATCACTGCCTTTTTGATAACTCGCATCCATGTAAGTTGTCGACATGAATAAATCGCCACTGCCCGCACTGAAGGTTGAACCATCCGATGCAGGCACGGGTAGTTTGGCATATCCGGCGCTCTTCTCCTGGATATTATTCGCCAGCCTGATGCCAGACTGGATATCAGCCTCTGCAACTTCCTTGAAAGTTACATTCAACACTTGGGATATCTCAGCAAAGATGGCTCTGGCAGCTGCCATCTGTTCCACAGTGAAAGCCTTGAACCCATTTTTATCAGAATCGGAAGCATAGGAAGCTGAAGATTTGATAAAGCTAAAGCTGATCTCTACCGGGGTTCCTAGCGCTTTGCCCGCATTCCAGCGGTAATTAATATCATCAATAAGTACATCTATCATGTAGTCGCCCGAAAACGGCTTAGCAATTTGTCCTTTCAATAGATTGAAAACATTCGGGCAAAAAATAGAGCGCAGCAGAAGCGTGAAAACTCAAGTAGACGAAGGATATAAGGAGCAAATTTTACGCCGCAGCGACAACCAAACCGTTGCTTTTTTGGCACGCAAAGTAATTAAACTTTAAATTGCTTTGGTGGCACCGAAACAAATCAATTCTCGATGTAAAACTTCGCTTTTTTTCATGAGGAATTAACTTGATTATCTCCCTGCTGCATCAACCTGCCAAACACGAAAAGTGTAGCATATTTGAAATGCAAAAAAAACAAGGCCAGCGGAACCGCTGGCCTTGCGTTCGAGTCAATCCATCAGACTTATTTATAGGCACCCGCACCAACAAAATAATCATCAACTTTTTCGAAGTAACTGGACTTGGTTTCCAGGGCCTTAGTGACAGGGTTTGGCCATTGATAGTCAATCCAGCCGTCATTCTTGGTTTTGAGAGCAGTGATCATTTCCTTGATGATGGGCTTGCCTTCCACTTTCAAATCCAGCAAATTCTTACCGACCATCTTGGGATTGGCACCATGAGACAAGTTCAGACCATTCATGTCATACACAAACAAGTACAGGTCACGGTCATGAAAGTCTTTGTTTGCGGTGTCATTAAAATCGGCAAAGGCTTTTTCCTTGCCATTTTTCTTGATGTGTGCGATTCCTTTTTTAACCATGGCTTGCGCTTGAGCAGTCGTGCCGCGCTCTTCCCTTGCCATCGCTGACGATGACATAAAGAAACCCATTACTGCCAACAAAAACAGTTTGCTCATTAATTTCATGACTATCCTCCTCGTTAGGTCCGGCCTGCCTGGCCGGCGCATGGTGATTATTGCTTTGCAGAACCAATCATTCATGACTTGGGCTTTACAGTCCAGTATTAGTCACTGTGCAGTGCAATAAATTTACTTTCCTTTTCAATTAGAGCCATCACAGCATAGTCTAAAAAAGCTATTTATAAGTCAGCAAATTTACAACACCCTCTACATCATCCAGGTGACGCACGAGTTTTTCCAGCTCTTTTGCCTGACCAGCAGTTTGCACACAGCCCTTTAAAGTGACAAAACGCCGCTGCCCTTCTATCCAGATGCTGGTTTCGGCAAAACGCCCATCTGCTTCTATGGCACGTTTTACCCGGGGAATGATTTCCTGGTCGTACTGGTAGGAATTTGGCAGGCGACAATGCCCTGAGTGATAACAACTTGTGCCGCGCTCTATTCTGGAGTGTGCCTCGGACCTGGCCTGCGCTGTGGTCAGCAAAGGACCTTCAGGCGCGGCACAATCACTGATGGCATGAGTTACTTTGAGGAAGGGGTCGTTGAAGTAATTGCTGCGTGGCTCTTCTGCATTCGCGGTGCCAGCACCAGCAATAAGTAGCGACGCAAAAAACAGATGGCAGGTAAATTCTTTTGGTGACATGTAAATCCCTATCAGCGAAATGCGCTGCAGAATTGCGCAAACAAGAATTTACATATTAACCATATTTCAAACAACATGCTTGACTCATAAAAAAGCCAGCACCTGCTGGTACTGGCTTTCTCGCTTTCTGACTCAAACAATGCTTTACTAGATTTTTGCCCCAAAGCGATCGAAACGTGGAGAATAATACTGATCCCCATTCAGTGAATACATCAGGCGTTTGACTTGTCCGGTGATCAGCTCACGCTTGACCAGGCCTATGTAGCGGGAATCCTGGCTATTATCACGATTATCACCCAGCATCATGTAATCACCTTCCGGGACTTTGACAGGGCCAAAAGAACGCAAGGCTTCGCGTTCCGGCATGACGATCATGTCATGTTGCAGGCTACCCAGGCTTTCTTTGTAAACCAGTTGCTGGCCCTTGTATTCACGCTTTGGTGTCAGATGGTCGTCACTGCGCGGCTCTAGCGCCTCATAGCTGGCAGCAACACCATTAATGAACAGCTTTTCTTCGCGCATTTCGACCACATCGCCAGGCACGGCAACCAGGCGCTTGATCAGGCGCACACCATCTGCTGGCGAGGTAAAGGTCACCACGTCACCACGCTGTGGATCAGCGACATGCGCAAGGATGACATCGGTGAACGGCAATTTGACGTCATACGCCAGACGGTCGCAAATGACGCGATCACCTTCCAGCAAGGTCGGATACATGGAACTGGTAGGCACGATATAGTAGTCAGCCAGGGCGCTACGTACAAAGACCATGCCCAGCATGAGTACGATGAAACCTTTATTGTCAGCTAACAGTTTCTTGAGCTTCACAGCAATCTCCCAAAACAAAAATATCTTTCAATGAACCAAGCTTACCCTCAATAGACAAAAAAATACCCCGAAAGTTCGGGGTATTTTTCAAGTATGTTGCAAAAACCATCTGAACAACAGATTTAACAGATTATTTTGCGTGCATCAATGCAACAGTGGTGTCCAGCATACGGTTGGAGAAGCCCCACTCATTGTCATACCAGCTCGATACTTTAACCAGACGGCCAGATACTTTTGTTAGTGTTTCATCATAAGTACTGGAAGCTGGATTGTGGTTGAAATCCACAGACACCAGAGGTGCGGTGTTGTAATCCAGGATACCTTTCAGGGCACCTTCGGATGCATCTTTCAAGACCTGGTTGATCTCTGCCACTGTCGTATCACGAGCAGCAACGAAAGTCAGGTCAACGACGGATACATTGATGGTTGGTACGCGCATGGCGTAGCCGTCCAGTTTGCCATTCAGTTCTGGCAAGACCAGGCCAACGGCAGCAGCTGCGCCAGTTTTGGTCGGGATCATGCTCATGGTGGCTGAACGGGCGCGACGCAGGTCTTCATGCATGACGTCAGTCAATACCTGGTCATTAGTGTAAGCATGGATAGTCGTCATCAAACCATTGACGATACCGATAGCATCATTCAAAGGCTTGGCCAGAGGTGCCAGGCAGTTGGTCGTGCAGGATGCATTGGAAATCACTGTGTCAGTGGATTTCAATACATTGTGATTAACGCCGTAGACGATGGTTGCATCAACATCTTTGCCGCCTGGGGCAGAGATAATGACTTTTTTCGCGCCGCCAGCCAGATGGGCAGACGCTTTTTCTTTTGTTGTGAAGAAGCCCGTGCATTCCAGCACGACGTCTACATTCAACTCACCCCATGGGATGTTGGCAGGATTGCGTTCTGCAAATACCTTGATCTTGTCACCATTGACGATCATGGTATCGCCCTCAACCGTGACTGTACCTGGGAACTTGCCGTGGGCTGTGTCATAACGGGTCAGGTGGGCATTGGATTCTGCATTGCCGAGGTCATTGATCGCAACGATCTGGATCTCGTTCTTGAACTTGCCACCTTCGTAATGAGCGCGAAGGATGTTGCGGCCGATACGGCCATAGCCGTTGATTGCGACGCGAATCGTCATGGTTTTATCTCCAAAGGACTAAACAACAATAAATACAAATCAAAAAAAACGTACTGGAGCGCTGATTAAGCGTAGCGAGCGGCGCTAGTTTGAGTTAAGAAGCGCAGTCGTACGAATGTACGATGAGCATCGCAGGCTCAAAATCGCGTCGCGCAGTAGCTTAATCAGTGTCTCCTAATGCAAAGAAGCAGAAGTACGCATGGCATTCACCGATGCCATCAGCACCGACAAATCGCGCCAGCCGTAACCCACTTCCATCAAATCCATACCATCCCAACTGAATGCCTGTTCTATCAACAGCGCACCGCCCAGCTCTTCATAGAAATTGCGGGCGATGGAATTGCCGGAGATGACCCATACCAGCAAACTCTCTGCGCCTTGGGCCTGCAGGGTACGGGCAACCTTTTGTACCATGCGACGGCCTATGCCAGAACGCTGCCAGGCTGGTCGCAGATAGACTGCAGTCAGCTCAGCCTGCATGCCCAGCTTGGGTTCAGGCAGCACCATACCGGAGGCAAAGCCTATGATATGGCCTTCGCTCTCAGCCACATACACGCAGATGCGGTCTTCTGCCTGCGACATGGCTTGCAGGATTTGCCGCCATTGCAGCATGCTGTCTTCTATCCGCATTTCATCCAGATAATTATCCGGAATCATGCCGCGGTAAGTAGCTTGCCAGCTTTCCACACGTACAGCAGCAATCGCCTCTGCGTCATCTACAGTAGCACGACGCAGGCTCACCTCTTTGATGCTGCTCACAGTAATGTCTGTCAATTCCGTCTTCCAGCTTAAACTAAAGTCGCTTTTACTTTGGCAACGACATTGTCAACAGTGAAGCCAAAGTATTTGAACAGGACGCCCGCTGGTGCTGATTCACCGAAAGTATCGATACCAACCACTGCGCCTTCCAAACCTACATATTTATACCAGAAGTCTGTGACACCGGCTTCGATGGCAATACGTGGCAAGCCCTTGCCCAGCACAGCAGCCTTATAAGCAGCATCCTGACGGTCAAATACATCCGTCGATGGCATGGACACCACGCGCACGGCAATGCCTTGCTGTGCCAGTTCAGCCGCAGATTTGACAGCCAGTTCAATTTCAGAACCGGTGGCGATCAATACTGCCTTGGCATCAGCCACGTCTTGCAAGACATAGCCACCACGCTGGATATCAGCGATTTGCTGGGCGTTACGCTCTTGGTACGGCAGGTTTTGACGAGAGAAAATCAGGGTCGATGGACCGTCATTGCGTTTGACTGCATGTGCCCAGGCAGCGGCCGATTCCACTGTGTCACATGGACGCCAGTTATCCAGATTAGGGATCAGACGCATGCTCGATACGTGTTCGACGGATTGATGCGTAGGACCATCTTCACCCAGGCCGATAGAGTCATGAGTGAACACAAACAGGGTACGGATTTTCATCAGTGCAGCCATGCGGATGGCATTGCGGCTGTAATCAGAGAAAGTCAGGAAGGTCGCGCCAAAGGGGATATAACCGCCATGCAAGGCAATGCCATTCATCATTGCGCTCATACCGAATTCACGCACGCCATAATTGATATGGTTACCAGCCTGGTTGCCACGTACCGCGATGCTTTCTTTCCAGTTGGTCAGGTTGGAACCTGTCAAATCGGCAGAACCGCCAAGGAATTCTGGCAGCGATGGGGCAAATGCCTGGATGGCGTTCTGGCTGGCTTTGCGGGTAGCGATGTTTTCTTTTTTCTCTACGCAGGATGCAATCGCATTCGCCACCACTTCATCGAAGTTGGCAGGCAAGTCACCATTCATGCGGCGTGTCAGTTCAGCCGCTTTTTGTGGGAACTGGGCTGTGTAGGCTGCAAATTGTGTATTCCATTCAGCTTCGGCTTTAGCGCCATCTGCTTTGGCATCCCAGGCTTGGTATACATCTGCCGGCACTTCAAATGGTGGGTATTCCCAACCTATGTGCGCACGTACTGCGGCAATTTCCTTGTCGCCCAAAGCGGCACCGTGCACATTGTGGGTTCCTTCCATGTTTGGAGAACCCTTGCCGATCACGGTTTTGCAGCAGATCAGCGTCGGTTTGTCAGATGTTTTGGCGGCAGCAATCGCATTGGCCACGGCTTCTGCATTGTGACCATCAATTGCCGGGATCACATTCCAGCCATAGGCTTCGAAACGTTTTGGGGTGTTGTCTGTGAACCAGCCTTCGACATGACCGTCAATGGAGATGCCATTGTCATCCCAGAAAGCGATCAGTTTATTCAGTTGCAGTGTACCGGCCAGTGAGCAGGCTTCATGCGAAATGCCTTCCATCAGGCAACCGTCGCCCATGAATACATAGGTGTAATGATCAACGACTTTCAGGTCGCCCTGATTGAATTCAGCTGCCAGCAGTTTTTCAGCCAGCGCCATACCGACGGCATTGGTAATACCCTGACCCAGTGGGCCAGTAGTTGTTTCCACGCCTGGTGTGATATGTACTTCAGGGTGACCGGCAGTTTTGGAATGCAATTGACGGAAATTTTTGATCTCTTCTATAGGCAGGTCATAGCCTGTCAGGTGCAACAGCGAATAATGCAACATCGAGCCGTGGCCATTCGACAACACAAAGCGGTCGCGGTTGATCCATTTAGGATTAGCCGGATTGTGGCGATAATAGCCTTTCCACAAAGCAACAGCGATATCCGCCATGCCCATAGGCGCGCCTGGGTGGCCAGAATTGGCTTTTTGTACGGCATCCATGGACAAGGCACGAATTGCATTGGCCATCTTGGTGAGTGTTGCTGGCTGAAGAGATGAAATCATGGTGTCAGAAGGTAGTCTTGAGAAAACTGGTCAGTGTTGCGAGCTGGGGACATGAAACTCTCCCCGCGAAAACCCGATATTTTACCAGAGCATGGGGTCCATACTACAATTGCGACGCTTCAGAAGCGCAATCTTGCTCTTTTAAACTGTAAAATCACTGGGTTTACATATAAAGCTTACGCATGTCATCAAAAAAACGTCACTTCTCCCTCGACGATCTTGCCCGGCAATTTCCTCATGAGGTGTTCATACGCGGCATCAGTTATGCAACAGAAAACAAGGTCAGGGGTTGGAGTTTTGACAATGACTTTGTCGAGAGCGAAGTCCAGGGCAGTGGCCGCAATATTTATGCGCAAGAGATTGAACTGGTGTTTGAAAACGGCAAACTGGAAGCCGTGAATGGTTCCTGCAGTTGCCCGGTTGAATACAATTGCAAGCATGTGGCGGCAGTTTTACTGAATATCCTCGACCATCACAACAAGGCCCATGCCCTGCCCGGCCATGCCGATGGCAATGATGCTGCACTGGGTTTCAATGAACAGAAATGGTTGCGTGAGCTGGAATTTGCCACGCATGAATCCCCAACTCCAGCGATAGATACAGAATTTGCCAAAGACGAGCTGGAAGATGGCATGCTGATTTTCAGCCTTTCCACAGTAGCAGGCAGCAAGGAAGTGCGCCTGATACCCGGCAAGGCCAAGCAAAATGCCAAAGGCGACCTGAAGTACACCAAGCTGTCATTGGCAGTGCGCGACATGATGAAGTCAGCCAGTTTTTTGCAGGAAGCAGATTACGAATTGCTGGCGCTGTTCAATATGTGCACCATGAATTCGTTTTATTACTCCCATTATTCTCCCAAGGGCAGGATGGGTGCGGTCTTGCTCGAGCGTGTCGCCAAGGCTGGCAAACTGTATTGGCTCAATACCGAAAATAAGCAAAATCATTTATCCAGGCTGGCCTACCACCCTTTGCAACAGGCACACCTAGCCTGGCAAGAAGAAAATGACTACCTGCGCCTGCGCTGGCAACTCGATAGTAGGGATGCAGAGATACCTGCCCCGCCGTATATCCTGCCCACCGAACCACCCTGGCTGATAGGGCAAGATAGCTGTGGCGAGCTGCATGTAGCAGCGACCAGCAAGTTCCCGCTGCCTGCACTGATTAACCTGGTGCAGGAAGCGCCACTCCTGGCTGTTGGTCGCGCAGAAACCCGGCAGGCAATGGCCAATCGCTTGCTGGACATGGGCCTGCAGAACCTGATCCCCTTACCAGCAGAATTGGAAGCACAACTGCGTGCAGATATCCGCATGCGCCCGGTGCTGGAACTGAATAGCATGACGACACCCAGTGCATGCACTGATTACGCCATCCTCAGGTTCGCCTACGAAGACGCAGTAGCTGAATCGGAGCAGCCAGGCGATCATTTGCTGCGTCGTGGTCAGCATGGCCTGGAAAAGATACTCAGGGACCTGCCTGCAGAACAAAGTGCCAGGCAAACCCTGCAGGACTTGGGTTTTCAAGTCCAAGCCATAGCAGGTCATGAAAAAGAGCTGCTACTTTGTTTGCCGGACCAGAATGCCTGGTTGAATTTTGCAACAAAAGACTTGCCTGATCTGATCAGCCAGGGCTGGGATATCCGTCCGCAAGACGACTACCGCTACGATCTGCAAGAAGTGGAAGACTGGTATGCCGAGGTTGATGAAGATAACCAGCAATCCGTCTGGTTTGAGCTGGAGTTGGGTATCGTCGTCAACCAGGCCAAGATTTCACTGCTGCCCTTGCTGGTCAGCCTGATACGCCAGGCACCGCAAGACTTTAGCTTGCAACAAGTCAATCAACGCGCTGATGACGAACAAGTCTTGCTGGCCCTGCCTGACAATACCCGCGTCGCCCTACCCTATGCACGTATCAAGCCTATCCTGCTGATACTGGGCGAGTTGTATTTCAATGAACAGCAAGGCGACAAACTGCGCCTGCCCATGCTGGACGCGGCGCGTCTGGCAGAATTGTCTGCTACTACCCACTTGCGCTGGATAGGTGGCGAACGCCAGCAAAGCTTTGGCAAGCGCCTGGCAGAATTCGGCGGCATCAACAGCATCACGCCACCCGCAGGTTTGCAGGCCAGCCTGCGCGATTACCAAAAAGAAGGTGTGGCATGGATGCAGTTTTTGCGCGAATACCAGCTTGCAGGCATCCTCGCTGATGACATGGGTCTGGGCAAGACTATACAAACCCTGACCCATATCCTCATGGAGAAAGAAGCCGGCCGCCTGACCCAGCCAGCGCTGGTGGTTGCCCCCACCAGCCTGATGGACAACTGGGCCAGCGAGGCGCAACGCTTCACACCTGATTTGCGCGTGCTTGTCTTGCAAGGCAAAGACCGCAGCAAGCTGTTTGAACAAATCCCACAGGTCGATTTGGTGCTAACCACTTACGCCCTGTTGCCGCGCGATGAAGAAGCCCTGCGCCAATACCGCTATCATTTGCTGATACTTGACGAAGCCCAGTACATCAAAAATGCCCAGGCCAAGGCCAGCCAGACTGCCAGCCTGTTGCAGGCCAACCACCGCCTGTGCCTGACTGGTACGCCGCTGCAAAATCATTTGGGCGAGCTGTGGTCGCAATTTAACTTCCTCATGCCCGGCCTTTTGGGGGACATCAAGTCATTTACCAAGGACTTCCAGCACCCCATAGAAAAACTGGGAGACAGCCAGCGCCATGCCCTGCTGACACGCCGCATCAAACCTTTCTTACTGCGCCGTACCAAGGACAAGGTGGCGACGGAACTGCCAGCCAAGACCGAAGTCTTGCGTCACATAGAACTTAGCGGCGCACAACGCGACCTGTATGAAACCGTGCGCCTGGCCATGGACGAAAAAGTCCGCGAAGAAATCGCCAAGAAAGGTGTGGCACGCAGCCAGATCGTCATCCTTGATGCGCTGCTGAAACTGCGCCAGGTATGCTGCGACCCGCGCCTGGTCAAGATTACTGGTGCCAAAGCCGTCAAATCTGCAAAAGGTGGCAAGGACAAGATGCCGCCGTCGGCCAAGCTCGAAGAATTGCTGGCGATGATAGATGAACTGTTGGCGGAAGGCCGCAAGATCCTGGTGTTTTCACAATTCACCAGCATGCTGGCCTTGATCGCAGAAGCACTGACTGAAAAACAATTACGCTTCGCCATACTGACAGGCGACACCGAGCACCGGGGTGAAGTGGTACGCCGCTTCCAGGAAGGTGATATCCCCCTATTCCTCATCAGTCTGAAAGCTGGGGGCGTGGGCTTGAACCTGACCGCAGCCGACACCGTCATCCACTACGACCCATGGTGGAACCCGGCTGCAGAAAACCAGGCCACTGACCGCGCCTGGCGCATAGGACAGGACAAACCCGTATTTGTCTATCGCCTGATAGCCAAGGGTACGCTAGAAGAAAAGATACAGGAAATGCAGGCTAAAAAATCTGACCTGGCACGTGCCATACTCGACCAGGGTGAAATTGCCAGCGTAGAACTGACTGCAGAAGATTTGCAGGGCATTTTTGAACCATTGAATTAAAGAAAGACTTATGGAAGGCTTACACCTGACCGCCGACTGCTTTGACTGTGAAGCAGCGCCAGAATATTTCGTCAGCCCACAAAGCCTGCGTCTTTGCCTCAGCGAAATCACCATCGCTGCCGGCCTAACCATTGTTGGGGAAAAATTTCACCCCTTCAGGCATGAAGATGGCAGCCCGGCTGGCGTCACAGGAGCCTTGCTGCTGGCAGAGTCGCACGTCGCCATCCATACCTGGCCAGAACGCTATGCAGTGACGCTGGACGTGTATGTCTGCAACTTCAATCATGACAATGGCAGCAAGGCCAGGCAAATTGTCGATGCATTGATTGCTGTTTTCCAGCCACGCACAGTCTCGCGTCAGGAATTGCAACGCGGTGAACATGGTCCCGCCATGGCCTTTGAAGCTCTGACAGAAGATAGCTTTGCAGTCACCCGTATCAATCAGGTATTGGCGCGCCAGCGTAGCGCCATGCAGGATATCGAGATCGCCGATACCACCAATTTTGGCAAGGTCATGCGCATAGACAGTGCCATGATGACTTCAGAAAAAGATGAATTCTTTTATCATGAATGCCTGGTGCACCCTGCGGCGATGACCCATCCGGAACCACGCACTGCCCTCATCATCGGTGGTGGCGATGGTGGGTCTTGTGAAGAATTACTGAAACACCCCAGCATCGACAGCATCACCCTGTGTGAAATTGATGAAGAAGTCGTCAAGATGGCACGTCAGCACCTGGCAAATATTCATCGAGGTGCACTGGATGATCCAAAAATACAACACCGTTATGAAGATGGTTTTGCCTATGTCCATAACAGCACAGAACAATTTGACCTGATACTGCTGGACCTGACCGACCCGATCAGCCCAAATGGTAGCTCGCTGGCAGCCACCTGCATGACAGAAGAATTTTTCCAGGCTTGTGCGCAAAGGCTGACTGAGCAAGGCATGCTGGTACTGCATCTGGGCAGCCCCTACTATCATCCACAACGCTTTGCTGGTACCTTGAAGAAACTCAGCAATATATTTCCGCAACTACATCCATATACTGTCTTCATCCCCCTGTACGGTGCTTTATGGGGGATGGCTATTGCCAGCAAGCATGGCAACCCATTATCGATAAGCGCGTCAACGGTAAATCTTCAGATCAAACACCGTGGTTTGCCATTGCTAAAGTATTACAATGGCGATGTGCATCAGGCATTATTTGCCTTACCCAATTATGTGAAAGACCTGATGCCGCGACCCTAACATGGGAAAACAGGAGAAACCGTGAGTGCCGGAATAAGCAAACAACATGGCAAACGCAGAGTCAGCCGCACTCTGCCGCTAATGCTAGTGACCAGTGCTGCCCTGACTGCGTGCAGCGTCAGCAGCGATAGTGCCGACAATACTGGCAGTGGCGGCAGCCAGGAACTGACATCCATACGCGATCAGTATAAAAACCTCGAAGACTGCCAGAAAGACTGGGGTACTGGCACGGCCTGCGAAACCGTCGCCTCCAGTACTGACCTCAATGCCGCCAGCATGCCAGCCTCATCGACTGGTAGCAGCTACACCGGCACTAGTGGCAGCCACTACAGCGGATACTCACACAGTTTTTTCGGACCATATTATTCGCCTGGTTATCGTGACAGGGTGCAGAGAAATTTCGGCGTCAGCAATTCTGGCAGCGATCACGCCGTCAGCCGCAGTGTATCCACCAGTCGCAGTAGTGTCAGCCGCGGCGGTTTTGGCGGCACTGCACACGGCCATAGCGGGGGTGGTTAATGATACGCACTTCATTAACGCCACGCACGGGCTGGCAGCAGCAATTTGAATCCCTCGGTTTTACTTACCACTCCATCGATGGTCTCTACTGGGATGAACGTTATGCCTATCGTTTTACTGCCGACCAGGTAGATACACTGGAACAAGCCAGTCTCGACTTGCACCAGATGTCATCGCAAGCGGTGGACCATGTCGTCAGACACGGCATGCAAGAAAAATTTGCCATTCCCCAGGCCTTCTGGTCACAAGTTGAAGACAGCTGGCGCGCAAAAGAATTTTCTTTGTATGGCCGGTTTGACCTGAGCTGGGATGGCACAGGCGCACCCAAGATGCTGGAATACAATGCCGACACACCCACCGGACTGGTGGAATCCAGTGTCGCACAATGGTATTGGTTGCAGGATGTATTTCCTGATGCTGACCAGTTCAATTCCCTGCATGAAAAACTCATAGACCAGTGGAAAAAATTCCCTGGCAAAGGCCTGTTGCACTTTGCCTGCGCAGGTGGCAATGAAGAAGATGAAGGCAATCTCTCTTACCTGCGCGACACAGCCATACAGGCGGGCTTTGCCACCAAGCAGTGCGCGATAGAATCGCTGGGTTGGGATGAAGACGAAGGCGTGTTCGTCGATGATCTCGACAGCCGTATCGATAACCTGTTCAAGCTCTACCCATGGGAATGGCTGTGCCGCGAAGACTTTTCCAATCATTTGCTGAAGCGTCCCATGCGCATCATAGAGCCAGCCTGAAAAATGATCTTGTCGAACAAGGC
This sequence comes from Undibacterium sp. TC9W, assembly GCF_049339865.1. Lineage (NCBI taxonomy): Bacteria > Pseudomonadati > Pseudomonadota > Betaproteobacteria > Burkholderiales > Oxalobacteraceae > Undibacterium > Undibacterium sp. TC9W. The sequence continues at coordinate 272,255 of NZ_JBMPPJ010000007.1, read as the reverse complement.
GATATTGCCGATATTGTGGGAACTGTTTCCGAATCACCCGAATCTACTGCCCGCCTATTTCGATGCATGGCGCATCAGCGGCAACCATGTGAAAAAACCTCTGTACTCACGAGAGGGAGAAAACATTTCCATCTATGCCAATGGTGAAGTGATGCATACTGGTGGTGAATATGGTGAAGAAGGCTATATCTATCAGGCTTATGCACCACAACCAAAATTTGATGATGGCATCACACCGGCTTACACCTCCATCGGTGCCTGGATAGTGGGTGATGAACCCGCTGGCATAGGCATACGCGAAGATGAAACCCTGATCACCAAAAACACCAGTCGTTTCATTCCCCATTATTTTGTAGAATAGGATGCTCCATGAGTGAACAATTACTGGCACACGGCCTACTTGCCTTCTTCAGCCATATTGCTGCCGCTTTCATCTTGCTGGCGATATTTGTCGTGGTGTATATACGCATAACACCTTACCGTGAAATTGCCCTGATACGAGAAGGTAATATTGCAGCAGCAGCCAGCCTGTCTGGCGCTGTGCTGGGTTATTGCACGGCGTTGGCGTCGGCCATTGCCAACAGTGTCAGCCTGATCGATATGTGCTTCTGGGGTGTGATAGCGCTGGCAATACAATTGCTGGCCTTTGGCATCGCGCGTTTATTGATACCCGGTATTGTCTCTGACATACCCGGCAATAAAATTGCCTCTGGCGTCTTTCTTGGTGCCTTGAGTCTGGGCCTGGGTATGCTAAATGCTGCCTGCATGACCTACTAAATTGGACATACGAAAAAGCGCTCCAGCTGCGTTGTAGCTCCTAGTCGTACTTAAGTACTGCCGTCGTCGCTACGCTTGCTGGAACGCTTTTTCGTAAGTCCCTTAAAGAAATTGCTTCCGAACAAAGAGAATTGAATGCCACGTTTTTACTGTCCTCGCCCTTTAAGCATAGGGATCACCATCGACCTCCCTGATGAAGTCGCGCATCATGTTTTTGTGCTGCGCCAGAATGTGGGCGATAACATCCATATTTTTAATGGAGAAGGTGGCAGCTATGTCGCCACTCTGACCCAGGTCGCCAAGAAAAACGTGACCGCAGAAGTCAAAGTATTTTTGCCAGAAGAATGCGAATTGCCTTATTCACTGAACCTGGTGCAGGCACTGCCAGAAGCATCCAAGATGGACTGGATCATTGAAAAAGCCATGGAACTTGGCGTCAGTGCAATCCAGCCCTTGGCAGCGCAGCGCTGCGTCGTCAGGCTGTCTGCAGAGCGTGCCGAGAAAAAGCAGGCGCACTGGCAAGGCATCATCGTTGCAGCGGCTGAACAATGTGGGCGCAACCGCCTCGCTCACCTGGCACCGCTCATGAATTTCAACCAGTGGCTGAGCCAGCAAGATATGCATCAGAGAATATTGCTGACCCCGCGCGCAGAACAATCACTGGCAGACTGGTCACGCCATCATCCCGCACAAGCTGTAAGCTTAATGATCGGGCCTGAGGGCGGTTATTCCGATGAAGAAGAAAGTCTCGCTATTAAACACGGCGTGCTGGCACTGTCCATGGGGCCACGCATATTACGCACCGAAACGGCAGGCCTGGCTGCGATTGCCATGTTGAATGCAGCATGGGGTGGCATGTAACGGACTCAGCAAATTAAAAGAGAAAATTTCCATCGCCGTAAAACATTGTCAAATTTCATACAGAGTTCACAATTCCCGCCGATACTCAGATTTACACTTGCTGCACTTTATCAATTCAAAGAGGAACATCATGGGATTACTCGATAGCGCATTAGGCATGCTTGGCGGCATGAACCAGGACAATGATGGCAAGGCAGGCTTGATGCAGGCAGTGGTTGCCATGCTGGGTGATAAACAAGCTGGCGGCGTTGGTGGCTTGCAAGCCCTGATCAGCGCGTTCCACCAGGCTGGCCTGGCTGACATCGTGCAGTCATGGGTGGGTACGGGACAAAACATGCCCATATCCGCTGCACAAATCCAGCAAGCCTTAGGGGGCAACTGGCTGATGCTGCTGGCATTTCACATGAAGGTGCAGCAAACCACCTCGCTGAATTTTTGCCAGGCATCATTGATCACCTGACGCCCCATGGCCAGGTGCCCGAAGCTGGCAATATCAACCCGGCTGCGGTGCTGCAACAGTTTTCATCCCTGTTCGGCAAGTAAGCATCAACAGCTTGCCAGGAAAAAACAGCGGCAGACTCTCCTGCCACTGTTTTTTTAAGGAGCAAGATAAATCTCTACTCTCTCCTTACCCCGCCCTATATTGTTACGCTTCAATTTTATGTGCCCCAATTCTCCAGTACGTTTGACATGCGTACCGCCGCAAGGTACTCGGGAAAATCCTGCAATTTCCCAATAACGTCTTTCTGTAGCTTCATCTTCAAAAGCGCATGTGATGTCGAGATTTGCATCTATAATGGTCTGCGCTTCTTGCATATAAGCAGGCAGCAAGGGGGCAATACTTTCAGGCCAGACAAAGTCTATACGTGCCTTGTCTTGTGCGATATGCGCACCGACCTTGCCCACACCTGGCAAGGATTTGTAAAACAATTCCAGCACTAGCTCAGCAGCAAAATGCAGGCGCATGATGCGATAACGTCTGTCCCAGGCTATGCAAACTTCCACATCCTGCCCAGCCAGCAAGCCGTGGTCATCAGCCAGTGTATATACCAACTCCAGCCCCTCCTTGCGCGCTGTAACAACTGCTTGTCCGGCAATGCTGCCATGATCACTTTCCTGCCCACCAGAGAAAGCAAAGAAAATGCTCGATGCGAGGTAAACGTCATTGCCATCCACTTTACTGACTTGCGTTTGCAAACTGGTTTGATACGGGTCATTCCAAAAAAATTTCTTTGTCAATTTGCATCCCTGGATTCAAGATACCAGTCTGGCAGAGCTTCGCGTCTCGCTCTCCAGCTGTCAGGGATACCTTTGTCGCCGACGAATGAGGCAACGACACCTCCTGCAATCGCACATAAAGTATCGCGATCCCCGCCTGCACTGACAGTCAGCCACATGGTTTTTTCAAAATCTTCCAGTGTCTGTCCGCAACACCACAAGGCCAGCGGCACTGTATCTTGCGCCGACATATTGTTCCCATTCCCGAGAAGAGAAACCAGAAAATCCATAGACCCGGCAGTCTCTATGGACTGAGCGCGAACCAGTTTGGAACGCACTTCACTTTGCGGTAACAAGTCGATAATCTTTCCTAAAAATTCTGCATGTTTGGGTCTTATTCCCGCATCGCTGTAAAGGCAAGCCTGAGCGGCAGCCAAAGCAACAGCAACGGCTCCCGCTATTCCTTCTGGATGCGCATGTGTCACTTCGGCAGACAAACTTGCCTGCCTCATTAACAAACCCAGGTCATCGGCGAAATATGCACCCAATGGTGCTGCACGCATGGCAGCGCCATTACCATACGAACCCTGCCCTTCAAAAGCGCTGGCAACCACCTCCTGCCATGCTTCGCCAGCATCAATACGTGCCAGCACTCTGTGCATGGACGGACCATAGGCACGGTCATAGCTGTAGTGTTTCGCAAAACTTTTTGCGAGGATGTCCTGATCAATTTCACCATGACTGCGCAATACATGTACGATGGACAAAGTCATCTCTGTGTCATCAGTAAAGTACCAGGTGGCCTCAGGTAGTTGCTGACCCTCAGCAAGAAGCAGTTGATTTTCTGTCTGAAAAAAACACTGTCCAAAAGCATCGCCGATGGATAAACCTTCCAGTGACGTCAGTGCGCGTTTTAATGATTTCATTATTCAGGTATTTTTTATTGATGCTAGACAAACTCAAAATCAAAGGCGGATTCAAGTTTGATCTCAACCGTAAATCTTGATTTGATTTTCTGTCAATGGCAATGCCATATTTAAGATACGCCCTGACTGGCAATCGGACAAGCATTGCGTATCTCAGCATCTGACATCAGGAAAGTCCAGTGTTGTTCGTAACGTGGCAATTCAGTCGCAAGTCGCCCCAGGTCCAATGCTTTGCGATAAATGATACTGACAAAAATATCTGCCATCGTAAATTGATGGCCAACTGCAAATTGACTTTGTAGCCATAAACGATTTTGCAATTTTTCCAAATTAATAAACAACCAGTTGGCACGCACTGGCCGCATCTGTTCCTTGCTCCAGTCGGGATGATAAAACCGGACGGTACTGCTATTTTGCTGGGGGTGTATGGAAGAATTGACTGCCTCGCAAATCTCCCGCACCTGTGCGCGCGCGAAGGCCTCGGTATATTGCAGTGGTGGATTGGGCGCAATCTCTTCAATGAATTCCGCCATAGCCATGGATTCACTGAGGGCGATGCCATCGACTTCCATCAGCGGTACGCGGGCAAAGGGGCTCAGCAACCTGACCTGTTCACCAACATCACCCAAGCCTACATCAATGCGCTCGTATGCGATTTTTTTATAGTCAAGTATCCACAACAGGCGTTCGCAGCAGTTTGCATCTGGTGCGTGATAAAACCTGATTTTCATTTTGATCTCCGGCATTCGTTGGGTAGATAGCTTGGCTAGATGACATATATTACCGCGAATCGCACAAATAAAAAAAACCCGCCAGACCTGGCGGGTTTTCTCGTTTTTTCTACTTCAGCATATAAAAAAGTTTATTGCGAAATCAGCGATATATCATCGATCAGGAAAGATGTCGCTGTCACGCTACCTTCAACACCCACAAAATACACGCGTATGGTCTGACCTTTATAGCTGCTCAGGTCAAAGGTTTTGTTGACATAGGTCGTACCCTTATTCAGGTTCGAGTACGTCGCCAGTGTTGCCAGTACCGTGCCACTGCTGTTTTGAATTTGCAGTTTGAGAGTATCGTAAGCCTGGGTAGTAGTGGTTTCGTCCGAGCTGACTTTCAGCCAGAAACTCAGGCTGGCGGATGTTGCTGCGGCAGGGATAGTCACTTGTTGATACAGAGTATCAGTGTGAGCGCTGCCATAGCCATTGAGCCAGGCTTTGTAGCTGCCTGTGCGCGATGTTTCAGAACCGCTGTTGCTGATCACGCCTGAGCTGGCAGTCCATGAACTGGCACCACTCTCGAAGCCGCCGTTGGTAATCAACTGTGTAGAAGTACTGTTATTGACAGTAAAACTTACGGTAGAAGAAGTACCAATATTGTTGGCAGCATCATAGGCTTTGGCCACCAGGCTATGCGTACCGTTTGACAAAGTAGTTGAATTCAATGTCGTTGAGTATGGTGACGTTGTGCTGGTCGCTTTCAGTGCACCATCGACATAAAACTCCACTTTGGTCACGCCCACATTATCTGTCGCTGTCGCTGACAGACTAATGTTACCGCTTGTGCCGCTTTCACTGGCCGACACTGTAGGTGCAGTCGTATCACTGACAGGGTTATTGATAGTGAAGCTGACTGCCGATGAAGTACCGACATTATTGGCCGCATCATAGGCCTTGGCGACCAGGCTGTGGCTGGCGTTTGTCAAGCTTGTGGAGTTCAGCGTCATGCTGTACGGTGTACTGGTAGCGGTGCCTTTGAGTGCACCATCGACATAGAACTCAACTTTACTGACACCGACATTATCTGTCGCATTGGCAGACAAGGTGATGTTACCGCTAGTACCGGATTCGCCTGCACTGACTGTCGGTGGCGTGCTGTCCGTACTATTCGACTGGGTAACCCAGATAGGTGCTGACCACAGAATTTTACCGTCATCCTGGGTGATCTTTGCATAGTAAAAATGCTCACCCACTGCCGGGGTAATCGTTGTCGTTGCAGTGCTGGACAATTGCGTGACTGTGCCATTACGGCCTGGTACACCTTCATAAATCACAACGGTAGAAACAGTTCGCCCACTGGTGCTGGCGAAATTGCTGACCAGGGTCAATGGGCCACTATTGGTGAAGCGCTCACCCATGATATGGCCATTCGCAGTCAGGATGATTTGCGAAGTCTTGTCCATGGTGGCAAAGATGCGGCGTGCCTTCATGGCATCGACGAAATTTGCATTATTCAGAGCAGCACCGTTTGCCAGCAAGATGCCGGTACGGTTGGTATAAGACGCACCCCAGTTGGCACAGTGATTATCCTGGTCTGTCGTAAATGCAACGTGGAAACCGGCTTCCAGTGCCTTGTTACATGCACCTTCATAGGTGCTGCGGCTGGTTTCTGTCTCTGTGGTGTTGGTCGAGAAAGCTGAAGTATTCAAAACTTCGCAGGCAACCATGGCCTGGTCACCGTCAGCGGTGTAGCCAAGTGCAGTACCATTGACAATGAACTGACCACTGCTCGATGGATGATTGAACTGCCCTATCCAGCCACGCTGACGCATCAGGGTATACAAGCCAGCATAATCATTCTTGGCAGTCAGTGTATCGGCGATCAACTGATTGCTGCTATTGTATTCCCAACCCAATAATTCATTGGAGTTGAAAATATTCATGTGGCCGCCATTGTTGATGACGCCCCATTCCAAACCGTAAATCGCCAGGAAGCCAGCATGGCCAGAATTAAAACTGCTCGCCGCGGTCAGGCCTGACTGATACAGGTTCTTTGCTGTTACCGGGTTGGCCGAAGTATTCGTGCTGTCAGAACCATCATACATATGGTTGTGCTCAGACGTCATCAGGAAATCCAGGCCCTTGTTCAAGGCAAACTGATACGCATCTGTAGGGCCATAGGCAGCAGATTGCGGGTTTTGCGCGCCTGTGCATGAAGTCAGCTCACCACCACCATCACTGTGATTGGTCTGGCTGTGCAGGTTGCCGTAGTAGATAGTGTAGGGCAAAGAACCTGTCGCCGCTGCTGGCGGCGGTGCCATGCCTGCGACAGACTTGGCTGTAGATGCCGTGGCAAGTGCCTTGCTGGCCTTGGTCGGCAAGGCGGCAAAGCTTGGCATTTTTGGTGTTGCCAGTTTGCCGACTTGCAGCGGCCAGTTTTGTGTAATGATTTCTGTATCGTGGACAGCCAATGCGCGCTCAACCGTGCTGGCAACATCGCCAGCGGGAGACGCCTGCAGCGCAGATGTATCCGTCGCCTTGGCGGTAAGCCTGACTTGATAGACGCCATCTTTCAAGGCTGCGCCAGTTGGGCCACGGCCACTCCAGAACATTTGTGCGGTGACAGTTTTCTTGAACAGTTTTTCTGTGCCATACCAGCGGTCAACGACCTTGCCATCACTGCCCAGCAATTCCAGACGCCAGGTGATGGTCTGCTCTTTCGTCACGTAGGGGTATTCAAACTCCATCGTGAAATAGCGGGATTCGGCACCGGCTTTTGCATCCGAGCGATATGGCACATGCAGACTTGCGTCAAACTCGTGATGATCCGGGATAGACGCGTAGGCTGCGCCCATGCCCGCAAAACTGACTGTGAAGATAAGACCGAGTTGCAACGCCAGCGCTTTTAGCTTGCCGGCTTTTTCTAGACCTTGCATAAAAATATTCCCCCTGAATGATTGTTCATTAGTATTGATCTATGTGGCCGTCTCGCACATATCCCCATCCAGATGAAAGTATCAAAGCAGAGTCATACTTTGCCTGCACATATCCCCCTCAGGAATACGCCTATCTCGCTTCTTTTTCTTCAGCCTTTTGTTCAGATATCCGTAAGCAGCCATTCTTGTACAGCTCTACTATTTTTCTTACCACCATGCTGTCTGCAGCTTTCCAGAAACGAGATTTAACGACAGTTATATTAAGCAATCGTTTGCGCAAACGATTACTAGATTAACATCCGCTTATGTCAGTTTTGTTACCAAGGTTTGACTTTTTTTAACAAATTTGTGAAAAAACCACTCTTGCTTATCTGTTTTGTGCATTTCTATGACTTTTGCACCACAATTTTTGTAGGTGCACCAAAACAGACGAGAGAATGTTTTTCCTGAAGGAAATTTAAATTTCCACAGTGAAATATTTATCAAAAAAGATGAATAACAAAATCTGCGCAGAGCAGAATTTTGCTATTCATGCGCGCAATGCGGCCTGATGCCTGTTCAGCCAATCGATTTGTTCTTCGGTATCGGGAACGGTAACACCGCGTGCCTTGCTGATCGTTGCCAGCGCAGCATTAGCATCAAGCCCGTGTCGTATTAACACTGCTGCAGCAAGCAGGTCAGTCCGCCCTATTCCGGCGCGACAGTGGATGACGGTATTGTTCCCCTTGAGAATGTCATCATGCAATTGCTTCACTATTTTCTGCGTGGCAGAAAAAGAAGATGGCAAGCCTCTGTCCTTGATGGGGTAATGCATAAAATTGATCTGATTTGCTGCGCATAAGTCTGGTGCAGCCTGCAAACCCAGGTCACGTATTTCATGGGTCTCTAACAACGAGACCAGTCGACTTATACCGAATTGTGAGATCCCGCGAAATTCATCTTCTATCCATTCGCCTGCGACGGGTTTGGCCATGACGACCAGGAAGCCTTGACCGATTTGGGTAACTCTATAAATATCTGGGCGCATTGCTATTTGCTGTTGAGAATCATGTCAGCTTGATTTGCACAATACTAAGAGCATTGCGGAGGGAACTTGCCAGAATATTTTCCCATCTTATCGCCTGTGCCCGCTTTTCCTAAGGTCAATACAAGCTGTTCATTTATCCAATCAATTTTCGATACTTGCGTAAAGACCTTGCCTTTATTGCTGACTTCACTCACCAAATCACCAGCATCAGTGATCTGCCAGGTACCTTCAATAAAACTCAGCCCAAGTTTACGCAAATCTTCCGCCTTTTTCCCACAAGGTGGATACATGACAAAACTATGGTCCGCCTTGTATTGAACCACTTCTCCTAAAGGGCTCGACGATTTGTAAAGAGCCAGTTTATCTGCGCTTAATGCAGCAATTTCAGCGGTCAAACCTTTTTGCCATGTGCCGATAAGTAGTTGTTCTTTATCCTTGATACTACTTTCCAGACTGAATGCGTAACCAGGGCATATCGCCATGAGAACTAAAATAGAATTGAATATTTTTAATCTGATCATGGCGGGCGACTTTGCTTAATAATTTTTGACGGAGAAGAATACTAGCAACTATTCCGGATTCATTTAAGAAATTTTTATTTTCCCGCATCCTTCAACATCAACTTCTTGATCATCCCCACGGGCGCACTGCCATAGCTCAGGAATTGCTCATGGAATTGCTTGAGTTTGAACTTGTCGCCCTGCTGTTTTTTAAGTTGCTCGCGGAATTCAAGTATCTCGCTATAACCACTGAAATAGCTGGTGAGTTGCACGGATGTGTATTGCACACGCAGCCATTTGCCATCGGCTTCGGCCTTGGTCTGGAAAGCCTGGTTCATCAAAAAGTCTTTGGCTTCTGCCTCTGTCATACCTAGTACGTGCACCTGATAATCGAGAATAGTATTGCAGACCGCGCGCAAGTTCCATTTGTAATACATAAGCCACATCTCGGGCGTATTGCCGCCATAGCCGGACTCCAGCATCATGCGTTCGCTATACACGGCCCAGCCTTCTATCATTGCGCCATTGCCAAACAGGGTCTTGATGACTGACGGTGATTTATTCGCATGTTGCAGCTGCGTGTAATGGCCGGGGATGGCTTCGTGGATGTTCAATATTTGCAAGACCCAGTGATTGTATTCCCGCAGCGTGCTTTCAACTTGCTCGGCGGGTTGTCCATCAAAAGGGGTGACGTTGTAATAGGTTTTATCATTGGGTCTGAAGATGCCAGGCGCTTCGATGGAGGCCAGGCTGACGCCGCGTTGATATACTGGCGTCTCGCGCACGACCAGTGGCTTTTTCAAGTCAAGGCTGACGAGATCATGTTCGCGTATCCATTTTTCCAGCTGCGGCAATTGCTGGCGAATTTCAGGGTACAAGTCTTTTGCGACCACATGATTTTCAGACAGTTTGTCGATGACCATGGCGATCTTCTTGGCGCGATCTGCAGGCTTGGCTTGCGCACCCATGGTTTTATCCCAGAGCTGGTCAGCCAGTTTTTCCATATTATTATGCGCTTCGTCCCTGGCGATCAGTGCGCGTTGGTAAGTCTGTTCTGCGCTCAGCGAAGACTGGATATCAGCGGTGAATTTACCTTCATATAGCTCCTTGCCTATGCGGAAAGAACGGGCCGTTGCAGGATCAAGTTTCTTTTCCAGGTTTTCCAGAAATTGCACATAGTCATTGACGGCAGCCCGGGCATTTTTCAAGCCCTCTTCCAGCGTTTGCTTGTCTTTTGTTGCGAGCTTTTCCTGAGATGCTGCTTTCTCCAGATTAGCCAATACCGAAATCGCGCCAGCACTTTGCTTGATCGCCAGACGGGTATGCTCAGGTGTAGGGTTTTTGATGCTGGCTTTGGCTGCTGCATAATAGGCAGGCACTGCTTGCAGGCGCTGTATTGCTACCTGCACCCGCTTTGCTTTCGGCGCGAAATCCGTATTGAGAATGGCATCAAAACTGCCGGCAATATTATGCTGGGTAGGGTTCCATTCAAATTCACGGAACTGTGTCAAATACCATCGTGTGCCATTCAGGTAATTGCGTATCAGCGCCAGGTCAGTCTGTTCTTTGGCGGACAAGGCATCTGCGCCCACCTTGTTCAATTGTGCCAGCCAGTTATCGGTGAAGGCGACATAGGCATCGCGGGTAGCCTGATTTGGCAATACTAGTTTATTTGCATCCTGGTAGCGGCCTGCTGCCATCGCCATGTCTGGATCTTGTTGCCACAATGCGCTGAGGAAAGCTGTCTTGATCTGTGCAAAACCCAGGTCTGCCTTCTTGCTTTCCAATGCGGTAGAGGGAGTGGCAGCCAGGCTGAGAGGAGCAGCAATAATCAATGACGACAACAAAGTCGCAAGAACAACAGGACGAAATTGGAAAGGCATAGTGAGTTCCTTGTAGGCTAATAGCAGGCTTAATATATTAAGAAACATGAGGTTAACATAAGATGGCGCCTGGCATCTGGATTTTTTAGTTTGTCCCAATGAGGAAAACTCGCTTGCAAAACCGTGCGCATCCTCACACTTCCCTCATCCAGGCAGCATTCTTTGTTACACTCCAGCCTTGGCCAGACACTGGCAAACCTGCAGCATCAACAAAATCAACAAAAAGAAAAATATGAACACCCCCGATCCCGCTCCGCAATTGCACTGGACAGAAAACGACGAAGCACGCTCATGCCGCTGGCATTCCGAGAGTGGTGCACCAGCGCCCAAGCGTGTGCAGATCGCCGATGACCGCATGAATGTCGAAACCGCCTATAAGCTGGCCTGCGAAGGCACGGCCCTGCTATGGCGTGGTGATTACCACAATGCCAAGCAGCTATTGCAGGCACTGGCACGCCGCATCGATAAAAAACCAGCCAGGGCCAGCAAAAAGGCCAAGGTGCCTGAATCTGCGAAAGAAGCATTCAACCTGCACCGCCAGGCGCAGTCTCAAAGAGCGCGCGTACTGGCCATGCTCTTGATACCCTTTGAAGCCGATTACCGCATCACCCTGCGCCGTGCGCCGGATGTAACACTAGCCTGCCGCGAAGTCTATGGCGAGCCCAGCACAGCCTTTGTGGCTTCCCTGCGTGAATTGCTGGGTTTGATAGGTGCACATGAATGGCGCAAGAATGGCGTAGAGATCGCTGCGCTGGGTGCAAAAATCCACCCTTTCTACGGTGTGTTTTCTCCAGTACGTGGTGAATACATAGATTTGCTGGCAAAAGCCCCGCTGCCATCGACGACACTGGCTTTTGATATTGGTGTCGGCACTGGTGTGCTGTCTGCCTTGCTGGCCAAACGTGGCGTCAAAAAGATCATCGCTACCGACCAGGACCAGCGCGCCCTCGCCTGTGCCCGTGAAAACATAGACAGACTGGGTTTGTCCAGCCAGATTGAATTGGTGCAGGCAGACTTGTTCCCGCCAGGACGCGCGCCTTTGATAGTGTGTAACCCGCCATGGTTGCCAGCACGTCCTAACTCACCGATAGAATATGCTGTGTATGACCCTGACAGCCGCATGCTGCGCGGTTTTCTGGCTGGCGTGGCAGAACATCTGGAGCCACAGGGTGAAGCCTGGCTGGTCATGTCAGACTTTGCCGAACACCTGGCCCTGCGTACTGCGGCAGAGTTGCAAGGATGGATAGATGCAGGTGGCCTGACAGTAGCTGGCAAGATGGATATCAAACCGCGCCATCCAAAATCCACAGATGAAAACGATCCCTTGCATGCTGCCCGCGTCAAAGAAGTTACTTCATTATGGCGTTTGAAATTAAAATAGCATTTGTATTTGTGGTCAGTAGCTATCAAAACACTGACCACATGAATTGATTAATTGTTTAGAAAATTAGCATCATGATCAACAAACCCGCCCGCATTCTGACCTTTAAATGTAAAAATTGCAGCAAATCCGTCCAGGTTTTCCTGCAAAAAGTTTCAGCCTGCTCGCACATTCAACCCTATCAAGGCATTTGCAGCTGCGGCGAGATCATGAAACATGCGACTGGTAATAAGGAAGCCGTTGCCTCCTATCTGAGTTCCAATGATGTTTTGTGGTCACATCATCATTGATTCATGCGCCAAATGCTGAGAAATCGGATGATTTCACAAATTAAACCCTTGTGAAATTTACATTTCCACCTCAGATCAGGTCTATAGCCAGACGAAAGCATTTATAATCTACGGCTTTGCAGCAGTTTTCTGGAAACAATGAAGGTATTTCGCGGACTTCCAAATGCAGCCTCCCGTGCCCCCTGTGCGCTGGCGATAGGCAATTTTGATGGCGTGCATCTGGGCCACCAGACTTTGCTTGCCCATTTGCGGGATGCGGCCACACGTCTGGGCATAGAAGCTGCCGTCATGACATTTGAACCACATCCACGTGCATTCTTTGCCCAGATGCTGGGTGATCTGTCGAAGGCACCTACCCGCATCGCCAATTTGCGCGACAACATGGCTTCATTACAGGCTGCTGGCGTAGATCGCGTCATCGTTGAACATTTCAATGCCCACTTTGCTACATTGTCACCGCAAGATTTCATAGAAAAAGTGCTGGTCGATGGCCTGCATGTGAAATGGGTCATGGTCGGTGAAGATTTTCGCTTTGGTGCCAAACGCGCTGGCGATGTCGCCACCCTGACCGAAGCAGGCTTGCGTCATGGTTTTACCGTAGAGACGCTGCCCTCAGTACAAAACAAGGGCGTACGCATTTCCTCATCTGCAGTTCGCCTTGCGCTGGCCAATGGTGATTTTGATGAGGCAGAAGCCTTGCTGGGTCACCCTTACCGTATTTCAGGCCATGTGGTGCATGGTCAAAAGCTGGGACGCACCATAGGTTTTCCTACGCTGAACCTGCGTATAGTCCATCACCGCCCTGCCCTGCATGGCATCTTCATAGTACAGGTGCATGGCCTGGCTGAGCATCCCTTGCCCGCCGTTGCCAGTCTCGGCGTACGCCCTACTGTTGATGACAGTGGCCGTGTGCTGCTAGAAACCCATGTATTTGATTACAGCGGTCATGCCTACGGCAAAGTCGTGCAGATAGAGTTCTTGAAAAAACTGCGCGACGAAGAAAAATACATAGACCTGCCTACCCTGACTGCGGCCATCAACAAGGACGCTGAAAAGGCACGTGCCTATTTTGCCGACAGCCGCCGCCCTGCCCGCTCTGCCACTGACCGAATTTGAAGCTCACACATCGTTTTAATTCCTTGTAGTTTGTTGTGACTTCATCCCGATTTTAAAAATAGAAAACTCATTATGTCTGAAAACAAAGCGGCAAAAACTGCCAGTAAATACCCGGTCAATATGACCGAAACCACCTTCCCCATGCGCGGCGATCTGGCCAAGCGCGAACCCAAATGGGTCAAGGAATGGCAAGACAAGAAAATCTATGAACGCGTGCGCAAGGCATCTGCCGGTCGTCCGAAATTCATCCTGCATGACGGCCCACCGTATGCCAATGGTGATATCCATCTGGGCCACGCCGTTAACAAGATCTTGAAAGACATGATCGTCAAAGCCCGCACCATGGCTGGCTTTGATGCACCGTATGTGCCAGGCTGGGATTGCCATGGCATGCCTATCGAAATCCAGGTGGAAAAACTGTTTGGCAAGAATCTGCCAGTGGCAGAAGTGCATGCCAAGGCACGCGTGTATGCGAACGAACAGATAGAAAAACAAAAAGCTGGCTTCATCCGTCTGGGTGTATTGGGCGAATGGGATAACCCGTACAAAACCATGGCCTTTGGCAATGAAGCGGACGAATTGCGCGCACTCGGCAAATTGCTGGAAAAAGGCTACGTCTATCGTGGCCTGAAACCAGTCAACTGGTGTTTTGATTGCGGCTCTGCTCTGGCGGAAGCTGAAGTCGAATATGAAAACAAGCGTGATCCATCCATCGATGTTGGCTTCCCGTTTGCTGAGCCAGAAAAACTGGCTGCCGCCTTCAAACTGGACAAGCTACCGCTGGACAAAGGTTACTGCGTCATCTGGACTACAACGCCATGGACCATCCCATCCAACCAGGCGCTGAACATGCACCCGGAAATCACTTACGCCCTGGTCAAGACCCAGCGCGAAGGTGAAGACATCCTGCTGATACTGGCAAAAGACCTGGTCGAAGCCAGCCTGACCAACTATGGTCTGACAGGTGAAGTCATCGCCACCTGCCTTGGTGCGGACTTGTCTGAAATCAAATTCAAACATCCATTGTCAGCACTGGATGCTGGCTATGACCGTTTTTCTCCAGTCTATCTGGGTGAATATGTGAGTACAGAAACCGGTACTGGTGTGGTCCACTCTGCGCCAGCCTACGGTATCGAAGATTTCCAGTCATGCAAGGCACATGGTATGAAGGATGACGATATCATCGCCCCAGTCATGGGTGATGGCAAATTCGCATCCAGCCTGCCTTTCTTTGCTGGCATGACGATCTGGGAAGCATCCAAACCTATCTGCGACAAGCTGCGCGAAGCGGGTACCCTGTTCTCATTCAAGATGTTTGAGCATAGCTACATGCATTGCTGGCGTCATAAGACACCGATCATCTATCGCGCCACGTCACAGTGGTTTGCCAGCATGGACAATACGCCCAAAGCCGGCGGTGACAGCCTGCGTCAGACAGCATTGAAAGCCATCGATGAAACTGCCTTCTTCCCGGCATGGGGCAAGGCCCGTCTGCATGGCATGATCGCCAACCGTCCTGACTGGACCTTGTCACGCCAGCGTCAATGGGGTGTGCCTATGGCCTTCTTCCTGCATAAGGAAACTGGCCAATTGCATCCACGCACACCTGAGCTGCTGGAACAGATCGCACTGCGCATAGAGAAAGAAGGCATAGAAGCCTGGCAAAAAATCGAAGTTGCTGATTTGCTCGGCGATGAAGCAGCCATGTATGTCAAGAACCGCGATACGCTGGATGTGTGGTTTGATTCTGGCGTAACACATCAGACCGTCTTGCGTGGGTCGCACAAAGAGCAATCAGCCTTTCCGGCAGACCTGTATCTCGAAGGCTCAGACCAGCATCGCGGCTGGTTCCATTCTTCTCTGTTGACAGCGTCGATGCTGGACGGCCGCGCACCTTACAAAGCCTTGCTGACACATGGTTTCGTCGTCGATGGTCAAGGTCGGAAAATGTCCAAGTCCTTGAAAAATGGTATGGAGCCGCAAGAAATCTCCAGCACCCTGGGTGCTGACATCTTGCGGCTGTGGGTAGCGTCTTCTGATTACTCTGGTGAATTGTCGATCTCTGACGAAATCCTGAAACGTGTGACGGAGGCCTATCGTCGCATCCGTAATACCTTGCGCTTCTTGCTGGCTAACACCTCTGATTTTGATGCAGCAAAAGATGCTGTTGTGATCAATGAGTTGCTGGAGATAGATCGCTACGCCATCGCCAATATGGCGGCACTGCAAAAAGATATCCTGGCACATTTTGATGCATTTGAATTCCACCCTGTGGTCAGCAAATTGCAATCATTCTGTTCAGAAGATCTCGGTGGTTTCTATCTCGACATCCTGAAAGACCGTTTATATACCAGCGGCACGACTTCGCATGCACGCCGTTCTGCACAAACTGCAATCTGGCATATCACGCAATCGCTGTTGCGTCTGATGGCACCGATGCTGTCTTTCACTGCTGAAGAAGCATGGCAGTTCTTCGCCGCTGCCGATGCCTACAAAGACAGCGATGAAACCATTTTCACGCAAACTTATTACGGCTTGCCTGAGATTGCAGATGCAGAAGCCTTGTTGGCTAAATATGCAGCCCTGCGTGCAGTGCGTACAGATGTCACCAAGCAGTTGGAAGAAGTACGTGTTGCCGGTGGCATAGGTTCATCCCTGCAGGCAGAAGTGACAATCAAGGCCAGCGGCAACAAGTTTGATGTATTGAACAGCTTTGCCGATGACTTGAAATTCACATTGATCACCTCTGCAGCAGGTGTGGAACAGGTTGCCAACGAAGCGGAAGAAACCGTGGTCGTCACGCCATCCAAATACGAAAAATGCGAGCGTTGCTGGCATTATCGTGCAGATGTAGGCAACAATGCTGAACACGCTGGCCTGTGCGGCCGCTGTGTCAGTAATCTGTTTGGCGCTGGTGAAGCGCGTCGCTTTGCATAGTAAAAATGTAGTTGCAATGTAGTTGCGCGGGTGGAGCAGGTGCAAACCTGCTCCTGCCTGCATTAATCAAGACTTCACAAGAGTTCAATATCCATGGCGACCAAAAAACGTCCGGCTGCATCAAATAATTCTTCAGGTACCAAGTCCTCTGGTTCCAGCCTGATACCCTGGCTGGGTCTGGCCGCCATCATTATCTTGCTGGACCAGGTCACAAAAATCACGATCAGCAAGGCCTTTGCTTATGCCGAAACCCTGAGCATTACCTCATTTTTCAACCTGACACTGGTGTACAACAAGGGAGCCGCTTTCAGCTTCCTGGCCGCAGAAGCAGGCTGGCAGCGTTATTTCTTTACTGCTATCGGTTTGATCGCAGCTGCGTATATCACTTACCTGCTGAAGCGCCATGCAGGACAAAAACTGTTTTGCACTGCACTGGCGCTAATCATGGGTGGTGCCCTCGGCAATGTTATCGACAGGGTGTTGTATGGCCATGTCATTGATTTTCTGGATTTTCATTACCTGGAAATTTACCATTTCCCGGCATTTAACATCGCTGACAGCGCGATTTGCGTAGGTGCTGCATTATTCATAGTAGATGAATTACGCCGCGTCAAAAAATAAGGAGTAGCACCATGAGTCTGCGACTGGCTGGTAAAAAGATTGTTCTGGGCCTGACTGGCGGCGTAGCCTGCTACAAGATTGCAGAACTGACGCGGGCACTCGGCAAGGCCGGTGCAGATGTACAGGTGGTGATGACAGAATCTGCAACCCATTTCATCACGCCGGTGACCATGCAAGCCCTGTCTGGCAATACGGTCTATACCGACCAATGGGATGCGCGCGTCAATAACAATATGCCGCACATAGACCTGACGCGCGATGCAGATGCCATCGTCATCGCGCCTTGCAGCACGGACTTTATCTTCAAGCTGGCACATGGTGCCTGCAATGATTTACTGTCCACCCTGTGCGTTGCCCGCCCCGCCAGTTTACCCCTGCTCATCGCTCCGGCAATGAATGTAGAGATGTGGCAAAACCCGGCCACGCAACGCAATGTGCAACAGATCAGGGCAGATGGCATACATCTGCTAGGTCCTGCTGCCGGCGACCAGGCTTGTGGCGAAACCGGCATGGGCCGCATGCTGGAACCCGAGCAATTACTGACAGAAATCATCGCCTCCTTCCAGGCCAAGACCCTGGCGGGCAAACATGTACTGATCACCGCTGGGCCTACATTTGAGCCAATAGACCCGGTACGTGGCATCACCAATCTGTCATCTGGCAAGATGGGTTATGCGATTGCGCAGGCCGCCTGGGAAGCCGGCGCCATTGTCACCCTCGTCTCCGGCCCTACGGCACTCGATGCGCCATATGGCGTGCGCCGCATTGACGTGCAAACTGCGCAGCAAATGTTTGATTCCGTAGTGGCTCAACTCAGGCAGCACAAGCAGGATGTGTTTGTTGCCGTTGCCGCCGTCGCCGACTGGCGCGTTGCCAATGCCAGCACGCAGAAACTGAAAAAGACCAGTGAAGGCGATGCGCCGCAACTGCAGTTTGCGCAAAACCCTGACATATTGGCCAGCGTCGCCGCCATGCCGAATGCACCTTATTGCGTAGGCTTTGCCGCAGAATCAGAAAACCTTTTGCAGTATGGCGCTGCCAAACGCCAGAAGAAAGACGTGCCTCTGCTGGTTGGTAATATCGGCCATCACACCTTTGGCAAGGATGAGAACGAGCTGGTGCTGTTTGACGTGCACGGCCACACTACTTTGCCGCGCGCAGACAAACAAGCGCTGGCTCAACAACTGGTGGCAGAAATCGCCTTGCGTTCCAGCCTCATTTAAATCTCCCCTACCTGCTCAAAGAGCGCCCGCTCTTTGAGCATTATTTTTTCTCAATACCATGAAAAACATAGACCTGAAAATTCTCGACAGCCGCATGAAAGACATGCTGCCAGCCTACGGCACACCTGGCAGCGCCGGCCTCGACCTGCGTGCCTGCATAGATGAAGCGATTACCATACAACCCGGCCAGACAGTCCTGATCCCTACCGGTTTGGCCATCCACATCGCCGACCCAGGCTATGCCGCCATGATCCTGCCACGCAGCGGCATGGGCCATAAAAATGGCATCGTGCTGGGCAACCTGGTTGGCTTGATTGATTCTGACTACCAGGGCCAGTTGATGGTATCAACCTGGAACCGTGGCCAGTCAGAGTTCACCCTGCAACCTATGGAAAGACTGGCACAACTGATCATCGTGCCTGTGCTGCAAGTAGGCTTTAATATCGTCGATGAGTTTGGACAGAGTGAGCGTGGTGAAGGTGGGTTTGGGAGTACAGGCAAGCATTGAAATTGTCATTGTTGAGAGATCAAAAAGCTATGTTGTTTCTGCAACTACAGGAAAAATCAGCTTGGCTTCCAGGCCGCCGCCGTCACGATTACTTAATGTGATGGAGCCATTTACAGCAAGTGCCAATTGCTGAGCAATTGCCAGGCCAAGACCAGTCCCGCCAGTCTTGCGGTTACGCGAATTTTCCACACGATAGAATGGCTGCAATACTGCAGCCATTTCACTATCAGGTATCCCTGGCCCCCTATCTAATACCGACACCGATATCTGTCCTGGCGATATTCTGCTAACTTGCATCTCGACATCTCCAGCAAATTTCAAGGCATTGTCTATCAAATTAATCATGATGCGCCTGAGCGTATTGGGTCTTGAAGAAAGTATCGTGCCGATTTCCCCACTCAGGCGTAAAGCGTGTTGGGCATCCACATAATCACAGACCAGGCTGTCAAGTAAAGCATCGATATCCACGCGACATACTTCTTCTGTGGTTCTTCGTACGCTTCGTGCGTAGGTGATCCCCTCCTCTACCAGTTGCTGCATGGCGTCGAGATCTTTCAACATTTTTTCTTGCAAGCTGCCGTCATCCATTAGCTCAGCTCGCAAGCGCATGCGTGTAATGGGGGTCTGCAAATCATGTGAGATCGAAGCCAGTATCTGCACCCTCTCAGCCAGATGTTCTTTGATCTGTGCCTGCATGGCATTGAATGCAGCCGCGGCTCTGGCAACTTCGCGGGGGCCATCTTCTGGAATGGCTTGACCGTGTAATGACGAACCCAGCGTATCCGCTGCCTCAGCCAAACGCTGCAATGGGCGTGTCGCCTGTTTTACAGCCAGCCAGGTAAACGTGATCACCGCAAGCATTTGAAGTGCGAAGACTAAACCTGCCCCCCAATCTATAGGCCAGACAGTTTTATTAATAATGGCAATTAATACTGTTCCGTCTTTCAATGAGAAATACAAACGCCCCATCTCTCCCGGAAAGAGACCAGCCGAGCTTCTCGCGGCATAGCTTGTAGCCAGCTCCTCCTTGAGAGAATCGGCCAAACCATGCCGACGATGCGGATTTATCCATTTACTCGTTGATGTTGCCAGATAATCTGGAGCAACTGTACTTAACTCATAGCGGTAAGCATGTCGCTGCATTTTCTCCATCCAAAGCTTGCGTTCCGATGGCGTGGCCGTGTCAAGAATGGGCAACAGTACTGATAAATCTTTTGTCAGGTAATAATCTGTGCGGGCAATCTGATCTTCATGGATAGAAATGTATCCATATACGTTGCTGATAAGATGTCCAAGCAATAAAGCTAATATCCATACAAAAGCCAGGCGTGAAAATAATGAATTGGGCCAGATACCTTGTAATTTCGGTTTCAACTCGGTCATGACTGATCATCCCGGTGTTCTACCGTACTCGAAAAAATATAACCTTCACTTCTCAGCGTCTTAATGTACTGGGGTTCTCGCGAATCGTCACGCAGGCGCTTGCGCAAACGACTGACCAGTATATCGATGGAACGATCAAAATAGTCCGCGTCCCGGTTCTGTGTCAGGTTGAGCAATTGGTCACGCGTGAGTACGCGCTGTGGATGGTCGAGAAAAACCCGTAACAGGCGATATTCGGCACCGCTCAAAGAAACAATCGCGCCACTGTCGTCAATTAACTGTCGGGCATGCGTATCCACGACCCAGACACCAAAACCCAGCATGCGGCCACCACTGATCTCACGTAATTGCACCGGAATCATTCGGGTACGGCGCAAGATGGCGCGTATGCGTGCCAGCAATTCACGCGTCGCAAAGGGTTTGGTCAGGTAATCGTCCGCACCCATTTCTAGGCCCAGAATGCGGTCTGCCTCTTCATTCCTGGCCGTCAGCATCAAGATAGGAACTGGTTGCACTTGCGTTGCCGTCAACTCGCGGCACAGGCTAAGACCGTCCTCATGCGGCATCATCAAATCGAGCACGATCAGGTCTATGCCTCCAGCAGCAAGTATGCTGCGCATCTGCCGCCCATTGGCGGCAACGCTCACCTTGAAACCACTTTTTTCAAGGTAGCGCTTTAATAGATCGCGAATTTCTTCATCATCATCGACGATCAGTAAATGATCTGTTTTATCCATAGCTTGCTTTATAACTGATTTATTCATCAAATCGGTGCCTTTTTTCCCCATATTTGTTTCTGAAATGTTTCTGAGCATCCCTGGAAACACGGCGTTGCAAGAAATGCCATGCACTGACACACAACAGAAACACCGCAGGAATTAAATAGCTTCAGTCGCAGTTCTGCACAGTATCCCGCTGGCAAATGCGTCTATCAAACCATATGGAAAAAAAATGCCAATACAAACAATAGCAAGACAATTGATCGTATTAAAAGACATATGCAAAAAATATGAGACTGCATCAGGTGCATTCACGGCACTTAAAAAAATCAGCCTGGAGATACGAGAAGGGGAATTTGTTGCCATCATCGGTAAATCTGGCAGTGGAAAATCGACTTTGATGAACGTCATGACAGGCATAGACCACATCAACTCAGGAGAAATATTTATAGGAGCAACTCCTGTACACACTTTAAAGCAGAGTGAACTGGCGACCTGGCGCGGTAAAAACATTGGCATTATTTTTCAATTTTTTCAACTTCTCCCCACCTTGACCATAGCCGAAAACGTCATGCTCCCTATGGATTTTTGCCATACGTACCTGCCGCGGGAACGTAGGCTGCGCGCCATCGCTCTGCTTGAAAAGCTGGGTATAGGCGAGCAAGCTGATAAATTGCCCAGCAGCTTGTCTGGTGGTCAGCAACAGCGCGCTGCCATCGCCAGGGCGCTGGCAAATGATCCGCAGATTTTGGTGGCAGATGAACCTACCGGCAATCTTGATACGGAAACGGCAAATAGCATCATGCAATTATTTGCACAATTGGTGGTGGAAGGAAAAACCGTGTTGATGGTGACCCACGAGCGTGACTATAGCCACTATTTTAGCCGCAGCTTCACCATGGCCGATGGCGAGTTTCTCAATCCAGCAGACCTCATTTCTGACACAAATTGCGGGAGGCAATATGTTGCTTAACACTCGCTGGATGAAACTGACGCGCGACGCGCAATTAGCACCTGGTCGCACTGCCATGATGATACTGGCCATCGCTGCCGGTGTGTTTGGCCTTGCCACCATGCTCAGCAGCTATACGATATTAATACGTGAAATCCGGCAAAACTATCTGGCTACCAATCCAGCTTCCGCCACGCTAAGGATAGATAATATCGATGCTCAGTTGATACAGTCGATACGAAATTTCCCTGGCATAGCGGCTGCACAAGCCAGTGCGAAAGTGGATGCGGGCATACAACTGGCAGATGGTCGTTTGCAAGCGCTCAACTTGATGATTGTCGATGACTTTAAAGAACTGCGCATCAATAGTATTTTTCCAGAAACTGGTGCATGGCCACCACCGCCAGGCACGTTATTATTAGAAAAAGATTCTTTAAAAAAATTGAAGTTGAAAGCAGGTGATGTCCTGCAATTGAAAATGACTGATGGCAGCCAACGCCAAATAGCTGTCTCTGGCAGTGCACATGATCCGGGCGTGCCTGTACCCAGCATGTATGCCTTTGCCTACGCAACGCCCGATACCATGGCAGCCATGGGTATCAGGGATGGTATGCATGATTTAAAAATTACCATCCGCGACAACCCCTTTGACATCGACGCCATCGAGCAGCTTGCCTGCAGCCTAGCACTTTGGATACAGCAACAAGGACATGTCGTAGAACGCATCAGAATACCGCCACCCGGTGAACATCCGCACCAACTGATCATGACTTCCATACTGGGAATGTTGCTAGTGTTTAGTGGCATTGCATTGGTGCTAAGTGCTGTGCTTACCGCGACTATCATCGAAAGCATGCTAGCGCAACAGGTGCGCCAGATAGGTGTGATGAAAACCATAGGCGCGCGAACTTCGCAAATCTCCACCTTATATCTCGGCTTCGTCTTAATCATAGGTTTGCTGGCGACTTGCATAGGCGCACCAGCTGGCTTGGCGGCAGGTCGCGCCTTTTCTCAGCAAATTTTAGTGAGTGTACTTAATTTCAATATGAATAGTGGCGCAGTCCCTGACTACGTATATCTGGTACTGATCATGGCTGGAGTACTAGTTCCTCTTTGCATGGCAGTAGTACCTATTTCCAGAGCATGCAATGTAAGCGCACATACTGCAATGACTGACTTTGGTAGCAAACAAAAATATTTTGCAGAAAAAGCTTTTGGCAAATGGCTATCTCATTTACCTGGACTGGATCGCGGCATGCTGATGTCACTACGAAACAGCTTCAGAAGCCGTGGTCGCTTGCTACTCACGCTGGCTTTGTTAGCGACTGCCGGGGCGATGTTTATCAGCAGTCTTAACGTCAGGAAGGCATCGCAGGAACATCTGGTGGAAGCAGCCGCAGAACGCCACTATGACCTTGAAATCCATTTAAGCAAGCCAGAAGACAAGAATAGAATCATTCGCATTGTTGGCACCATCTCTGGTGTGAACCTGGTCGAAGCCTGGAGTAGTAGCGCAGTGGCCCGACACAGGACAGACGGTTTGAATATAGAAAGAACCTATCCTGACGGCGGCCACGGCTCACTCAATGTGACCGCTATTCCCGATGGTAGCAAACTGATCAGCCTAACCATGCAAAATGGGCAGTGGCTTAGTGAAGTAAAGAGTAGCGCAGGAAATGACCTTGACACAGTAGTCTTAAACAACAAGGCGCTGGAATCATTTCCCAAAGTTATCGTTGGTGACACCATTACCCTGGGAGTACGTGACAAGACAGCCAGCTTGCGCGTGGTCGGTATCGCCAGACAGAAAATGACTGGCGCAATGGCTTACGTCTCACCTGCCACCTACGCCAAATTGACCAGCCAGAGTGAGCTTTACAGAAGCTTTCGTGTAGTAATGGATCAACATGATCCAAAAACGGTAGCGGCAATGACAAAACAAATTGAGGCAGCGCTCGGCAGGCAAGAAATTCGCATCAGCGCGAGCATTACAGAAAACATGCTGCGCCAGGAAGTTGACGATCACTTTGATCTTCTGGTCAACGCCTTGCTGTTTATTTCTATCCTGATGGCGCTTGTTGGCGTACTTGGCCTGGGCTCATCCATGACTAGCAATGTAGCCGAACGTACTCGTGAATTTGGCGTCATGCGCAGCATCGGTGCCAGCCCAGGTGTTGTGATACGCAACGTCATTACAGAAGGCTTGTTCATCGCCCTGATGAGCTTTGGCCTTGCCGTTGCCATGGCGCTGCCTTTGTCAGCAAGCATAAGCGCATTTTTGGGTAATCTGCTATTTGACGAAGCCTTCCCTCTGGTCATCTCACAAAAGTCTTTGTGGATATGGTTCTTAATTGTCACAAGTGGCGCTGTTTTGGCTTCAGCTTATCCGGCCTGGAAAGCATCACGTTTAAGCATACGCGCCAGTTTTGCGCATTGAACTCTTTAATTCTTTGAAAGTATCATATGAAAAAATCTACCACCATTGCGATCGCCGTCATCGTTTTCCTGATTACTTTATTCATTGTGGCGCATCACTTTGATCTGACACTGATACACAAAATGGTGCATGGTGGTTAAAAGCCATAGTCATGTGGGGGCAGTCTTTCCCCCCCATATTTTCTTCATGAAAAGCCTGAGTGAAATTTTCTTGCAACTAGCGGGGGAATTAAAAAAAGTGAGTAGATCCCAACTCAAGCCAGACTTGCCATTGCCGTCACCAATTTAGCTTTCAATTCCTCATTCTTCAATTCCTGCCTCTCCACATCAAAATTATCATGGAAGGCAGGCACAGACAAACTGGCCTTCAGTTGCCCGCCAAAAAATGGAGCAGATCCTGTGGCTGCAGCCAATACACTGGCACCACCACGTGCACCAGGAGAGGTCGATAGCATGACCATGGGCTTGCCCTGAAACACCTTGGCATTGGCACGTGAGCACCAGTCAAACAGGTTTTTATAGGCAGCGCTGTACGAACCATTGTGTTCAGCAAAAGAAATCAGGATGGCGTCGCTGTTAGCGATCTTGTCCAGAAATGCCAACGCCAGTGCTGGCTTGCCCAGGTCGGCTTCTTTATCTACGCTAAACAAAGGCAATTCATAGTCATTCAAATCCAGCAATTCAACCTCAGCGCCTGCGACCTGCCTGGCAGCATAAGTGACCAGTTGCTTGTTGATGGATTTTTTGCTGCTACTGGCGGCGAAGGCGAGTAATTTCATGATGACGTCCTTATTGAAAAGTAAGAATCAAATTAAGTGCAAATCTGCTTGTTACATTGTAAAGCAAGATGATCAAGTGTCGATGCGATGAAACCTGGCGTACCTGGGCAAGGCTGCAATGATCAATCTGGATTAAAATGCTGATTAAATGATATTAGGCGACATCACTGTCACGCGATGTTTATTCAAACTGAATAACTGAAGCCTGAACTCTGAGCGACTTGAGTATCCTTACAAATCTTTATTGGAAATCTATCATGAGCGTCATCAGTCTGACCATACCTGCACGCAGCAAAGACCTTGGGGGTTTTACTGTCGGGCGCATTTTACCCTTCGCCAAACGGCATCTGGTTGGCCCATTCATCTTCCTGGACCACATGGGACCTGCCCAATTCGAGGCCGGACAAGGCATGGATGTGCGCCCCCATCCTCACATAGGCCTGGCAACAGTCACTTATCTATTTGAAGGCAGCATGTTCCATCGCGACAGCCTGAGCTCAGAACAAGAGATACTGGCTGGCGCAGTCAACTGGATGACTGCAGGACGCGGCATTACCCATTCAGAACGCAATAGCGATACACAACGTGCGCAGACGCGCACTGTACATGGCCTGCAAAGCTGGGTGGCCTTGCCCAAGGAATTTGAAGAAGTTGAGCCCTCGTTTCATCATCATGCGGCTGAAAGCCTGCCTGTATTTGACATAGACCAGGTGACACTGAAACTGATTGCCGGTTCTGCCTATGGGCACACCGCTCCCGTTAAAATTTTCAGCCCGCTGTTCTATGTAGAGGCAAAAATGCCTGCTGGTACGCAATTGCGGGTACCAGCCGAATATGCTGAGCGTGCTTTGTATCTGATCTCCGGCCACGTCAGCATCAACGATGAAACCGTTGAAGAACGCACCATGCCAGTTTTCGAGGAAGGCGCAGAAGTGATTATTACAGCCACCAGCGATGCCCATCTGGTATTGCTGGGCGGAGCGAACCTGCCTGAGCAGCGTTATATTTTCTGGAATTTTGTCTCGACTTCAGAAGCGCGCATAGAGCAGGCAAAAGCCGACTGGAAGGCAGGGCGTTTTGCCAAAGTACCAGGCGACAATGAATTTATTCCATTACCAGAATAGGAAACAGCATGTCAGATCAAACCATCTTCGCCCATGTCATGGAAACCGGCGAAAACGCTTTTGCCGTAGATATCAATGTCTCTGGCCACCAGATCAAAGGTGATGAGCCACTGGATGCCGGCGGCGGCAATCTGGGCCCTGCCCCATTCGACTTATTGACTGCAGCGCTGGGTGAGTGCACAGCCATGACCGTGCGTTGGTATGCGAACCAGCATCAATGGCCGTTGGACAAGGTTGAGGTCAAATTGACCCATCACAAGGAGGGGGTGCAGGATATTTTCAAGAAAGAAGTCATCCTGCATGGCGCAGACTTAACAGAAGAACAAAGGACAAGGCTGGTCGCTATTGCAGCAAAGTGCCCGGTGCATAAAACCATCACCAGTTCACCCATCATAGAAACCAGCGCTGGCTGAAAAAGCAAAAAGCCCGGTTCAATTCTATCTGATTCGGGCTTTTTATTTTTACAACTACTTTTTCAGTTTGCGGCTGCGCCCCGCAGATTCACGCAAGATGGTGTAATTCCAGTCGTCATCATGAGAACCTACTGAGACGCGGAACATGTCACTGTCGCCTTTCAAGCGCTTGCCAAGTGCGACATGCTTCTTGCTGACATCGCTACGTTCATAGACATCAACTTCAACTTCATTTCCTTCCAGGGCAGCCTGGGAAAGAACTGCATCTATGGTCTTGGTTGTATATTCAAGTACATATGTGGGAAGTGTCAGGCCTGCCATACTTGTCTCCATCACGCAAAAATATACAAAATTAATGAAAAACCCCGGCCGTAGCCGGGGCAGACAAGGGTGGAATTATTCTACTTCTACCACCTCTTGAGATGCCTCTGGTGGGGTAGCATCGCCTTCAGAAAATTCCAGTTTGACCTGGTCTTTATCGTCAAGATCGACAATCACACGCCCGCCTGTCACCAGCTTACCGAATAAGAGCTCATCCGCCAAGGCTTTACGTATCATATCCTGTATCAATCGTGCCATAGGACGGGCACCCATCAAAGGATCAAAGCCTTTTTTACCGAGGAACTTGCGCAGGTTTTCAGTAAATGTGGCTTCAACTTTTTTCTCATGCAATTGCTCTTCGAGCTGCATGAGGAACTTATCGACCACACGCAAGATGATCTCTTCGTCGAGTGCACGGAAGCTGATAATGGCATCCAGACGGTTACGGAACTCAGGCGTAAACATGCGTTTGATATCAGCCATTTCATCGCCAGCTTCTTTGCTGTCGTTGAAACCGATAGAACGTTTTTGCAAACTTTCAGCGCCCGCATTTGTCGTCATGATAATAATGACATTGCGGAAATCTGCCTTGCGACCGTTGTTATCTGTTAACGTGCCATGGTCCATCACCTGCAACAAGATGTTGAAAACATCAGGATGGGCTTTTTCAATTTCATCCAGCAACAACACGGCATGTGGTTTTTTGGTGATGGCCTCAGTCATCAAACCACCTTGATCAAAGCCCACATAACCCGGAGGCGCACCGATCAAACGGCTGACGGCATGACGCTCCATGTATTCAGACATGTCAAAGCGGATCAGCTCTATACCCAGGGTAAAGGCCAATTGCTTGGCAACCTCGGTTTTACCCACACCGGTAGGACCGGAGAACAGGAAAGAACCGATAGGTTTGTCTGTCTTGCCGAGACCAGCACGCGCCATCTTGATCGAGGAAGCCAATGCTTCAATCGCAGGCTCCTGACCAAACACGACATTTTTCAGGTCGCGCTCTATGGTTTGCAACTTGCTACGGTCATCCTGGTTAACCGTTTGTGGCGGAATACGGGCAATTTTCGAAATAATGTCTTCGATATCTGCCTTGCCTATGGTTTTCTTTTGCTTGGACTTAGGCAAAATACGCTGGGCAGCACCAGCCTCGTCGATGACATCAATCGCCTTGTCGGGCAAATGGCGGTCATTGATAAAGCGTGCTGACAGCTCAGCCGCAGTCGTCAGCGCCGAGGCTGAATACTTGACGTTGTGATGCTCTTCAAACTTGGATTTCAAGCCGCGCAAAATTTGCACAGTTTGCTCTACCGTTGGTTCATTGACATCGATCTTCTGGAAACGACGTGCCAGCGCATGGTCTTTTTCAAAGACACCACGGTATTCTGTGTAAGTGGTCGCACCTATGCACTTCAGTTGCCCACTGGACAAGGCTGGTTTCAAGAGGTTGGACGCATCCAGCGTACCACCCGATGCTGAGCCAGCACCGATAATGGTATGGATTTCATCAATGAACAAAATGCCGTTAGGCGTGTCTTTCAACTGTTTGAGCACACCCTTGAGGCGCAATTCAAAGTCGCCACGGTATTTGGTACCCGCCAGCAAAGCACCCATGTCCAGAGAATAGACAACGGCGTTTTGCAAAATATCAGGTACATCACTCTGGGTGATGCGCCATGCCAGACCCTCGGCAATAGCTGTTTTACCAACACCGGCTTCACCCACCAGCAAAGGATTGTTTTTGCGGCGACGGCACAGGATCTGGATCACTCGCTCAACTTCATTGTCGCGGCCTATCAGCGGATCTATCTTGCCTTCAGCAGCGGCCTTGTTCAGGTTCTGAGTGAACTGGTCGAGCGGATTTTCCTTGGCTTGTGCTTCTGCCTGGTTTTCCTCACCGCCTTCGGGCGATTTAGGCACTTCGTTATGGCTGTCTTTACGCACGCCATGCGAAATGAAGTTGACGACGTCGAGACGTGTCACACCCTGCTGATGTAAATAATACACAGCATGCGAATCCTTTTCACCGAAGATGGCGACCAGTACATTCGCACCAGTCACCTCTTTTTTGCCATTCGATGCTGACTGCACATGCATGATGGCGCGCTGTATCACGCGCTGAAAACCAAGCGTAGGCTGGGTATCAACCTCATTCGTGCCAGGTACGGTGGGGGTATTATCAGTAATGAAATTACCCAGGGTTTTGCGCAAATCCTCGATATTGACTGCGCAGGCCCTTAGCACCTCCGCAGCAGAAGGGTTATCCAGCAAGGCGAGCAGCAGGTGCTCTACCGTGATGAATTCATAACGAGCCTGCCTGGCCTCGACAAAGGCCATATGCAAACTAACTTCCAGTTCTTGCGCAATCATACTTCCTCCATCACACATTGCAGGGGGTGTCCTGCCTTACGGGCGTGCGTTAAAACGAGTTCCACTTTGGTCAGCGCAATATCCTTGGAATAGACACCACATATCCCTTTGCCATCCCTGTGCACCTTGAGCATGATCTGCATGGCAGTCTCACGATCCTTATTAAAATATTCCTGAACGATCGCCACCACAAACTCCATAGGAGTGTAGTCGTCGTTGAGTAAAATTACCTGATACATGGAAGGCGGTTTTAACTTCTGTGCCTGACGTTCCAGTATCGTACCGTTTTCTTGCTTGTTTCCCATACGTATATTCTAGTACGTTGATTCATTTCAGAGACAAATAATAAGCGAATAAAAACGGCTTAATTTTCTCCTTGGTCAATGTTACGCGCTTTCTGCTTTCCTCGCAGATGGTGATCAATTCCTTTAGATCAAGTTTCAATGGTAAAACTATTTCTTCACATCAAATGTCACGGTATTTTCTTGTCATTAAGTAAAAATACAACAGTACTGCAAAACTACTTGATATGTAACCAGAAGTTTCTTGACTTTAGCTTTTTTTCCGCCAAGAATGATATTTATTGACAAATAAAGTAGTAAATCGTCAATATGAAGTGAGCAGGTCAAGGGGGAGGTAGCGTAGTGCTAGGTTTCTTGCTTTTACGGCTCGTGTGATTAGTTTTTATTTGAAAGATGCATTATGGCAACAGGTACCGTCAAGTGGTTCAATGATTCCAAAGGTTTCGGCTTTATCACTCCGGATGACGGTGGTGAGGATTTGTTCGCCCACTTTTCCGCAATCCAGATGAACGGCTTCAAGACCCTGAAAGAAGGTCAAAAAGTTTCGTTCGAAGTCACGCAAGGCCCTAAAGGCAAGCAAGCTTCTAACATCCAAAACCCTTAATCTTAGATTTTTCTCAGATTTTGGTTTTTTAAAGAGCCCCGCATTGCGGGGCTTTTTTTCGTCCAGTGGCAATTCTCTTATCACTTGTCGCCCCTCCTCTCACTGATTAAATTTTGCTTTAATAGAGTTCAAGGCTACAGTAGATACCTTTTTCAAATGCTTTTATTAAACGCAGGCTCAGATTTTCCCCATGAAGCTCAGGCATAAAATCATCTTGCTGGCTGTTGTCCCGCTGCTGCTGGCTTTTGCCGGCATTGCCATGGCGGTATTTTATCAAGCGACTTTTTTGGCAAAACAACAGAGAAGCACGATAGAACAAGCCTACATTGCCAGTAAGGAAGCCGAACTCAAGCATTATGTCACCCTTGGCACTGCAGCGATTGCCCACCTTTACAACAGCAAGCAGCAAGGCCCTGCCACGCAGGAAGAAGCCAAGAAAATACTGGCGGCCCTGGATTTTGGTGATGATGGTTATTTTTACATCTATGACATGGATGGCAAAAACCTCATGCATCCCCGCCGCCCTGACCTGGTCGGCCAGGACTTGTGGAATATGACCGACCCTCAGGGCAGCCTGACCATACAAAACCTGCTCAACAAGGCCAAGGCGGGTGGTGGTGCCATTCGTTATATGTGGGAAAAACCCTCGATGCACAAGGTCATGCCCAAACTCGGTTATGTGGTGCACCTGGAAAAATGGGGCTGGATGATGGGTACGGGCATCTATCTCGACGACGTCGATACCGCCCTCAATAAAATTGATGTACAAGTGGCTAAAAACATACAAAGCACCATGTCATGGATTGCTGGCATCGCGATTATAAGTGCCTTGCTGATTGCCCTGTCCGGCCTGGCCCTGAATATCACTGAATCGCGACTTGCCGAAGCCAAGCTCAAGGTACTCGCGCAAAGCGTGGTCAGCTCGCAGGAAGATGAGCGTGCCCGCCTGTCCCGTGACCTGCACGATGGCCTAAGCCAGCTGTTGGTCTCAGTGAAACTGCAAATAGAATCAGGCCAGGTCAAACTGCATCAGGCCAGCGCAGGCCCGGAAGCCGCCAAGCTGTCATTTGCGCGTGCCACCGACCAGCTCAATGAAGCACTCAGCGAGGTCAGGCGCATCTCGCACAACCTCCGCCCCGCCCTGCTCGATGATCTGGGCCTGGTGGCCGCCTTTGAACATCTCAGCGATGAGTTTGAGCACGACAGTGGCTTACCGGTCAGCTTTCATGCTTCTGGTGATTTCCATGCGCTTGATGAAATCGGCAACACTGTCCTGTTCAGGGTGGCACAGGAAGCCCTGACGAATATACATAAACATGCCCAGCAAGTCAGCCACGTCAATGTGCACCTGCTCAGCGACGCTGAAAATATCAATCTCATCATCAGCGATGATGGGCGTGGATTTGATATCAAGGGTGTAGCGAATCACCCACACCGTGGCATAGGCCTGAGCAATATGCGTGAACGTCTGGCTGCAATCAATGGCAGTTTGCAATTACAATCCGATACCGGCGGCACTACCGTGACCGCCTGCATACCAAATGGAGACAACCAATGACCGAGCAGATACCGGTCCAGCCTGCACGACAAGTGCATTTATTACTGGTCGATGATCACCCGCTGGTCAGGGACGGCTTAAGAGCAAGGCTGGAGACCATCGCCAGCATCAGGATAGCTGGTGAAGCAGGTACTGCAGAAGAGGCGCTGGCCATTGCTGCCAGCACCCCTGTAGATTTGATACTGATGGATATTAACCTGGGCACTGGCAATGGCATCAGCCTGACTGCGCGTTTCAAGACCGAGTACCCACACATCGCAGTCATCATGTTGTCGATGCATGAAAAAACTGAATACGTGAATCAGTCCATACAGGCCGGTGCCCGCGCCTACGTACTCAAAGATGCGCCCGCAGTAGAAATCATAGAGGCAATCGACACCGTCATCGCAGGGGGCACATATTTCAGTTCGGGCCTGAACCGGCAGACTGCCAGCAGTGACGCCGGCCAGCTTTTGACGCAGAGAGAGCAATCCATCCTGAAATGCATAGCAACTGGCAAATCGAATAAACATATTGCCAGAGAACTAGGGCTCAGTGTCAGGACAGTGGAAACCCACAGACTCAATATCAAACGCAAGCTCAACATCGAAGGTCAGGCCGACCTGATACGCTATGCCTTGAGCAATGTGATTGTTTGAAAATTCAAGGCGGTAAATCCCATCGCAGAAATCAATCAATCTATGCCCTGGAACACGCCTTGGAACATGCTTTGGAAAAAACAGCCAGTCCAGAAAATCACTCACACTGGACTGGCGAATTTTTATGGTCTTTTATTTCTTTTTGAAGGTTGCCAATGAACGGCTACGTTCATCCAGGTCTTGCTTTTCCATGTCCAGCAGAGCCTGTCTTTCTGCATTGATCTGCCTGACGAGGCTGTTATATTGATTGACGTCCTGCTCGCTGTCGAACACCAGTGTATCACCTTCAACTTTTATTTTTCCAAATCTGCTCTCACACAATGCCAGCACCTGTTTTTTCAGTTCAAGAAAAGCACGCAAATGTTCATTGCGCCTTATCCTCAGATCGAGGATATCTTCCATATTCTTTTTATTATTGGCGATGACATCCTGCCTCTGTTGCGGCGACATGATGATTTTTTCAATTGCGTCGGTATAGCTTGCGCGCAAACTATCATAGCGCTTGGAGTTATTGTCAAACATGGTCTCTGCTGCGAGGATGGCCAGGTTGCTATTTTCTATGCCCTGGCGGGAAATCAGGGTGGCAGGCTTTAATGCATTCGCCAGGTCCAATGCCTTGAGTTCTTCAGAGAAACGCAAATTCTGTTTGATGTTGGCACGCAGGTACTCGAAAGTCAGGCGGGTTTCCTGATCAAAAGAGCGTTGACCGGTAAGAGGAATACGTTCGGACAATTTGACGTTTTCGTCAATTTCTTCTTTTTCAAGCTTGATACTGATTTCCATCAGTTCTGCAATTGCCTTGCGCGCTTGCTGTACCCTCGCACGCATTTCATTGCCTGACCAGTTCCCCAACTCTTCCTGACGCTCCTCCCGGCTGTTATTGAGTGCATTGAGCATACTCAGGAAGGTTGGCGAAGAGCGAAAGTCGTTAACAGCCTTGCGATCAGCTGGTGACAGCTTATTGAATTCGCTACGTGCCGCATCAAGACCCTGATTCATTTCAGCCCGCCAAAGACGGGTGGAGATTTTACCAGCAGGCTTGGGCAATTCCTTCAACAGCTTTTGTGCATAATCAGATGAAATGTATTTTGCCAGCACGACAGAAATATGCTGATTAATCGCCTCGACTGTAAACGGCTGCAT
This sequence comes from Undibacterium sp. TC9W, assembly GCF_049339865.1. Taxonomy (NCBI): domain Bacteria; kingdom Pseudomonadati; phylum Pseudomonadota; class Betaproteobacteria; order Burkholderiales; family Oxalobacteraceae; genus Undibacterium; species Undibacterium sp. TC9W. The sequence continues at coordinate 238,584 of NZ_JBMPPJ010000007.1, read as the reverse complement.
ATAAATTACCGGATCAAAATACAATTCAGGCTTCGTCTTGTTATTATTTTCCAGGTCACGACGAATGGAATTCTGTATCCCCTGGTCTATACCAAAGGTACTGACAATCTGCTGCACATCCTCAAGCGCTGCCGGATTCTTGATCGGTATCCCGGCAGCATCAGAAAACGATGCCAGAGACGACAAAAACAGCACTAACAATAATCTACACACCAACATCATTACTCCCTCATTAATAGTTTTATTTGTTTTTCTTCAACCGCTCTGCTTCAAACTCAGCCAATGGTCTGTAATCTGCATTGAGCATGCTTTTCTCAAAAGACCTTTGCATATAAACCAGGGCCTTGATCTTGTTACCGTTAATCATATTCAATTGAGCGATGTAGAAATATGCCTCGGCCAGCGCCACATCAAGTTCATCTCCTGTACGCTTGTGCACCTGATGCAATACCTGGTCTTCAGACTTTCCACCTGGCTGCGTGGCAGACAACATGTCATTGAGCCAATCGTCACCGCCATCGCTATTGCTCGCTCCTATGACTGACAAATTCTGCCGCCTGAGTGCAAGCTGGCGCATGATGCTGGCGCGCAGTTTGGACTGGCTGCCACTGCTTTTTTCTATCGCTAAAGCAAAACTGTCCGTGGCATCCTTCCATTTGCCCAGGGCATACAGGGACATGCCACGCAACATGTAGAGCCTGCCATCAGCGGCCCCCATGGACAATAATCGCGCGCTGTCAGCCTCGCTATTCTTGAAGTCACCGAGCGCAAAGTAAGTACTTGCGCGGCAACGCACATATTCCTCAGTATCCAGGCCATCTTTTTTGGCCATTTGCAAATCCGCCAATGCATCAGACTTGCGCCCCACACGTGCATACGCCAAGCCGCGCTCGCAAAGAGCCATTGCAGAACTAATGCCGCTGGCGCGCGATTCATTGATCAGACTGGATTTGTTGCGGATGTCTTCCTCCAGTTGCTCTTTAATTCTCTGCTTCATGGGCACATCAGGCACATCCGGCACGTTAGGCAGACCAGGTACCTTACGGACAGCCGCATCGCGCAAGTCCGTCTTGCGTATCTGTATGCTACCTTCCAGCATGAGACCGACTTTGCGGGTATTCGCCATAAAATCAACTACGTCCTGCGGCGCTACCCTGTCTTTCAGGCTGCGCAGCTCTACACTGGCCTTGAATATATTCTGTTTAAAAGTCAAAGTTTCACTTGCCTTAAATGCCGTGTCATCGATATTTGTCATCGACGGCGTGTAATTCGCATTGACCTCTTCTGGCAATCTGGCTTCCAGTTCATAGCGTATCAAGGGCGGATGTGTCGGCACGAGCAAGGCTTGCTTGCGTTTCGGGTTTTCGGGAACATAAAAACGTTCACGCATATTCGATGCCTGATAACGCAGTTGCCATCCCGAAGCATTTTTGACCAGCAAGCCAGGTATCTGGAATTTCAATTCAATATTGACTGTATTGGCCTGGCGGTTGTCAGATACAGTGGGGCCAGACTTGAGCTCGGCATCAGGGTAACGCCTTAACACTGAGGCGATATAGGCATTTTTCAATTGCTCCCTGGTTTGCCGTGCCACATAGGAGCGTATCTGCTCTGCCTCTATGCCTGAATATTGATGCGTGACCTGAAACTCGGCTACACCATCCATTTTATCCAGGCGTATTTTTTCCAGGCGTGCATTGACGGTCGCGGTACCCTCTTCATTTTTGGAAATCGTGGCAAGTTCAAAAGTATCCTTGTTAATCACCAGTACTTCAGCACCGCCATGTACCTGCCCCATATTGGCAAGCGGCCCGTACTGGGCCGCCCTGGTCGGGTCGAGGTAATAGACTTTGCCATTCACTTTTACCCTGACAATTGCATGGTCAAATGCCAAAGGTGAAGGTAGCATTTTTCCGGGCATTGCTGGATTAGATGCAGAAATCAGAACCGGGGACGCCTCTATTCCCAGTTTGCGCAAAATCGTCGATAACAACAAAGATTTATCCTTGCAATCACCATAACGGCGCGCCAGCACCACATCTGGCGGGAAAGGCTTGTGAGAATTCTCGCCTATGGAAATAGACAGATAACGTATCTCATTCTGTACATAAGCCAGCGCTTGTTGCACAGTCTGGTCTGAGCTGCCGGTACCACGCAGGCCTGCCACGACTTTGTCGAGCTCAGCACTATTGGTGTTCACATCAAACAGGTTTTGTGCCCACTGATTGACTTGCTGCCATTGTGAAAACTCTGAAAACTGTATGGCCCTGACCTGGAATATGTCGTGCGGCACATAGGGTTCAAACTCTATGGCCTTGATCTGATCGGCAGTAAATGTAATGATCTTGCGGCCCGCAAGCTGCTCTTCCCTGGTTTGGATATTGCCACTGCCCTGGCCAAGAATGCGGTACTTGACAGGCCTGCTGGCTGGTGTGTTCAGGCGTATGCGCTTACGTAAAATCGGGTAGCCGTTATCCCATACCAGGGTCGAGAAGAAATGGCTATCAAAAACGGGATTCTGCCCCGTTGTTGAATACGCTATATCGACAATATCGCCCACGCGGATATCATCAATCACAATCGACGCAGTAACTGAACCCGTAAAAATACCGGAATCAAGTTCACTTTCCATCTGCAGATAACGGATATCAGCAGTGGTCGTTTTGTCAAACACCTGACTGCCCCGTATGACCCGGATGCTGTGCAAGCCCACTTTTTGATATTCAGGATGAAATGGAATCTCAATCCGGCCCACCTGGGTCAGCATAGAGGCTTCATTTGCCTGCATCATGCGATGCACATAAGTGCTCGCCTGCTTATCCACATAGGTCTGGACGTCAGACAGGCGAACCACCAGTGGCGCTGCGTTAATGGCATTTGCCACCTGGCTTCCATTATCATATTCCACCCACGAGGGCACTGGTTCACCGCGAGTCAGGTTTCGTTCAAAGCGCTGAGACTCCTGCGGCCTGCCGCTCGCCTGCGCTTCGGTTTGCACCGCAGAGGCATGGCTGCACAAGACCAGCAAACAGAGGCAAAAACAGATGCACAGTACAGAAACTGTACTCTTGAAGGATATAGAGGATATTTTATTCAGCCCGGTCAGTTTGAACAGGGCGGGTGTCATCAATGGCGTCATAAGTATGCGAGGAATGGGCACTTACTTGAAATCCATGATCAAGATAAGTGCATAGCATTCTGCTGTCACAAGCCACAGGAACACAGACCGGAGTGGTCTCATACGGGTCCCGAAGCCTCGATCCAACAAACTGTACCTGCCTTGAAAATCAACTTCGAGATTTGTTTTTCAACTTGATTCTATCAGAATGACATGTTTTTTTGTCTAAAAACCGGTAGAAGAAATCTTCATTAAGTCTCACGCTCAGGGTGCAGATAAGTGACAAAAAAGCCCCCTGTCGCAAAACAGGGGGCTTTGACTGCGTCTTGACTGTCTGGCGGGATTTACTCCTGCCAAACAAACAAACAGCGGACTCAGATTTACATGTTTTCTATCATGACATCGCCGAAACCGGAGCAAGACACTTGTGTCGCGCCTTCCATCAAGCGGGCGAAGTCATAAGTGACTTTCTTGGCTGTGATGGCTTTTTCTGTTGCGCTGATCAACAGATCAGCCGCTTCCAGCCAGCCCATGTGACGCAACATCATTTCTGCGGACAAGATCAGGGAACCTGGGTTCACATAATCTTTACCGGCATACTTAGGTGCTGTACCGTGAGTTGCTTCAAACATCGCGATAGAGTCAGACAAGTTTGCACCTGGAGCAATACCGATACCACCAACCTGAGCAGCCAGAGCGTCAGAGATATAGTCGCCGTTCAGGTTCAATGTAGCGATAACGCTGTATTCTGCTGGACGCAACAGGATTTGCTGCAGGAATGCATCAGCGATGGAATCTTTAACAGTGATTTCTTTACCTGTTTTTGGATTCTTGAATTTGCACCATGGGCCGCCGTCGATCAGCTCAGCACCGAATTCTTTTTGCGCCAGAGCATATGCCCAATCACGGAAGCCACCTTCGGTGTACTTCATGATGTTGCCTTTGTGAACGATGGTCACAGATGGCTTGTCATTATCGATAGCGTACTGGATCGCTTTGCGTACCAGACGTTCTGTACCTTCGCGGGATACTGGCTTGACGCCGATACCAGACGTTTCCGGGAAACGGATTTTCTTGACGCCCATTTCTTCTGTCAGGAACTTGATCAGTTTTTTAACTTGATCAGAGCCTTCAGCGAATTCGATACCAGCATAGATATCTTCAGAGTTTTCACGGAAGATGACCATGTCTGTTTTTTCTGGCTCACGCACTGGGGATGGCACGCCTTTGAAATAACGTACTGGACGCAGGCAGACATACAGGTCGAGCTCTTGGCGCAGGGCCACGTTCAGGGAACGGATACCGCCGCCAACTGGCGTAGTCAATGGGCCTTTGATGGAAACAACGTAGTCTTTCAAGACTTTCAGTGTTTCTTCTGGCAACCAGACATCAGGGCCATATACTTTAGTGGATTTTTCACCAGCATAGATTTCCATCCAGCTGATTTTGCGTTTGCCGCCATAGGCTTTCGCTACGGCCGCATCAACGACCTTGATCATGACCGGGCTGATATCAACGCCAGTACCATCACCTTCGATGAATGGGATGATAGGATTGTCAGGAACATTCAATGAAAAATCAGCATTGACGGTAATTTGTTTACCTTCAGCAGGTACTTGAATATGTTGATACATCGTTTTCTCCGTAGTTGGGCGATCAAGCGGGTCACGCTTTTCTCATCATTTGCCTTGCGTGCGAATATTTTATAGAGTAACCACTCTTCTATAAGACACAAGACCATCTTTTCGTATTATGCACTACTATTTTACCGTATGCCATCAGTTTGTCAGCTTTGCTGGCGTCACGGCGACTTCGGTTTTCACGTACTACCCTGTTTGAAAATACAAAATGACAAGCTCTGAGGCAATCTCACTTGGACAGACACAAAGTAATTGGCATAGGGGAAATTATCTTCGCATACACTCGTTCTTCACATGGCAGACTATGCACCACTGTTCAATCATGCAAGTGCATTTTACGGTTACCATATTGCCATGAAACTGATTTTACTCAACAAACCATTTAATGTGATGTGCCAGTTTTCGGCACACCCCAGCCGCCCTACCCTGGCTGACTATGTCAAGATACCGCACATCTATCCGGCAGGCCGGCTTGATGCAGATAGTGAGGGATTGATATTACTGACTGATGACGGCCAGCTACAAAACCGTATCAGCCATCCCGATCACAAACAGCCAAAAACTTATCTGGTGCAAGTCGAGGGCACACCCACTCGCGAATCACTGGAGAAACTGCGTCAGCCTTTGGACCTTGGTGATTTTGTGACCCAACCCTGCGTCGTCAAACATATATACCCGCCAGAATGGCTATGGCCACGCAATCCGCCGGTACGTGAACGGGCGAACATTCCTACCAGTTGGCTAAGCCTGACTTTATCAGAAGGGAAAAATCGTCAGGTCAGGCGTATGACAGCAGCAGTTGGCTTGCCAACTTTACGCCTGGTGCGTATCAGCATAGGTGGATATTCACTGGAAACCCACCCTTTACTACCCGGCGAATGGCAAGAAGTTAAAATTTAAATAATGTTTGCACAGAAATTCAGAAAAAAATCCATAAACGTTATAAATTAATTAGAATTCCTGTCAACGCCCGATTCATCGGTAGCGTTATTTGCCTTGATTCAATTGAATCACTCTTAACCAATACTTTATGAAGGACACCAAAATGAAAAAATTGATCGCCGCTCTGGTCGTAGGTCTGTTTGCTTCTGCTGCTTTCGCCCAGGCACCTGCTCCTTCAGCATCCGCTGCTGCTTCTACTGAAGCTTCCAAACCAGCAAAAAAAGCGAAGAAAGCCAAGAAAGCTAAAGCAGCATCTGCATCCGCTTCTGCATCCATGTAATTCTGTCGCTTTTCAGTACAGAAGCAAGGCAGGCTTAGTCCTGCCTTTTTTGCACCCCAATTTTTGCGTCGCAATTAATAAACTAGTAGCTGTAGTTAGGGTCGTCAGCACCATTAGCCATGCGCGCCACTTTGATGACTTCGTTGGCAGCAAAGTGCGCGGCAGGAATCAGTGCAATGAAATGACACTTTCATGCATTGCAGCAATGCCCGAATCAAGTCACCCTTGAAGGTGAGCCCTATCACCATCGGGCATCCTCTGCTATTATTTTAGGCATCGCCGTCGCGGACGTAATGGTTGGGGGCGACACACATCAGTCAGATGCCTGCTATACCTGCTTAGTGCTCAAGAGGATTCCGTGAGCTTTCTACAAAAAATCAAAGATAAATTAAACCTTTCTTTTCAGATACAGCCATACGATGACATCACAAGCAAAGCCAGCCTTGGGATACACAAACAAGATCAATCCAGATGGCCCTCATTATGTGACTTTCGACGAGGTGCGGCGTGCAAGCGACGGGAGTTGGTGCATGATTCTTAATCTTGAAGAACAAAGCGACATCGAAAAAAGGAAAGACCGGTTTTTGCTCTGCTTGGAAGCGCTCGAACAGAACAAAGACTTTGGCTGCATGGTGTTGCTTAAGGAAAATGACTGCCCTACATTTCACGAACTGGCCCAGCAGTTTGAGTCAAGGTATCTCAGCGCTCTGCAGCGAACACAATTTGCTAGCGAGTGATGCTGCTGGAATGATCACTAGAGGAAAGTTCGCAAGCAAAACAAAAAGCCGCAAAATAATTTGCGGCTTTTTTTACTTCAGGCAGTCAAGTCAGCACATTAGCACTAACTTACAGCTTTAGAAGCAGGCTTAAATTAAGCCAGTGCTTTCAAAGCAGATGCCAAACGGCTCTTATGGCGAGCTGCCTTGTTTTTGTGAATGATTTTCTTGTCAGCGATACGGTCAATAACCGATACGGAGCTTTGGAAAATTGTTGCTGCAGCAGCTTTGTCACCAGCTTCGATTGCTTTACGAACAGCTTTGATCGCTGTGCGCAGCGTAGAGCGCTGGCTGGAGTTGTGTGCATTCAGTTTAACTGCTTGACGAGCACGTTTGCGTGCTTGTGCGGTATTTGCCATGAGATTTCCTAAACGTGGTCAAAGCGACGAGGTCAAAACATTTGATTTAAATGCCACGCCGCAAAAATTCTATACAGCTTTGCAGTATAACCGGATTTATTTTTGATAGCAAGCTTTCCTATCGATTCTTGCAACAGGAAGGCATATTTCTGCTGTTTCAGCGAAATTTACGCAACTGTCATGCTCAAAATCTGCACGACTGTATCTATGCGCCTGGGTGTAGGGATGCAAAACTAGGCCCAGCTCAAATATTACTACCAATGCCATTTCTCTGCCCACATCACAATCCACAATCACAAGGATGAACATGCACTGCAACGCCATTACTTTAAAGGGAAAACACGTCACTCTGGAACCGCTGGAACAGCATCACCTGGCTAATATCCAGGCCGCCGCAGCCGATGGTGAATTATGGAAGCTGTTTTTTACCTCAGTCCCCTCCCCTGATAATACCCAGAACTGGCTCAATATCGCTCTGGACATGCAACAGCAGCAAAAAGCCGTTCCTTTTGTCGTCCGTGAAAATGCAACTGGCCAGATAGTCGGCGCTACTAGATACTGTAATATGGACATCAATAACAAGCGTCTGGAAATAGGCTACACCTGGTATGCGCAGCGGGTGCAGCGCAGCCCGGTGAATACCGAGTGCAAGCTGCTGTTGCTGGGCCATGCCTTTGAAGAGTTTGGCTGTATCGCCGTTGAGTTCCGCACTGACTGGTTCAACCGCCGTTCACAGGCGGCGATAGAACGCCTGGGCGCCAAGCGTGATGCTGTCTTGCGCAATCACATGATTTTGCCTGATGGCCGCATCCGTGATACGGTGGTATACAGCGTCCTGCATTCTGAATGGGCGGGTGTGAAAAAGAATTTGCAATATATGCAATCTAAATATGAATAAATAGTAGGGAGACTGACCTGTGCTGATTGATTTTTTCTTTACCCTGAAAGACGCCAAGATCCCGGTATCCATCAAGGAATTCCTGATGCTGCTGGAAGCCATGGAAAAAGGCTTGATCAGCATGTCACTCGACGACTTTTACTTCCTAGCGCGCACCATCATGGTCAAGGATGAAGCGCATTATGACAAGTTCGACAAAGCCTTTGGCCTTTACTTCAAGGGCATAGACACGATATTTGAAAAGCGCCCCGACATCCCGCTGGACTGGCTCATGAAACGCATGGAGCGTGATTTGACCGCCGAGCAAAAAGCCGCCATCGAGAAATTTGGCTATGACAAGCTAATGGACAGGTTGCAGGAATTACTCAAAGAACAAAAAGAGCGCCACGAAGGTGGCAGCAAATGGATAGGCACAGGCGGCACCTCTCCCTTCGGCAATGGCGGCACTAATCCTGAAGGCATACGCATAGGTGGCAAAGGTGGTGGGCGTAGCGCTGTCAAGGTGTGGGAAGCCCGCGCCTTCCGCGACTATGACGCTGAACGCGAACTCGGCACCCGCAACATCAAGGTCGCCCTGCGCCGCTTGCGTAAATTTGCACGCCAGGGTGCAGAAGAAGAACTGGCACTGGATGCGACGATCAAGGCCACCGCCAACAATGCCGGTTACCTCGACATCAAGATGCAGCCTGAGCGTAAGAACAATATCAAAGTACTCATGTTGCTGGACGTAGGCGGCACCATGGACGACCACATCGCCCAGACTGAAGAATTATTCTCTGCAGCGAAGACAGAATTCAAGAACATGGAATTCTTTTACTTCCACAATTGCGTCTATGACTATCTGTGGAAAAACAACCGTCGCCGCCATGCTGAGAAATTCCCGACCTGGGATGTCTTGCGCAAATACACCCCCGACACCAAGGTCATCTTCGTCGGCGACGCCACCATGAGCCCTTACGAAATTCTGCAGGCTGGTGGCTCTGTCGAATACAACAATGAAGAAGCCGGCGCGACATGGCTGCAGCGCTTTACCTCTGCCTTCCCGAAATACATTTGGCTCAACCCTGAACCTGAAGGCTTGTGGCAATACCGGCAGTCTATATCAGTGATCAGGCAGATCATGAGTAACAGGATGTTCCCTGTGACCATAGAAGGTCTGGAGCGGGGAATGAGGTTATTAAGCAAGTAACAACAGATCAAGAAGCAGACTTTGCCAGGCTGCACTGGCAAAGTTTGTTTTTTATCGGCTGGTAGAGATGCGTTTAAGTCAAGGACAAGAGCGAGTATTGCTCTACCTTCAGCGTAACTGCAAAAACTTTTGTATCGTCGATAAAACCTGCTTCCTCGACAAAGGCTTGGTCAAAAAGCCTTCACACCCTGCCTGTTGCGCATTTGCAACTTTATAATTAAAACTCTTATCGACCAAAAAGATCACCGTCGTCCTGCGGTCTGCATTTTGTTTTTTTAACTCGGCACACAGGCGGTAAGGGTCAATATCGGGCGTAGAAGAATTAATCATCGTCATCGCATGACGATTATTTTTATCCAGCATCAGGGCACTACGTTCATCTGTTGCCAGTGTCACGGTGATGCCATATTTATCCATGATCATGGCGACATACTCGCGAAAGCGAATGTCCTTATCGACGATCATGATGCCGCCCTTGAGCACACTGGGCCTGCGCATCTTTTGGTATTCGCTGGGGTCGGTCAGATCAAGATCAAGACGTTCGCGGCGACGGCGCTCAGGAACAGCCACTTCACCAAAGGCACTCAGGGTGGTCAGCAAGAGCTGGCGGCGGTCAATCAGTTCATCAAGGACGTCAAACAATTTACGCCAGCGTATAGGACGCGGCATGGACTGATAATGTAAATTGACTTCGGTCTTACCAATAAGCAATACTGGCTGCGCTCCGCCAAGATTGAGGTCGGACAGGGTCGCCAGTGCTTTTAAATCCTCTGCGTTGACAATATGAATGTCAGGATCTTGTAAACTACCGGCTTTTAATACCAGATAGCGATAGCCCTTCTCGCGGAGAACAGCAAGAACGGTTGAGAAGGTTTCTTCCTCTTTTGGAGAAAATCCAAGCAGTCGGATCGCGATCGTTGGAGTTTTTGTTGGCATCGTTTTTCCATCTTACACATTGCAGCTTCGATCATTGCAGCTACAATAGCTGCAAAAACGCTGCAAGAATACAGCTTAATTCTGCCAGCCTCACAAAAAAATTGCAAAACATCATCAAAAAATTAACCAAAACAACAGATTTTCATTCGCATGGCCACTAAAAAAAATACTTCTCCGTCAGACTATAGCGAATCATCCATCCGAGTACTCAAAGGCCTGGAGCCGGTCAAACAAAGACCGGGGATGTATACCCGCACCGAAAACCCGCTGCATATCATCCAGGAAGTCATCGACAATGCCTCGGATGAAGCTCTGGGCGGGCATTGCAAGAACATCCTCGTTACCATCAATGCTGATACCAGCATCAGTGTAGAAGATGATGGCCGCGGCATTCCAGTTGGTTTGCACCCAGAAGAAGGCGTGCCTACCGTGGAAATCGTCTTCACCCGCCTGCATGCAGGTGGCAAGTTCGACAAAGGATCTGGTGGAGCCTACGCATTCTCCGGCGGTTTGCATGGCGTCGGTGTCTCAGTCACCAATGCCCTGTCCAAGCGTCTGGAAATCACAGTCTGGCGCGAAGCAGGTCTGCACAACCTGACTTTTGCTAATGGCGATGTGATAGAACCGCTGCGCAGCCAGCCACTGGCGCGCGGTGACAAAAAGAGCGGTACACGTGTCACTATCTGGCCAGATGCCAAGTATTTTGACAGCGCCAATATCCCGCAAAGCGAATTGCAGCGCCTGTTGCGTTCCAAGGCAGTATTGCTGCCGGGCGTTAAAGTCACGCTGCTCAATGCCAAAACTGGCGAGAGCCAGACCTGGCAATATGATCAGGGCTTGCGTGGCTACTTGACTGAAGCTTTGGCGCAGTCTTCGCATGGCGAACCACTGATCCCCCTGTTTGAAGGCGAGCAATTTGCCAATTCAGACAGCGACGGCTTTGCCGAAGGTGAAGGCGCATCCTGGGTAGTGGCATGGACTGAAGAAGGCAATGTCGTCCGCGAATCCTATGTCAACCTCATCCCTACCCCCGCTGGCGGTACGCATGAATCCGGTTTGCGTGAAGGTCTGTTTGGTGCGGTGAAGAGCTTTGCCGAGATGCATTCACTGCTGCCCAAGGGCGTCAAGCTCTTGCCAGAAGACGTATTTGCCCGAGTATCCTTCGTTTTGTCCGCAAAGGTACTAGACCCGCAATTCCAGGGCCAGATCAAGGAAAGGCTGAATTCACGCGATGCGGTGCGTCTGGTGTCGTCTTTCACCAAGCCGCCACTGGAACTGTGGCTGAATTCTCACGTTGAATATGGCAAGAAGCTGGCTGAACTGGTCATCAAGCAAGCGCAATCGCGCCTGCGCTCTGCCCAGAAAGTAGAAAAGAAAAAATCTTCAGGCGTGGCCGTCTTGCCAGGCAAGCTGACCGATTGCGAATCGAATGATATTGCCCGAAATGAAATTTTCCTGGTCGAGGGTGATTCTGCCGGTGGCTCTGCCAAGATGGGGCGCGACAAGGAATTCCAGGCGATCTTGCCTCTGCGCGGCAAGGTCTTGAACTCATGGGAGTCTGAACGCGACCGCCTGTTTGCCAATAACGAGATTCATGATATAGCTGTTGCTATCGGAGTAGATCCGCATGGCATGAATGAAATCGTTGATTTTACCAATCTGCGCTATGGAAAAATTTGCATCTTGTCTGATGCGGACGTTGATGGCTCGCACATCCAGGTCTTGTTGCTGACGCTGTTCTTCCGCCACTTCCCGCAACTGATTGCACGCGGCCACATCTGCGTGGCGCGTCCGCCCTTGTTCCGAGTTGATGCACCGGCACGTGGCAAGAAACCGGCACAGAAAATCTACGCACTGGATCAAGGCGAACTTATCGCTATCGAAGACAAATTGCGCAAGGATGGCGTTAAGGATGGCGCATGGGCAATTTCCCGCTTCAAGGGCCTGGGTGAAATGAATGCCAACCAGTTATGGGAAACCACGATGAACCCGGATACGCGCCGCCTGCTGCCAGTTTCGCTGGGTGAGTTTGATCAGGCCTTCTCTGAAGGACGGTTCAATATGCTGATGGGGAAAGGCGAAGCCGCCGCCCGCCGTGCCTGGATAGAAGAGCACGGAAACGCTGTTGAAGCTGATATATAAAATATCTGACCTTACAGACCATAAAAGAATACAAAAAATACGAATAGAACCATGAGCGAACAAGCGAATTTATTTGATCAAACCCCACCACCACCTGGCGATGGTGAAACCCTGACCCTGGCGACCTTTGCTGAGCGCGCCTATCTTGACTATGCCATCTCGGTCGTCAAAGGCCGCGCCCTGCCCGATGTGTGCGACGGTCAAAAACCGGTACAACGCCGCATTCTGTATGCGATGAATGAGCTGGGCCTGAACTCTGCCGCCAAGCCGCGTAAATCTGCCGCAGTGGTTGGCGATGTACTGGGTAAGCTGCATCCGCATGGCGACCAGTCTGTCTATGATGCATTGGTGCGAATGGCGCAGGATTTCTCCTTGCGCTATCCATTGATTGATGGTCAGGGTAACTTCGGCTCCCGCGATGGCGATGGCGCAGCGGCGATGCGGTATACCGAAGCGCGTCTGACACCGATCTCCAAATTGCTCATGGATGAAATCGATCAGGGTACCGTCGATTTCCAGCCCAATTATGACGGCACTACCGAAGAACCCAAGCTACTGCCCAGCCGACTGCCCTTCGTCTTGTTGAATGGTGCATCTGGTATTGCGGTCGGCCTGGCAACAGAAATCCCTTCGCATAACCTGACTGAAGTTGCCAAAGCCGCAGTAGCCTTGATACGCAACCCAGCGATGAAGCATGCCGAGTTGATGGAATATATCCCTGGACCTGACTTCCCGGGTGGCGGGCAAATCATTACGCCAGCATCTACCATCGCAGATATGTACGCGACTGGCCGCGGCAGCATGAAGGTACGTGCACGCTGGAAGATAGAAGAGATGGCACGTGGCCAATGGCAAGCCGTGGTCACAGAATTACCACCTGGCACGTCCTCACAAAAAGTGCTGGAAGAAATTGATGAGCTGACCAACCCAAAAATCAAACTGGGTAAAAAGACATTGTCGCCAGAGCAGGTGGCGTTGAAACAAGTCATATTGTCTGTACTCGATACGGTCCGTGATGAATCCGGCAAGGATGCGCCTGTGCGCCTGGTACTGGAACCAAAATCCAAAAACCAGGATCAGGCCGAGTTCATGCAAATGCTGCTCGCGCATACTTCTTTGGAGACTTCAGCATCGATCAATCTGGTGATGATAGGCGGCGATGGCCGCCCACGCCAGAAAGGTTTGTTCGATATTCTCAGTGAATGGATAGCCTTCCGCTTTACGACCGTCACACGCCGTACCCAGTTCCGCCTTAAAAAGGTCGATGACCGCATCCATATCCTGGAAGGTCGTGAAGCGGTACTGTTGAATATCGATGAAGTCATACGCATCATCCGTGAATCTGATGATCCCAAGCCTGCACTGATTGCAGCCTTCAAACTGTCAGATATCCAGGCGGAAGATATTCTCGAAATTCGCTTGCGTCAGTTAGCACGTCTGGAAGCCATCAAAATACAGCAACAACTGGATGAATTGCGTAAAGAAAAAGCGGGCCTGCATGATTTGCTGGAAAACCCTTCTTCAATGAAGCGCATGCTCATCAAGGAAATCGAAGCTGATGCCAAACAGTTTGGCGATGCCCGCCGTACTGTCATAGAAGAAGCCGCCAAAGCTTCGATAGAACAAAAAGTTATTGATGAACAAGTCACCGTCGTCATATCCGAAAAAGGCTGGGTGCGTGCACGTACCGGCCATGGTCATGACAATGGCCAGTTCACTTTCAAGGCAGGTGACAGCCTGTACGGCACGTTTGAATGCCGCACGGTAGATCAATTGCTGGTGTTTGGTTCGAATGGCCGCGTATATTCCGTCGCTGTCTCCGCCCTGCCCGGTGCCCGTGGTGATGGCGTACCTATCACCACCCTGATAGACCTGGCAGTTGGCAGCAAGATTTTGCATTACTTTGCTGGCAGTGCTGACATCAGCCTGTTGTTGTCATCGACTGCTGGTTATGGCTTTACCGCAAAAGTCGGCGACATGGTAGGCCGCATGAAAGCCGGTAAAGCTTTCATGACATTGGAAGAAACTGACCAGCCACTGCCGCCTGCCGTAGTCACTGACGACGCCAGCGCGATTGCCTGCTTGTCAGAAAAAGGCCGCCTGCTGGTCTTCGGCCTGGCAGAAATCAAGCAACTATCCAGCGGTGGCCGCGGGGTGATCTTGATGGAACTGGAAGACAAGGAAAGCCTCGTGTCAGCTCAGGCCATCAGTCAGCGCGGTGTGCGCGTGCTTGGTATAGGGCGTGGTGGCAAACCGCAGGAAGTCAATCTCAGCGCAACTGGCCTGGGTATCCACATCGGCAAACGTGCGCGTAAAGGTAAAGCACTGGAAGCCAAGATCAAGGCAAGTGGCTTGCAGAAAATTACGGCAAAAGAGTAATAGCTGTTTGCGTTTGATCAGTAGTGTTTGCTGATTGTGATATTGAAAATCGTCCATAACCTAAGTGTTATGGACGATTTTTCATTGAAAACTGCTTAAATTGAATATCAAAAGCATTTCACTTGTTGTATTACAAGGGTCGCTGGATTCCAGCCAAAATCATGCTGGAATGACGTCTGTATGATTGCCGTAATTTGAAACGCAAGAATTGAGCATAAGCCCCTGCCTATTTCCTCAACTTCAACACCCACTTCGGCAACAAATTCAATGCCGTAATCAACCATTTCATCTGCCAAGGAAACACCAGCATGTCGCACCGCGCGGCAATAGCATCCACAATCAAGGCAACGGCCTTTTGCTCAGACATGATAAAAGGCTTATGACTGGCATCACCCTCATTCAAGGCTCGCAGTTTTTCGGTATCAATATAGCCTGGCACTATCGCTGTCACGGCAATAGCAAAAGGTTTGAGTGCAATGCGGTAGGTATCGCACAAACTCAAGACACTGCGCTTGGTCGCGCTATAGACGGAGGCGCCGGGATAATCGTGCAGCAAACCCGCAACCGATGAGATGGCCACCAGTTGCCCCGACTTTTGCAGCAGCATTTTTTCCGCTGCCAGTTCAAATGCATGGCTCAGGCCACTGACATTGGTGCGTAGCATATGTAGGGTGGCAGCCTCATCCAGCAAATGGCTGCGGGTATTGTAATAAATACCGGCGGTGACGATGAGCATGTCCAGGCCCTGCACAGCAAAGTCATCAATGGCTTGTGACAGGGCAGCACGGTCGGCAATATCGAACTGGTAGCTGACTACGCCAGCCAGACCATGCAGCTCAGTCGGCAGGCGGTGCAAGTCTCGACCACAGATGGCGACCCGGTCACCGCGCTGCAGATAGTGGCGCGCCAGGGCCAGCCCTACGCCACTGGTGCCGCCTATGACCATGATGCTCTTCATGCCTATGCCACACCCCGGCTGTATTTGTCGCTGCTGCGTATCATGGCAGCTTCGTCATAGGCCGTCTGGCGGGTGAAAGCTTCCATGCCGCGTGCATAACCATATTGCCATTGGGCTTCCATATAAGCAGCATAGGTGGCATGGGTTTCTGGCATGCTTAGACGTATGCGGTTATTGCGCCAGTCCAGTTTTTTTTGTACTGATTCTTTGGACAAAACCGTTGCCACATCAGATGTATCGATACGCACATCAACTGCCTGACCATTCGCATAGCGCAGGCGGGCATTACCATCGAGACCCAGGACTGTACGCCAGGCGGGGATGGAAAAAGCCTGGTCAAAGCTTTGCTTGAATTCCATCATGACTTCATCGGCCAGGCGTTTTGCGATCTCTATGGGGAATAAATCCAGTACGCCGCCAAAATAATTGCCATCAGTGTGGGTATGGCAGCGGAAATAAAACATGTCGGTGATAGAAATACGTGCTGCCAGACTGGTTGGCGTTTGCACATCGCACAATAACTGTTCTGAAATGGCATGCTCACCCCAACGCGGGTCTGCCAGTGGCGAGGCCATGCCATCCAGCAGCGCTGCAGCTCTTGGATCACAAAACACGGTCTCGGCAAATAATTTGCGCTGGCCACGGGCAAGGCCGACTTCGTTTTCGTCAAACAGCAATTTGCCACCTATGATGGCAGTCGCTACTGACTGCTCGCTTGCCGCCAATCTTGGCAAGGGCAATTCCGCCGGGATTTCAAACAGGTATTCATTGAACAGGTCAGGTATGGTGATGGCAGAGTCACGCCCTAAACCACGTTTAGCGGCCAAGGCCAACGCGCGGACTATGCCTGCCCTGGGAGAAGATTTCAAACCGCTCCAGTAATGGTACATTTCTTCCGAGCTCAGCCATGCCTTGCGTTGCGCATCGTCAGGAAACCCGGCAATGATGCTTGCCGCAATCGCACCGCCGCAGCTGGCCAGCAGTATATCTGGCGCACGGCCAGTCTCGCAGGCAGCGGCGTACATTCCCAGGTAAATACCAAAACGAAACCCACCACCTGCCAATACCATGCAGCGTTTATATTTTTTAACTTGATTCATCCTGCTAAAATATCACACTGTTAAGGCTAAACGTATATCAAATGCCATCCACTCCTGCAACTGTGCAACACCGCTTGCGTCACTGGTTGCTGAATTCCCTGGCATTTGGCTTGTGCTATCTGGCCGCCAATATGCTGGCGCAGCAGCAAGGAGTGATAAGGCACGCTGCCCTGTCATTTGAGGCTGGCATCCCGTTTTTGCAATGGATGATACTGCCCTACCTCAGTTCAGGCCTATTTTTTTGCCTGACATTCTTTGTAGTGCGCAGCCAGGATCAATTACGCCTGCTCAGCCAGCGCCTGTTACTGGCAACCGTCATTGCAGCCTTTATCTTCGTGCTCTACCCTCTGCAATTCAGCTGGCCCAGACCTGCCATCTCCTCTACATGGTGTGCATATCTATATGAATATCTGGCACTACTGGATAAACCGTATAATCAATTACCTTCGCTGCATGTTGCTTACTGCCTGTTATTCTGGAGCGCATTGCGCGAGCATGTCCACCCAAGATCGCTGCGCATGGCGCTGGCTACATGGTTACTTCTCACAGCTGCCTCGACGGTATTCACTTATCAACACCATTTGCTGGATGTGCTTGGCGGCAGCTTACTGGGATTGTTTTGCCTCGTCTTTATCAAACCGAAAAGAGCAGAACCGCATGTGGCGTTTTATTACCTGATATTTGCCAGCGTATTTTTTATCACTGGCTTCATCTTTGCCCATAGCTGGCTGGCTTTCTACATAGCATGCAGTCTCGCCCTGGTCAGCCTGGCTTATTATCGTAACGATGTTTACTTCCTGCATAAAAAACAGGGGCAATATCCGTGGTGGATATGGGTCATGTATGCACCTTATTTGCTCGGTTACCAGCTTACCTGGCTGGCCGTTGTCTGGCGTGAGAGGCGCAAACCCGTCATCATCAAATTGACAGATCGACTATGGGTGGGGCGCCGCCTTAGTAGCCGGGAGGCAAAACAACTGCCGCGAGATTGCAGCATCATCGATCTGGCGAATGAACTCAGCGAAACACCTGCCTTGCGCAAGCACGCTTATAGACATTTCCCTCTGCTCGATCTGCTCAAGCCGGGCAAACAGGTAAGCGATGAAATTTTGCAATACATGCGCCAGGAAATTGAATCGGGCAAAACAGTTTACCTGCATTGCGCCATGGGTTACAGCCGATGTATATTGCTGGCCAAACTGTATATGTCACAAGGAACATCACCAGGAACACACCGTAAGTCATGAGTTTTTCTATCTACCAACTGAAGCCGCGCTTCCAGCAATTGCTGCAACCTTTGCTGGCGGGCCTGGCGAAACGACATATCACACCAAATCAGGTGACTTTGCTGGCGATGGTTTTATCCATCGCCTATGGCATTGCGCTGGCTTGTTATCCGCAGAATAGAAGCCTGTGGCTGGGCCTGCCGGTCTTTATGTTCGTGCGCATGGCGCTGAATGCGATAGATGGCATGCTGGCCAACTTCACCCAGCAAAAAACTGCCTTTGGCGCGATTCTCAATGAAATTGGCGATCAGGTTTCAGATGCCGCCCTGGTCTTGCCTTTTGCTTTGGTAACGGGGATACAAGTGCCTTTGCTGATTGCGGTAGCCATGCTGGCACTGTTGACAGAGTTTGCAGGCGTTGCAGCCTTATTGGCAGGTTCAAAACGTCGCTTTGATGGACCCATGGGCAAAAGCGACCGCGCTTTTGCTTTTGGTTTGCTGGCTTTGCTGGTGGCGTTTCAGCTACCGGCAGTCTGGCTGAATGCCGTGCTGATCATCGTCCTGCTACTCTTGTTCTGGACCTTGTTCAATCGGATAAAACGGGCACTGCCGCATCACGCTGAGCCACCGACACCGTAAATATCCCCGCTATACCGAGTTGGGTAGCAATTTTTTTGCAACCTATGCTGGCGACCAGGGCATCCATCTCTGCCTGTGGACGTGGGCGCATTTGCCATGACTGGCCCCTATGACTATTGAGGGTCTTGGCGATCATCAATAACTGCGGGTGCCATGGCTGGCCGGTGTAAACCAGATGCCCGCCAATTTTCAATTGCTGCTGTATGCCGCGCAGCGACGCCAATACCAGTACATTGTCGCTGAACAGTTCATACAAGCCAGAGACGATGACGATCTCATAGGCATCTTCTTCTGCCGGGTAACTGGTTGCGGCAAAGGCATCGCGGCATTGATAGTTGATCTTGTTTTTCAACTGTAAACGTTCTGCCAGCAATTTGGCCTGATCCAGATTGGTCTGTTCAAAGTCGCGCAGGTTGATTTCTATATTGCGGCTCTGGAAGCGCTTGATGGTTTCCAGCACATAGCGACCGCCACCAGCAGCAATATCAAGTATGCGCACAGGCTGGTCTGCCGGGTATTGCTGTATCAGGTCAGACAAAGTCTGCTGCATTTGCGCCTTGCGCTGGCGTATGCCGCGCCAGCCTATCGCATCCAGATAACCACGGTCTATCATGCCGCCTATCAGCAAACGGCCACCTGCCTGGTTGCGATAAACATAATCGAGTGATGCGCCGGAATCAAAACCATGTTGCAAACCTATCGTCATGCCATTGCTGAGCCTGCCCAAGTGACCGAGCATGAATTTTTGCATGCCGTAAAAAGCGTTTTCCAACGCACCACCCAATTTGCCTTGTTGCAGTGCCTGGTATTGGCGCGCACTCTGGCTTAAGGTATCTGCCTTGAAGTAATGCGGCAAGGGCAATAGCTCTTTGGCATAACATTCATTGATGAAATCCTTGGCGGCCTGTATGGCTTGCTGCACCTGGTTTTCGCTCTCATAAAAAATCGCATGATGGCAATTTTCTATAAGGACATAGCGTTTCAGCGTAGATGAGATGCTTTCAAAAAATTGCTTTTGCGGTGCCTGTTTGACGACGTAATCCTTGTCAGCCACCAGCATCAACACTGGTGCGTCTATCGCCTGGGCGTCCTGCACTACGCGCTTGGCAGTATCGGCCAGGTCCAGCAAAACCCTTGCAGATATATTCTTGGTAATCAGCGGGTCGGCATCATAGGCTTTGGCTTGTTCAGCAGAATGCGTGAGCATGGATGAGCGTATATAGCTGGTGACAAACAAGTCAGGCTTGAAGCAGGTGGCAAAACGCAGCGCCGGTTTAGCCAACGGCACATACAGATTGATATCAAATGCTGCAGCCGCCATGACTACACCACGCACACGCGGTGCATAATCGTGCAGCCAGGTAGCGGCAATCACAGCCCCTACACTATTTGCCACAATGAGCATGTCTTCTTTGGCGATACCGTAGCTTTGATGGATATGATTGATGAAGCTGTCAAAATCGCGCACCATGGTTTGGAAATCAGGTGCATCACCACGCTCTCCCGGTGAATTACCGTGGCCACGCGCGTCCCAGGCAAAAGCCCAGTCCTGGGTAAAACCAAATTGCTCGACCAGCGGCCCTATACGTCCAGAATGCTCATGGCCGCGGTGTAAAAATATCAGGGCTTTTTGTGGCTGGCCTGCAGGAATCGCCAGCGGTTGCCAGATGCGATAAAACAAACGGGTACTGTCATGGCTATCGAAGCCAGATTCACTGCACAGCCATTTTGTTTGCAATTCTGTTGTCATGCATAATCCTTATTAAATTCTTTACTTCAAAATAACAATCCCAGATACAGCAAAGGTGCTGTCAGGACCAGGCTATCCACCCTGTCCAGTATGCCGCCATGTCCGGGTATCAGTTCAGAAAAATCCTTGATCTTCAGATAGCGCTTGGCTGCTGAAAAAATCAGGTCACCGGCAAAGCCGCCGAGCGACAGCAAGATACCCATCAGCAGTAAATAACCGGGGTTGGCCAGATGCAAATAAATGCCAAGGCCAAGGGATACAAACATGGAAATCACGACACCGCCGATCAAACCCTGTACAGTTTTATTCGGGCTGATGGTGGGTGCGATGGTTTGTTTGCCAAAAATTTTGCCACTGACGAACTGGGCAATATCATTGAGTGCAGTTACCACAAAAAGATAGAAAAACCAGGCCAGTCTGACTTCATTTGAAAATGGCAAGGTCAATAAATCCAGCATGAAGCTCAGGCCGTAGCAAAGCAGCAAAAACAGCATGAGCAGTAAATGATTGCGTTGTCGCCAGATAAAAAACTGCAGGGCTTGCAAACACAATAAACCAGGCAAGATCAGGCCAGCATCAAAGCTATCCACATATTGCAAACCCACCTGCAAAACTAGCAGAACAAAGCATGACAACAAGAAACGCCAACGGGGGCCAGTGTAGTGCAAGGATAATTCACGCACTGCCAGCAATACGATAAGCAAGGCCATCAGCAGTGGCCCCAGCGGATATAAAAACAGGCTCAGACTGACCACGGGGAAGATAAACCACCATGCATTCACCTGTTTGCGCAACTGGCTTTCGGGCGAGCTATGCCTGCCTACACCAACACTCGCAAACGCCAGCAGCAGGTAGAGCATCAACATGGCAGCCAGAGTCGAATTGCCGAGAAGTAATTTTGAAAACACTAAGCAACCTGAACAACAGTAAAGATGCTCCAGTGTACACCGAACTTTGTCTGCACTTGCTTTTTCAATATGTAAGCATAAGAAACAAAGCAAATACAAAACTGTGCCGTAAAAAAACAGGCTGCCACGGAGTTTGCCTCCAAGGCAGCCTGTTTTACTTCCTGCTCAGTAGCTGAGTTCAGGCCAGACTGATGCGGTTGCGACCTTCCTGCTTCGACACATACATGGCGGCATCGGCAATATCAAATAATTCATCAGCATCAAGCGTAGCCTCAAGATCGGCCACGCCGCCAGAAAAACTGACCGAGAAATGTCCGCCCTCGCAGTGCTGCTGTATCTTGGTGAAGGCCAGCCTGACCTGATCAAGAACGCGGCGCGCCGTGGTGGCATTAGTGTCCGGGAAAATCACGGCAAACTCTTCGCCACCATAACGGCCAACGATATCGCTGCGGCGCAAGCGCTGGCGCAACAGTCTTGCCAGGGTCCGCAAGACCTGGTCACCAGCGGGATGGCCGTAAGTGTCATTGATCGTTTTAAAATTATCCAGGTCTATCATCGCCAGGGCCAACGGCGAACCAGTGCGGCCCGCCTGAGAAATCTCGGATGCCAGTTGTTCCTTGATCGCCGTATGATTGAACAAGCCTGTCAGGCCATCACGCATGATCAATGCGCGCAAGGAGCGGTAACGCTCAGCTCTGGAAGCAATCGAAGATTTCAGGTATTCAGGCGCTACCGGCTTGGTAATGAAATCATCCGCCCCCGCCCTGACAGCATCAAGCTGCTTGCTGAGATCTGCTTCACTGGACAGAAATACGATGGGCACATCGACATAAGAATTATCTTGCCGTATCAGGCGCGAGAGCTCAACACCACTGCAGACTGGCATATAAATATCCATGAGCAGCAATTCAGGACGAAAATCTGTCATCACCGTCAATATCTGCGTAGGGTCATTGAGCAGATAAACATTCATGCCAGCATCACGCAGGATCGCGCCGTAAAACTTGGAAGTCACGGCGTCATCATCAATGATGAGTACGCGATAACCTTTGTTTTCATCGAGTTGCAGCAGGGATTCTATACGTTCAGTCAACGCAACAACATCGACGGGCTTGGTGAAATAACCATCACCACTGGCGCGCACGGCCAATAAACGCGAATCAAAGCTGCTGGAACGGGACACAAACACGGTGGGAATGCGGAAACGCTCTATCTGCTTGATGCGCGATATTTCTTCAGCACCAGCGACCTTACCTTCTGGGAAACTCAGCTCTATGACGATGACATGCGGTCTGCGGGTAGCCACCGCCTTTGCCAGTGCAGCCAGGTGATTGATGCGCACCACTTCATAGCCGAAATGCTCAAGCTGCGTAGTAATTTCCTGATTTTGCGCTTCATCCTCATCCACCAGATAGATCAGGTGTGGGTCGCTGAGCTCACGCTCCTCTTCCTGCACGCTCTCTGCCACACCATTGACTGGCTTGGTGTCATGCTTCAGGGCGTATTCAAAATAGCGGTTAACTTCTTCCGAATAGGCTTGTAACTCTGCCGGGTCCCAGACTTTTCCTTCAAGATGCGGTTTCAAGGTAGATTCAAATACCCTGGCCTGCGTGCCTATATCAGCAAAACCAAAAGTACCGGCCGAACCTGCCATGGTGTGCAGGTGACGGTGCAGGACAACCATGGATTCCTTGTCATCCGGGCGCTCAACAAGCTTTTGCAAGGTACTGGTTATCTCTTCAAACTTTGATGGCAGTTTTTGCAGAAAAATTGCCTCGAGAGCAAGCAATTTTTCTTGCAGGCTATCATTTTTGTCAGACATTTAAGCCTTCTCCTGCCATAAACCTCGCACCTGAGTCGATAACTCCATAGGGTCAAAAGGTTTTGCAATGACGCCTATGGCGCCCAGTGACTTATAAAAATCCATTTCGGATGACTGCACCTTGGCAGTCATGAAGATCACGGGCGTGGAGGCGGTGCCTGGCAATTTACGTAGTTCTGCCAGGGTGGTCGGGCCATCCATATTCGGCATCATGACGTCCAGCAACAGCAAATCAGGGACAAAGCCAGCATTGACTTCGGCAATGGCCTGCGCACCTGAACTACAGGTTTTTAAACTGAAACCACCGACAACTTCCAAAGCAATTTGAGCCACGGTTTGTATATCAGCATCGTCTTCAACATACAAAATGCTGGCGAGCGTTGCAGAAGTCATTACTACTCCTTATTGCGATAGATAAAACAGATGATCTCAGGATAAATCAAGATTACTCACAAAACAACAATAAATCCTGTCCATTATCAGAATAATCATCATACTCCGAGCCATCGACAACAAGTCAGGACTTAAATCCGCCTTTTACCTCCAAAGAAAATGTATTTTTGAAATAATTGTTCACTTGTGCATCAAGCAATCAAGATTATCATTGCTGCAAGACAAGTAATTGGAGGGCATGGCTGTTTCCCTGTTTTCATAGATCATTAATATCTAAAACAAAGAAAAAAGCACCTGCTTTGTAATATGATCTGGCGCAAATCAAGCCAAATCAAATCAATTTATAGAATTCACAGGAGTACTGATGCGCCTTGCGTCTATCGCCATATCCGGCATAGCTTTACATTTTGCGCTGTACCATCATCCCGTCCAGGCACAACGAGTACAAGAAGCTCCTTTACGAGCGCATCTGTCATTTTTATCTGACGACTTGCTGGAAGGACGTGGCACCGGACAACGCGGTGGCGATCTCGCCGTACGCTATCTGGAAGCCCAGGCAGCAGCCATGGGTCTGGTGCCCTTACCGGGCGCAAACGGCTATAGACAAACGGTAACACTGATTGGCAGCCAGACACTTAGCAGCAGTAAACTGCGTTTTGAAACAAATAAAGCTACCCTCTCGCCAGCCCTGGGTGCTGAGATTGTGTATGGTTCTTCCAACGGCAAAGCCGACAATGACTTCAATGCTCCACTGGTATTTGTCGGCTATGGTGTGCGCGCACCAGAAGAACGCTGGGATGATTTCAAAGGCGTCGATCTGAAAGGCAAATTGCTGATCATGATGGTCAACGATCCCCAACCGACCGTGGCAGAACCAAATCGTTTTGCAGGAAAGGCACTCACATATCATGGCCGCTGGACTTACAAGTTTGAAGAAGCGGCAAGGCAAGGTGCTGCGGGTGTTTTAATGATACACACTACGCCATCAGCAAGTTACGCCTGGAACGTGCCACAAACATCGTTTAGCCACGAACGCTTTAGTCTTGGCAGCGATGACAATAAGGGCAATGCGCTGGAAGGCTGGCTACAGGAAGATACTGCCAAAGCCCTGTTCGCTGCGGCTGGACAAGACCTGGATACGCTGCGCGCACAAGCCGAAACCCGTGAATTTAAACCTGTTGCTCTGGATGCCAGGATACATGTCACATTGCGCAGTAGCGTGCGTAAAGTGGAGCAACAAAATATCATTGGCATGGTACCCGGCAAGGATGCAAGACTGAAGGAACAGGCAGTACTGTATTCCGCACACTGGGATCATCTGGGCATAGTGCAAGAACCCGGTAAACCCGCACAAATCTGGAATGGTGCCGTAGATAATGCTTCCGGTGCAGCGGCATTGCTGGCCATGGCACAAGCTGCGGTGGCACATCCAACTAAACGCACGCAGATTTTCTTATGGCCTGCGGCAGAGGAACAGGGTTTGCTTGGCAGCGCATTTTACGTTCAGCACCCATTGTGGCCACTGGCAAACACCGCGGCTGATCTCAACCTGGACAGCATGAATTTTGTCGGCAAAACCCAGGACATCGGCGTCGCAGGCAGTGAGTACAGCAGCCTGTTTAATACTGCAACGTCCGTTGCCAAAAAAATGGGCCTGCGTATTGCACCACCCGTTGCCGATTTAGGAGGTGCCTTCTTTCGCGCCGATCATTTCAATTTTGTGCGGGCCGGTGTTCCGGCGTTTAATGTCGGTTCTGCCGTGTTTTCTGGTGATGGATCATTTGCCTTCGATCACGATGCAGAACAAGAGGCTGCACAAATGAAAGCGTTTAAAAAAGACTACCATACGCCGCGCGATCGCTATAACCCGGCATGGGATTTAAGCGGCATGCTACAACAGGCGCAATTTACCTTGAATCTGGGTTATGCGGTGGCTAACGATACCTTGATGCCAGTCTGGAAAAAGGGTAGTACATACAAGCGAGCAGCGAAGGGCGCAGCGCTGTAACAGGGGTGCAGCAGAGCTCATGTAGCAATGCTGCGACAGCATCAACGCGCCGCCTCATTACAGCAGACAATCCCTTCGCGCTGCCCTCATCTGGTTTAGGCTATCTAAAGTTATTTCAGCGAAAAATCCACCCGGGTCGGACTGCCCTTGTCTTTGATGCCATCGGCATTGAGCCTCGGAGCAATCAGGAATAATCTTTCGCGTTCAATGCCAGACACATCTTCCAGATAATCACGTACATTATCGGCACGTTTTTGCGCCAGGCTGCGCAAGGCATCCGGCGTGACCTGGGTATTAGCGAGTATCATTTTCTCGGCTTCTGCCGTTGGCAGGGTTTTGGCCAGACCAATCGCATTGCGTGGCTTGGTGAATTTTTCTGCCTGATAGACTTCTTCTACATACTTGGCTTTTTCAGCTTCTGTAATGACGATGTCTTCTTTCTTGATCGTGCGGTCTTTTTGATGTACGTTTTTCCATTTCAATTCGCGCATTTTTTGCAGCAACAATATCTGGCGTATGCCGTCACTGTCAGTCGCTGGCTCTACCCGGCCTATGATGTCCAGCTTCAAGGCACTGCGGTTTTTAAGTGCCTTCGCCAGATTATCAAGCTTGGCTGTTGCCTCGGGAGTCAGGCTGGTTTGACCTGGCAAGAACTCGGTGTAAGCAAGCTCCTCACCGCCACCAAACATGGAACCCAGCAAAGCGAATGGCGAAGTCACGGCCTTGGTAATCACGTTCATGAAAACCTTGAAGATAATGCCACCGACTGAAAACTGCGGATCAGACAGGGAACCGGTAATCGGTAAATTAATATTTATCCTGCCCTGGTTGTCGCGTAACAGGGCCACGGCCAGCATGACGGGCAATTTGGTCGCGGTTGGGCTATCCACTTTTTCGCCAAAAGTCAGTTGATCAAGGCGCACATCATTTTCTGCCTGCAATTGCTGGTTCTCTATGCGGTAAGACACCTGCATCGACAGCTTGCCCTTTTCTATGACATAACCTGCATACTTGGCCGCATAAGGCGTCAGCCGTGTCAGTTCCAGACCGTTTGCGCTGGCCTTCACATCCATGAAAATCGGATTGGACAAAGGATTCAAAGCACCAGATATGAGCAGTGGTGCATCATCATCCACCTTGCCTGTCAGTTCTATGCTTGCAGGCTGAGGATTGTCCGAGGCTATCGCACCTATGGTACCGGCAACACCCGTCAGATTGGCGGTGTAATTCGGTTTGACGAAATTGTCGGTGAAATTGATATTACCGCCCTTGAGCGTGGTCTGCGCTATACGTATAGCAAGCGGATTGGCTTTTTCTACCTTAGCCGGCAAGGGTACGGTAACGATAGTCGATGTCGCAGTTTTGCTGGTAACAGCTTTGGCAGCATCATCTGCCTGAGTTGCCTGAGCAGTTGCTTCAGCTTCTTCTGCATCTGCTTTCTTGGTGCTGAGTATGGTTTGTATATTCAACTTGCCCTTGGCAGACAAAATGGCACGTGCATAAAAATCATTGAGTGCGAGTTTTTTCAGGGTGACCAATTGTTTGTCGCCGCCAATCTGGGCACTGATGCCATCCATGGAAATGTTTTTCCATTCGAGGAAATCTTCTTCCGCACCATTTTCCAGCAGGTGAAAATCGTTCAATGCCAGCATGCCTTCATAATTGATCTGCCTGCTGCTATCGAGGACATTGGTAAGGTTCAATTTACCCTTGATATCTGCCCTACCACGTGTCAGCGCAGCATTCACGTACGGTGATACATAGGGAAACAATGCCGAAACAGGCAAACCCTGTCCATCCATATTCATGCTGATATTTTTTAACTGGCTGGATGCGGTTGCATCAAGAATCAGTTTCGACTTTTTACCTATATTGGTCTGCAGAGTCATTTTGACAGCCTGCGACATATCGCTGCTGAGTTTTTCTGCATGCAGGTTAAAACCATCAAGTCTAATTTTTACCTCTGGCGACATGGATTTATCATTGAAGCTGACAGCACTATCCTTGAAATCCAGACTGGCCAAATTGACTTTCCATGCCGGAGCAGTTGCGGTGCTGGCCGCATTGCCGCCAGCAACTTCAGGTGCGGCCTGATTTGTGCCAGCACCAGATTTAAACCATTTTTTAAAATTCAATACCGCTTGTTCATCGCGCAATACATCGGTCACCAGACTATCAAACAATATACTGCCTATATTGATTTGCCTGCTTTCCATGTTCAGGGTCAGCTTGTCTATTGCCAAAGCTTTCAGGTTGAAAATACCATCATCAGCAGACTTGGGCTTGATGGCAAACTGACTGAGCTTCATCCCCAGATCATCGACTTGCACAAGGCCTTTTTGCACTTGCAATTGTGCATTCACATCAAACTTCCCGCTGACACTCGCGAGCAGATAATTGCTCAGCAAAGGCTGGTAAGTAGCCAGTGACCAGGAGCTTAAAGCCAGTTGCGCTTTGAGCGTGCCAGCCAGGGCTTGCATCTCGCCCTCCAGTTTCAGGCTCTCGTCATTTTCGCCACTCAGTGCAAGCTTGAAAGGCGCAGCTTTGGCATCGGCTGAAGATGACAGTCCATGTGCGCTAAAGCTGATCTCCTTGAGATTGACGGTCTGTGCGGGGTTGGCATGCTTGGCGTCACGGAAATGCACTATCCCTTTTGACAATTGCAACTCTGCCAGTTGCTGCAAGACTGTGACAGGTTTTGCCACGTTCGCTGCTGAAGACGATGCAGAAGCAGAGGCGCTTGCCACTGCTGGCACTGCCGTATTCTTGTTATTTGCTTTGCCATCTTTGGCTGGGCTAGTCGGGGCAGCCAAGCTGGCCCAATTCAATTGTCCCTGCTGATTGATATCCAGCCAGATTTCTGGCGAAGACAGTTCCAGTTTGCTAATGCTGGCTGCCGCTGTCATGACATTCACTTGCTTGATTTGAGCATGCAAGCTGCCCAGCTTCAGCAATGGTGCATCGGCCTTATCGTAGATATGCAGCTCATCCAGATGCACATCACCTGCCAGCAGCAATTCTGCATGGGCATTCTTGCGGCTGAAAATCAAATCCAGTTTGGTAGATAGTTTTGCGTTCTGGATTTGCACAGGTAAAGCTACGGGTACATAGGGTAGATATTGTGTAAGATCCAGCTTATCCAAATCAATCGCGAGTGAAGTATCCAGGCTATTCGTGAATGGCCTTGCCCTGCCCTTGAGCACAAAGTTTGCACCATTGACCTTGGCAGACAACAGGGGTTCTACAAAACTCTCAACCTGATTAGGGAAGTTGGACACAAAGGGCACGCCGATTTGCAGTGCTTCTATCTTGAACTGTTCATTGACGACCTTGTCGTCTATTTCTATACGGCCACCGGCAAGCTGCAGATTCGCCAGCGAAAAGCGTGCCGTCGATTCACTCTTGGGCATGGCGGCAATTTTTTCCAGGATATCGCTGAAATTGTAGCGACCATAGCCTTCACCTGGTGTGCGGATAATATGCACATAAGGCTCGGTGAGTTTGACTTCATCGACGATCAGTGCTTGGCGAAACACCGATGCCAGCGACAGATTCAGTACCAGCTCCTTAACCTTGACTGCCGCTGTGCGCTGGTCAGCCTCATACAGGGTCAAACCTTCTATCGTCAGCGCCAATTTGAAGGGGGAAAAACGGATATCCGTCATATCCAGCTTGCGGCCTATCTGTTGTTGCACTTGTTCAGCAGCGATACGTTTGACGACACCCGGCAAAAAAGCCCAGCTCAGGGCGGCCAATAAAAGTACCAGGCCAGCCAGTCCTGCCGCCCAACGCCCCAGATGCCAGCGTTGGTTTGCATTGGTGATTTTTTGTTTTATTGTTGTCATGGTAGGTTCTGGTGCGTTTGTGTATGGCTGAATAAGATTATAGTCTTCAACGACAGCGATCAAAAGAAAACCCCGCCTGAGCGGGGTTAAAGAATGTCAATCAGCAAAGAAATTCAGACATCATCAGGCTAATAACTTACCTGCGAACACTTTAGCTTGCGAGGGGTTACCCGCGATGTGATACGCCATGTCTGCCGGTCTGGCGATATCCCACAGCGCGAAATCGGCCGCTTTGCCTATTACCAGACTGCCCGTTTCTTCACTCAAACCAAGGGCTCGCGCCGCATGGCAAGTAATGCCTTGCAGTGCTTCCAGCGGTGTCATGCGGAACAGGGTGCAAGCCATGTTCATGGTCAATAACAGCGAAGTCATTGGCGAAGTACCCGGATTGCAGTCCGTTGCCAGCGCAATTGGCACGCCAGCCACACGCATGGCAGCCAATGGCGGGTATTTGGTTTCGCGCAAAAAGTAAAACGCCCCTGGTAACAACACAGCTACCGTGCCGCTGGCTGCCATCGCTGCTATGCCCTCGTCCGACAAATATTCCAGATGATCGGCAGACAGACCTTTATATTGCGCCGTCAAAGCGGCACCGCCCTGATCCGATAATTGTTCAGCATGCAGCTTGACTGGCAAGCCATGCGCTTGTGCTGCCTGGAACACCAGCTCTGTTTGTGCTGGCGTGAACCCTATTTTTTCACAGAACACATCAACGGCATCGACCAGACCTTCAGCCACCAAAGCTGGCAACATCTGCTCGCAAACCAGCTTGATGTAATCATCAGCCCTGCCTGCATATTCTGGCGGCAAGGCATGTGCCCCCAAAAACGTGGTTTTGACTCGTACCGGAAATTCACGCCCTATGCGTCTGGCTACGCGCAGAATGCGGGCCTCGGTTTCCAGATCCAGGCCATAGCCAGACTTGATCTCCAGCGTAGTAACGCCTTCGGCCAGCATCGCATGCAGGCGTGACAGTGTTGCTGCCAGCAACTCATCTTCACTCGCAGCACGGGTGGCACGCACAGTGGCATTGATACCGCCGCCCTGCCTGGCGATTTCTTCATAGGCGACGCCGTTCAGGCGCGCTTCAAATTCATTGCTGCGGTTACCGGCATACACCAGATGGGTGTGGCAATCGATGAGGCCAGGTGTCAGCCAGCAACCCTTGCCATCATGGGTTTTGGCGGCGACATACCCGGCAGGCAATTCACTTTGCTTGCCCAGCCAGGCGATCTTGCCATCCTTGACGGCGATGGCGGCATCCCTGATTTCGCCATAGCCATCTGTCATGCAGGCCAGGTGGACATTAGCCCACAGACTGTCCCAGGAGAAAGCTGTAGTAGTCATCAGCTGTCACCCATGCTCAAAAATTGTATGCGTATCAGATACAGTACCGCGCACTCGTCAGCGTGCAGGTTCAGGCGTATACCCTGATGCTCATGCTCTTCTTCAAACAGACAGCAATCATAGTCTTGCAAAGTCTCGCCTGTCGCCAGACGGGCACTGCCTTTGGCGCAGAATAGCAAAAGCTGCTGGGCATCATTGGCTTCGATGAAATGCTTGCCAGCTTCCAGCCTTTGCATGTGATGGGTGCAGACATCGCGCCGTGTCATCATATTCAGGTCCAGCACGGTGCCATG
The DNA here is from genome assembly GCF_049339865.1 of Undibacterium sp. TC9W. NCBI lineage: Bacteria > Pseudomonadati > Pseudomonadota > Betaproteobacteria > Burkholderiales > Oxalobacteraceae > Undibacterium > Undibacterium sp. TC9W. The sequence continues at coordinate 207,637 of NZ_JBMPPJ010000007.1, read as the reverse complement.
CAAGAGTTCAGCATTGATAGGTGTTTCACCTTTGAACTGATGCGGCAGGCTGTCTTGCTTGAGAAAAACACTTTGACCATGAACCTGTTCGCTATCGCTATGCAGTATCAAGCCTTCGCCCGATAAAATCGCCAGCGTCCTGTCTATCTGGGAAAAATGCGAAAACGGGCCATTGCTGCTGACTTCCGCCGTACTCAAACGCCAGACGAAATGATCGAGGCTGGCATCTGTTGGAAATATCGCCAGCTCAGTCGTGCTGCCGCCGCCATTTTTCCACGGCATGGTTTGATAGTCTAATCTTGTCCACTTACGCATGGGTATCAAAAGCTTTCAACAAAATACAAAAATGGCCCTCCCAGATGAGAGAGCCATTATCTTAATACAAACTGCTCAGGTTCAAGCAGAATCAGGCCAAATACAGATTTTGATACAACTGCTGGCATTGAGCGCTCAGATGGCCTTCAACGACCAGCGCTTTTGCTGCCTCTATATCAGGGGCGAAGAACCTGTCTTTATCATAGAAAGCCACTTTTTCGCGCAAGAGCGTGTGGACTTGCTTCAACATCGCCGATGTTTGCAAAGGCGCATGGAAATCGACGCCCTGTGCAGCAGCCAGCAATTCTATGCCAACGATGGTCGCCGTGTTGTGTGCCATTTCATGCAAACGGCGTGCTCCGTAAGTCGCCATACTGACATGGTCTTCCTGATTCGCAGAAGTCGGGATACTGTCCACACTGGATGGATGAGCATGTGATTTGTTTTCAGAAGCCAGCGCCGCTGCCGTCACATGGGCGATCATGAAGCCAGAATTCAAGCCGGACGATGGCACCAGGAAAGGTGGCAGGCCAGAGATCGATGAATCGATCAGCAAGGCGATGCGGCGTTCAGAGATGGAACCAATTTCTGCTATCGCCAGCGCCAGGGTATCTGCCGCGAAAGCCACAGGCTCTGCATGGAAGTTACCGCCAGAGATAACTTCACCGGTTTCCACGAACACTAATGGATTATCCGTCACGGCATTCGCTTCTATCAGCAAAGTGCGTGCTGCATTATTGATGATGTCGAGGCAGGCACCCATGACTTGCGGCTGGCAACGCAGGCAATATGGATCTTGCACGCGCTCATCATTGACGAGATGGGACTGGCGGATTTCACTGCCTTCCAGCAGGCTGCGATAAATCTGTGCTGTCGCGATTTGACCAGGCTGACCACGGCTGCTATGGATGCGCGCATCAAACGGTGCATCACTGCCCTTGGCAGCATCGACCGACAAGGAGCCGGTAATGGTACCTGCTTCCAGCAAGCGCTCTGCCAGGAACAGACCATTCAAGGCCAGCGCTGTCGATACTTGCGTACCGTTGATGAGTGCCAGACCTTCCTTTGCTGCCAAGACAACAGGCTTGATACCGGCAGCAGCCAGTGCCTCTTTGGCTGGCACCAGTTTGCCATTGACGCGCGCATCGCCCTCACCCAGCATAGCCAGGGTCATATGCGACAAAGGTGCCAGATCACCGGATGCACCCACCGAACCCTTGACCGGGATAGTCGGCATGATGCCTGCGTTATACATGGCAATCATGCTATCGATCACAGACGCGCGTATGCCGGAAAAGCCACGCGCCAGACTGGCGATCTTCATCGCCAGGATCAGACGCACAATTTCATCAGAAATGAATTCGCCAGAGCCAACGGAATGCGAAAGGATGAGATTGCGCTGCAAGAGTTCCAGCTGGTCGTCAGGGATACGGGTCTTCGCCAGTTTGCCGAAACCGGTATTGATGCCGTAGGCCGCATCACCTTTTGCCACGATTTTATCTATCGTGGCGGAAGCGGCATTGATGGCTGCATAGGCGGACTCTGCCAGCTTCAACGGCTGGGATTTGGTCCAGATAGCACGCAGGTCGCTCAGCGTGAATTGACCGGGTTGAATTTCAAAATGATTACTCATGTTTTTTCCTGAATACTTTAAATAATTTGCATGGTCAAAATCGGAGGGCAATCTACTCCTTCCCCTTCAAGGGGAAGGTTGGGGTGGGGATGGGCTTCTTCAGCAATTCAGATTTGTAATGATCAACCGAAACCCATCCCCACCCTAGCCCTCCCCTTGAAGGGGAGGGAATATAAAAGCAAATTACTATTCTCGCGATAAATAAAATCAGCTTACTTGGCAGTACCCTTAATCATAGGTAAATTCAAACCCTCACGTTCAGCACATACAACAGCCTGCTCATATCCAGCATCCGCATGACGCATGACGCCAGAACCGCAGTCATTGACCAGCACACGCGCCAGACGTTTAGCGGCAGCTTCGGTACCATCAGCAACGATGACCATGCCCGAATGTTGAGAGTAACCCATGCCCACACCACCGCCATGATGCAGCGATACCCAGCTGGCACCGCCTGCCGTATTCAACAATGCATTCAGCAAGGGCCAGTCAGATACTGCGTCCGTACCATCGCGCATGCCTTCGGTTTCACGGTTGGGGCTGGCGACCGAGCCTGTGTCCAGATGATCACGGCCAATGACGATCGGTGCTTTCAATTCGCCATTCTTGACCATTTCATTGAAGGCCAGACCAGCGATATGACGCTCCCCCAGACCCAGCCAGCAAATACGTGCAGGCAAACCCTGGAAGGCAATGCGCTCACCGGCCATCTCCAGCCATTTGTGTACGCCTTTATTTTCAGGGAACAGTTCCTTGATCTTGGCATCGGTCTTACGGATATCTTCCGGGTCGCCAGACAAGGCTACCCAGCGGAACGGACCTTTGCCGTCGCAGAACAAAGGACGGATATACGCAGGTACAAAGCCAGGGAAATCAAAGGCATTCTTGACGCCAGTGTCAAAAGCCACCTGGCGGATGTTATTACCATAATCAACAGTCGGTATACCCATGGCATGGAAATCCAGCATGGCTTGTACATGCACAGCGCAGGCTTGTGATGCATCGGCAGTCAGTTTGGCATGCTGAGCAACGTCTTGTTGAGCAGCCTTCCATTCAGCCACTGTCCAGCCTATAGGCAGGTAACCATTGATGAGGTCATGGGCAGAAGTTTGATCCGTTACCAGATCAGGTTTCATGCCACCCGCTTTTGCGCGCTTGACCAGTTCTGGCAAGATTTCTGCAGCATTGCCGAGCAAGGCAATCGACACCGCTTCTTTACGGTCGCAATGATGTTTGATGAGTGCCAAGGCGTCATCAAGATCTTTGGCTTGCTTATCGACATAGCGCGTACGCAGGCGGAAGTCTATGCTTGATTGCTGGCATTCGATATTGAGAGATACTGCACCGGCAAAGCTGGCAGCCAAAGGTTGTGCGCCACCCATGCCACCGAGGCCTGCAGTCAATATCCAGCGGCCACCCCAGTCACCATTGAAATGCTGGCGGCCAGCCTCGGCAAAGGTTTCATACGTACCCTGGACGATGCCTTGCGTGCCTATATAAATCCAGCTACCGGCAGTCATCTGGCCGTACATGAACAGGCCCTTGCGGTCGAGTTCATTGAAATGTTCCCAGTTGGCCCATTTTGGTACGAGATTGGAATTGGCGATTAGCACACGAGGTGCGTCTTCGTGCGTCTTGAATACGCCTACCGGTTTGCCAGATTGAATCAGCAGGGTTTCATCTTCACCCAGTTCTTTCAACGATGCCAGTATCTGGTCATAGCATTCCCAATTGCGGGCTGCGCGGCCTATGCCGCCATAGACGACCAGATGCTTTGGGTTTTCTGCTACTGCAGGGTCAAGATTATTCTGGATCATGCGGTAAGCCGCTTCAGCTACCCAGGTCTTGCAGGTTTTTTCTGCGCCGCGTGGTGCGTGGATTTCGCGGCTGGCATCCCAGCGTGGATCGTTGTTCATAGTCTCTCTCCATCAGTCAGTGAATACAGGATAGCGGCAAAATCGCAGATGTACCGCCCAATTTAAGAATCCGGTCAAACCAGCAAACATGCACAAAACCGGACAAAGCTGAATCATTGAGAGAAAGTTTAAGTTGTATATACAACTTTTGCAAGCGAATAATAAGAGGACTGTGCAAAAAATTTAGTCATGCGCCACTTTGGCGCGATATTACTGGATCATGCCGTTAACGACACTATTTACCCGTGCTAAAAAAGTCGAGAATAGCTACATAGTCAACCCACCCATGAAAGGCAAAAAACATGTCAGTCGTTACTGAAGTCGCCGCAGCCAGCAGCCAGGAAGCCATCGCCCATTTTGCAGACAGCCTGCGTTTTGAGACAGATTGCTGGGATACCCACCACGCCATGTCTGAAGGCAAGGCCGATTTTGTCTTGCTGGACGTGCGCAGCCCCGAGTCTTATGCCAAAGGCCACGTACCTGGCGCGATCAACCTGCTCAGAGGCAAGATCATTGCGTCCAAACTGGCCAGCTATCCGGCTGATACCCTGTTTGTGACTTATTGCGCCGGCCCGCATTGCAACGGTGCAACCAAGGCGGCGATCAGGCTGGCGCAGCTTGGTCGTCCCGTCAAAATCATGATAGGCGGCGTCACAGGCTGGCTGGATGAAGGCTTCAGCCTGACAACAGAAGTCACTGAACTGGCATGAGCGCAGGAGCAACTGAATTCAGCGTACGCCCTGCTCTGGCCAGCGACGCAACAGCCTTGTTACAACTGATGCGCGAACTGGCAGCCTTTGAAGGCTACCACGCTGAATTTAGCGTCACCGCTGATGATTTACTGGAACGTGGCCTGGATACAGAACGGTCGCAATTCAGGGCCTATGTGGCGGCGGCACCAACGGGGGCTTTGCTGGGCTATGCAATCCTGGTCGAAGTCGCTTTCACCTACGACCTGCGCCCGGACTGGCGACTCAAAGAATTGTATGTCAGCGCAACTGCACGCCAGCTTGGCATAGGCAAGGCATTGATGGAAACCGTCATCGCCGATGCCAGGCAGCATGGCTGCGGCAGATTAAAATGGGATGTGCTGCCAGACAATAGCAATGCAAAACAGTTTTACAGACAGCTTGGCGGTGAACAGGTAAGAGACTGGGAAGCGTGGGTATTGCAGCTCACGCCATGAATTAAACCCAGTCAAATTCAGGAATTTTTTTTCAGATCATCCTGCATGGATGATCTGCTTATCCAAGTATTAGCAATACATGTCAGCCATCAACATTCAAAGCCGCATTCATAGATGGATAGCTTAACTCATGTTTGAATAATGAAGCTGTCTGCCCCTGATGCAAAAACTGGTGCACACCTTCTATGGCGTGGTGATAAGCAAGCTGGAAAGGCACAGGCCCTAGCGAAAAACGACGACAGCCAGCAGCGAACAATTGGCTGATTTCTGGCATGCCTGGCACAGCCATGATGTTGACCGGAATATCGAGTGCCTGTGCAATTGCAGAAATGGTTTCAGCATCGCATAGCCCTGGCAAAAATGCTGCACTGGCTCCGGCAGCCTGATAGGCTTGCGCACGGCTAATCGCCATCTGTATGGCAGCATCGCCACTTGCCAATCCGCGCAGATAAACATCTGTCCTGGCGTTGATGAAAAATCCGGCACCAGCCAGTTTACTACGGATGGCCTTGATTTTTGCGACCAGCAATTCAGGTGTACCACCGCCATCTTCAAGATTGATACCAGCCACGCCATACTGCTGCAGGTCTGCTGCCAGGTCAGCAACGGCGTCGGCATCGTCGCTGTAGCCATCTTCGATATCCACGGACAAAGGTACTTTGATAACACGCATGATGCGTCGTACGGCTGCCAGCAACTCATCACGTGGCAAGGTACCACCGTCCGCATAACCCAGCGCCCAGGCCAGCGAGGCACTGGATGTGGCAACCGCTGAGGCACCATCACGCTCAAACAGGATAGCACTGGCGGCATCCCAGGCATTGGGTAACAACAAGGGTGTACTGCCCTCGTGCAATTCTTTGAATGTACTGAAGCTTGTGGCTGTCATGAAAACTCCAAATGTTAATCAGGTAGAAAACATCGGCATCTTACGCAATGCGACAGTATATATCCCGCCGGATTCGGCCAATATTGTCACGCAAAAAAAGCCGGGCTGCGCTGCACAAACCTGCACGCAATCCGGCTCTTTGATTCATGCATTTTTTTATCCGCCCGCATCAAGCATATCAGGCATCAAAGCCACCGTCTGCCTTGAGGTTGGCACCGGTAATGAATGCTGCATCTTCACTAGCCAGATAAGCAACCAGGCTGGCGATCTGTGTGCCAGTGCCATATTTTCCGGTCGCCATGTAGCTGCGCATGGTGTCGGCAAAAGCACCATTGGCCGGATTCATTTCTGTATCAACCGGGCCGGGCTGTACATTATTGACGGTGATGCCACGTGCGCCCAGATCACGTGCCAGGCCGCGAGTGAAAGAAGCTACCGCGCCTTTGGTCAGTGCATATAGTGACAGGCCAGGTACTGGCACATAATCACTGTTGACACTGCCTATATTGATGATGCGGCCACCCTCTTTCATGTGACGTTGCGCTTCTTGCGAGGCAACAAACACGCCTGTCACGTTGACAGCTATCAGGCGTTGATAATCCTCCATGCTGATATCTGCAATGCCACCGGCGACCAGTGCCCCTGCATTGTTGACCAGGATATCGAGACCGCCAAATTCTGCGACCGTTTTTGCCACTGCCTGTTTGACGGCATCTGCATCTTGCGCATCAGCACGGATAGCCAATGCCTTACCGCCCGTTGAGCGTATATCCGCAACCAGTCGTTCTGCCTGCTGTGCACTGCTGGAATAAGTGATCGCAACTGCAGCGCCATCTGTTGCCAGCTTACGTGCAATGGCTGCCCCTATGCCGCGTGAACCACCGGTGACCAGTGCTGTTTTACCAGCCAGGTTTGCTTTGGATGTGTTTGCTTGTGTGTTGAGTGCTTGTGTGTTGAGTGCTTGTGTCATGTCGTTCTCCTGTGTAGTTGGCTTACTTAAGTTTGATTCGGTTTAATTTCTTTAATCCGTGATTGGATGTAGCTATTTTGTGCTTTTTAAATGATTACAAGTAGTCCATAATCAATAACATTACTTTCAACCAAAGGTTGAAAGTAGGTTGAAGCTAATAATCAAAATCAAAGACTGAACGCAGAAGGAATCATGGAAACACTGGCAAGCATTGAATCTTTCGTCCGTAGTGCTGAGGCGGGCAGTTTTTCCCAGGCAGCCCGTAACCTGGGCTTGACACCGGCAGCTGTCAGCAAGAACGTCGCCAAGCTGGAATCGCGGCTGGGCATACGCCTGTTCCAGCGCAGTACGCGCAGTCTGATGCTGACGGAGGCGGGAGAAGTATTCCTGGCGCAGATCAAGGGCGGGCTGGACAGCATACAGGCTGCACTGGCGAATGTAGAAAATGTCGCAGGCAAACCCGCTGGCGTATTAAAGATCAGCCTGGCACTGGCCTTTGGGCGAGATTATGTTTTGCCTGCGGTGACTGATTTTATTAATACCTACCCTGATGTGATTCCCGACCTGCATTTTGACAACCGCAGCGTAGATATCATCGCTGAAGGTTTTGATGTTGCCATAGGCGGTGGCATAGAACTGGTGCCGGGTGTTGTTGCGCGTGAAATCGGGCATGCTCATGTCATACCGGTTGCTTCGCCAGCCTATATCGCGGCTCACAAAATGCCAGCAAAACCCGCAGATCTGGTTCATCTGGACGGCATCATGCGCCGTTCGCCACAAAGTGGCAGGCTGCGCTCGTGGACGCTGCGCAATGCTGCGGGTGAAGAAGCACACATGGAATTGAAGACACGCATCATCATGGATGACCCAGAAGCCATGTGCCGTGCCGCCTTGCTGGATTTGGGTGTTGCCATGGTGCCGAGGCTGCATGCATTGCCTTATCTGGAAAGTGGCACATTGCTACGCCTGTTACCCAACTGGTATGCGGATATTGGCCCCATTTCCCTCTACTACGCCAGCAGCAAGCTGATGCCAGCCAAGACCAGGCTGTTTGTCGATTTCATCCTCATGCGTTTTCGTGAGCTGGATATTGCCGGTAAATTTTCTGCGTCACCGCGCAAGAAGTGAGATTAAGGGATAGTAAGTGACGCCAAGTGACACTTAGTGTCAGTACCAGCCAATATATTCGCTATCACCGCTATGCTATGAGAAAATGCAAACACCTATCACTCCCATGTCAGCCATACTGTGAAACCCAGCAAGCCAGATACCCCAGCGTTTCAAGTCATCAAAGATACCCTGCTCCAGGAAATCCAGTCAGGCAAGTGGAAAGAAGGCGATGCCATCCCCGCCGAAACAGCACTGGCCAGCCAGTTTGGTGTCTCGCGCATGACGGTCAACCGCGCCGTGCGCGAACTCACCAGCGAACAAATCCTGACGCGCATACAGGGCTCAGGCACTTACGTGGCACAACAAAAATACCAGGCAACGCTGGTGGCAATCAAAAGCATCGCTGAAGAAATCCGCTCACGCGGCCATACTCACCGCAGCGAACTGCATGAGTTAAAAGCAGAAATCGCGAGCGAGCAACTGGCAGCAAAATTCCAGGTCAAGGCGGGCCATAGCTTATTCCATTCCGTCATCGTCCATTTTGAGAACGATGTGGCGATACAGGTTGAAGACCGCTGGGTCAACTCCAGTGTCACTCCAGAATACCTGCAACAAGACTTCAGCACCATGACGCCTAATGAATACCTGGTGGCAGTCGCGCCCTTGCAAGGAGTTGATTACAGCATAGAGGCAGTACTGCCACCTAAACAGATCGCCGAGATGCTGCATATCTCAGCCAAAGAAGCCTGTCTGGTCCTACACAGAACTACCAGATCACGCGACATGATCGCTACCTGTGTGACGATGTGGCATCCGGGTAAGCGTTATCAGTTTGCCGGTAGTTTCTAAAACCTCTCAACACAGAGACACAGAGTTTGCACAGAGAAATTCTTTGCGCCTGCTCGGTTTGCAAATTTTGTAGGAGCGGCTTCAGCCGCGAACATCTGGCCGTGCCTATCGTTTTTTGCTTGCATCTGCCATTCGCTTGAAAGAATTTCTCTGGGTCTCCGTGATGATATCTTTGCCTAAAAATATTCCACAGCACCTGTCACCCAAATCCCCTCTCACTGCGTTATATCTTGATAATCTGGCAGCTCTTGTCTGGTATTTAATGCGGCGGTAACACCTCCATCGCGCTGCCAAGTTAAAATACGGCTTACGCATTTATAAGCAAGAAAGAAACATCATGGCAAAAAAGAATGATTTAGACCCGGAAACCGAGGCATTGATAGCCTGGTGTACTGAAGTAGAAGGCTTCCTCGTCGCTGGCGGTGCCACCGTGAGCCAGGCTCAGGATCATATAGAAGAACAGATAGAGTGGTTCACCGATCTGTTTTTTGATGGATTAACTCCGGAAGAAGCCGCCAAAGAAGCGCTGGCCTGAATGTCAGTGCACTGCGCTTTTATCCGCACTATTGAAATAAAGATGATTCACCGCAAATATTTACTACCTCTCAGCCTCGCCCTGGGGCTTAGCATGTTAAGCGCCTGCACTACCACCAAGCACGCTGGCTTGCAGCACGAAGAATTTGGTGCTACCGGCGTATTCACCCGCGCCTTCCCTGGTACTGAAAAAAGCGCCTGTGAGGCAGCGCGCCGTGCCTTGCTCAGCCAGGGTTATGTCATCAGCGAATGGAAACCTTCCGTACTTAAAGGCCGCAGGAAATACCAGCCAGAGGCAGACATTCACGCAGAAATTGAATTTAACGTCGTCTGCGTGGCCAACAGCAAAGGCAGCAATAGCACGACCGTTTTTGCGAATGCCGTTCGTGACCGATATTCCCTGAAAAAGAGTAATACTTCAGCGAGCATAGGTGTCAGCGCCCTGGGTTCAGTGTCACTGCCATTTGGCTCAACTGACGATGCCCTGGTCAAGGTCGCCAGCGAAACCATTCCTACTGGCCAGTTTTATGAACAGTTCTTTGAACTCGTCGATCGTTACCTGGATGCGGTTCCCTATATCCAGGATATGGAAGAAGAAAAAAAGATTGTTGGTGTAACGCCTGCGGCCCCAGCGGCGACAAGCGCAAGCCAGCCTGCTACCAGCACGCCGCCAGCCGTTGAGTCTGGCAAGAAATCCGAGGACTAGTTTATGCAAGCGGACGACCTGCAAAGACTGCTGAGTTTCAAGATGCCTTATGGCAAGTACAAGGATACTGTCATCGCTGACCTGCCCGGTAATTACCTGGGCTGGTTTGCGCGGGAAGGTTTCCCCAAGGGTGAGATAGGCCGGCTACTGGAATTGATGTATGAGATCGATCACAACAACCTCAAAGAATTGCTGGAGCCATTGAGGAAGAAGACCTGAGAACACTTTCCTCACTTGCCACGGTCACGGCAGCAAATCGCAGGGGCCACAAAATAAAAAAAGCAGACATGTTCAACATGTCTGCTTTATTTGTCACCCTGAACTAATTGATTAATTCGTTTTGACTTCTTTGCTTTGACGTTTGCCAGCAGCAGTTGCAGGCAGATATTTCATAGGATCATTCACGCCTGCTGCATAGGCAGTTACCAGGCTACGCTGTCTCATGCAAGAAGCACTGAGCACTGTTGCATCAGGTGCAGCAGAGTTCACGCATACCTGCAAATCCTTGACGGTATCCAGAGGAATTCCAGCTGCGGCAGCAACAGAAACGATGGATTGTGGATTGGCACCGCTGGCAACCAGGTTATCAACCGTAGCCTGCAAATTACTTGTCGTTGTCAGCGCATTGAAAATGCCATCAACAGAGGTATCTACGCCTTCAGCGCAAGCTACCGACAAACCACCGGCCAAAGCCAGACCCAGCAATGTATTTTTGATCATTTTTTTCATCAGTATCCTCCAACTTGTTGACAAACCATTTTGTCGCACGCCAATGATTCTAATTAAGTGTAAATCAAATTGAAAGCAGATATTTGTAACCTGCGGGCTCAGATCAATATATTGATCAAATTAGCATTTAGCTACTTTTAAAGGATTTTGCCATTGGTATGCAAGCAATAGCACTTATGCGCCCCTTCTAATTAAAGGGCGTTCACGCCAGAACACAATCAAAACCTGAGCTATCCTGGCTCTCAGGCTGCTTGCTGGACCTGCCTACGTTGTTCGGTGATTGCATTGAGTTCGTCGATAATTGACTGGTCTCTTTCCAGTGATTTGGCTGGGGGTATCACCAAGGTAGTGGCTTGTCTTAGCGCCATGTTTGGCAAATCTCCGAGACGAATTTTATCTATGCGTGTTTTCTCCAAAGGATCAGTCGCAGCTTCATATAAAATCACTTCGTGATCCAGTGGATAACTACGTGCAAGCTTGTTGACCAGTACCTGCAAATACTCTTGGTTAGTTTCAAGTTTTTTCAATGCCAGCTCACCCGCGATGCCTGGCTGCCACAGTATCAACAGCGCCGTGGTATCAATAGTGCGGTGGTAAATCATGAATTGCGTTGATTCCATCGATTGCATGCCATAAGTACCAGGGTCTATGCCCAGGTCTGCAACCAGGCAATCGAGGGCTGAAATACCTGGTTCCATGTGTGCTTGATATCCCTCTGCCCTGGCATCTGCAATTGCCATGTGAGAAATACAGGCGAAAATTCCGGGATGACCATAAAAAGCCGCGCATACTCGTTTGCCTGAGCGCATTTCAGACAATATGGTGTCTGCCATGCGCCTATATGTGTCCCGTCTATTTTTCCCGTCAATTTTCATGTCTTCATAATAGGAATTCAGGCAGATATATTCTTTAGCTACACCTTGCAGCCATTTATGCGTAAAAATATTCGGCACCGCCGCAACGACAACGTCAAAAGATTCAATATAGCTCTGCGCAATTGGTGTCAATTGCCCCGCCATGCGCATGCCAGTGCCAACACAGACGAGTGATCCTTGTTTTTGAATTGTCATAGATGTAAATGTAAGGGAATCGGAAATAATTATTCAAACTAATGAGTCACGTAAAAGCACGTGACTCATTGGAAGCAATCTATCTTTAACGTTAATAGCTATTACGAATGAATTAGCTCAGTTTCATTTTTCAAGCTAGTTTGTCCTGCATCAAGACTAGGCAATGTTTCAATGCTATCAATCGCATCGAAATCTTTGAAAGGCAAATCCAGGAAGGCGGATATTTCACGCCTGTCCTGACGCAGTATCAGAACCTGCTCATCTACGGACAGACCAAAATCACGTGTAGCCTGCAGCGGGTCTTTTTTGTGTGCTTCGATAACTACAGCACTGGTGTCAAGAGCATTCAGATAATCTAACAACTTAGACATACTTTTCTCCTTGGTTGGCAAAACTTTCAGGGGTAATACCAAGAGTGATTCTAAGCTCAAGCATTAACAAAAGCAAAACTATTTTTAACAAATTATCATCAGAAAATCTATGGTGTTTGCCTGAAGACGCTAACGCAGTTTCTACCTTCGGCTTTGGAGATATAAAGTGCCTTGTCAGCCGCTTCCAGGGTTTCATCAAAATTCTTGAGCCCATTTCCATCTACTGTCGCTACACCAAAGCTGGCAGACAGTGAGAATTTATGGCCGCTAGGTTCTGTATCTATCATTGTGATTGCCATACGGCAGCGCTCTGCCAATTGCAGGGCTGAGGCCTGGCTTGAGTCTGGCATGCAAATACCAAATTCTTCACCACCCAACCGCCCAAACAAATCAACCTTGCGTAAATGCGTCTTGACGGTTTCACTGACGTTTTTCAATACCCAGTCACCCGTAGCATGTCCATACGTGTCATTAATATTTTTAAACAAGTCCATGTCAAACAGGATGATGCTGACACTGCCAGTGCGCAATTTGAATGCTTCATTCGCGAAGCTGATGAAATGCATGCGATTGGCCGCCTGGGTCAAGCCATCTGTTTGTGAAAACTGGCGGAACTGATTTTTTTGTTGCAAGGTTTTGACTAACCAGAATGCCAAGAGCATCATTACAATGACAACCAAGGCAATCACCAGCCACAAATTTTGATTATTTTTCTTTTCCAGTTCACGTTCTACCGCGAGAATTTTATTTTTCTGCTCCAATAAATTCAATTGATTGACCTTGTCTTGGGTATCAAATTTGACACGCTGAAACGCAAGATTTTTATGCAATTGATCATCAAGTACCCTATTTTTCAGAACCAACGCTGCTTCATAATATTCCAGAGAGCTTGGATACGCCCCTTGAGCACGTTTAATGGTTGCCATAGTTTCTGCGGTCTTTTCCATCAGTTGAACGGCGTTACCTGATTTCGCACGTTGATACGCCAACGCTCCATATCGCTCTGCCAAATCAAGGTTGCCCGTCTTTAAAAAAGCTCTTGCCAGAGCCTCTTCTAACTGAGTAAGGTAATCTGAATTTTGTGAAGTCTTGGCAAATTCTGCAAGCAAAGGCAGCCCTGCTCCTTTGCCCTGTAAATAATTTCCTGAATCAATCAAATCTATACATGCCAGGGTATTTAATATCAAAGAAATGATTTTCCGTTTATGGAAATCACATACTCTGATTGCATCAGGCAAAAGCGATCGTGCACGTTGACGTTCGCCGCGCAAAAAATTAATCTCAACCTGATCTGCAAATCCAAAACATTTTGACACGCTCTCTTCGGCGGTATCTTCCAGCGCGACCATTCTGTCGGCATAGACCATCGCTTCATCATAAGCTCTCAACGAATTATGTAACGTGATCGCCGACTGCAGAGTATCCATTTTCGAATTAAGCTCACGCAATTTAGGCAGTATGATTATGCTTTCATTCATAGCCTCCAACGCTTTTTCATATTCGCCCAAATTGGTATATCCAACAGATAACTGATACAGAAATCTGACTCGATATTCAGGATCACTTACCTTGCCGATATATGATTGGACCAGTTCAACTTTTTCTTTATGGCGCCCCCGAAAACCCAATGCAGCAGCATTCAGAATTTGAAATTTGTCTCTTTGTTTTTCATTTAATGTTGATTCAAATTCTTTGACTTTTTCCAAAGTCTCTACGGCTTTTTCAGGTTGATGTCGCATATCAATCACTGCCTGACTGAGCAGATCATCAACCAGCTTCGCGTTATCGGCAAAACTTTGGCGTGAGAAACAGACTCCGGCAAAAAGGAGTATCAGTGCGACGGTTCTATAAGTACAATGCAAAGTAATCACTTATGCCGGAATCGGTTCGAGTTAGTAAGCGCCTTCGGTGATATCAATTGCTGGCACTTCATCCGCAGAAATTCCCAACAAACCCGCTACCGCACTTTTGTCGCCAGACAAAACTGCACCCTGTTCTTCCACCGTCAAACCAAAATTAGTCATTGCCGCACCAGGGTCGCTTCTGTGCGAAGTCAACGCATCCGCATCTTTATCCAGTGTATTCAAATATTCAAGCAATTTAGACATGATTTTTAACCTTTCAATAAATTTCCGTTGTATAAAACACGAGGTAACACCACGGAAGATTCTATTATGTTTCTGTAAAAACTTGTAACAAATTTCAAAAAATCAATGCATTATGCGCAACACAGGGTAGCGGCGCCATTCTGGTTCCTTGAATCTTGCACAACGGCTAAAAATAAAATCGAGAACCGCTTGCTGGTCGCTGAGTAAACCTGGGTTTTCCTGCTTCCATTGCTCAAAGGCTGCCTTGACTTCTGGCTCGGTGTTGAGGATATCGGTGGCGGTATCTTCAAAGACATAATCTGAATAAGCTTCTTTCTTTTCCAGTACGCTATTGAAAAAGCCCCAGCGGAAGAAACTGTCATGCGCCTGGGGTTCCAGGGTTTCGATTATATAGCGTGCCGCTGGCTGATCCAGCGGGACGAGATAATCACCTGCATTGGCAATGATGCTAGCACTGGTCTGCAGCAACTGCACATCGTCATGGAACATATGGCCTTCATAGGCATGCAGACGTGATTGCACTGACTGTATGTGATAAACCTCGGTCTGCAAGCTGGTATCGGCTTCCAGCCTTTGCATTTGCACACCATTCCATTGCAGGCGTTCTATGACTGCGCGCCAGGCTTGCGGTATCAGGTAAGCCCTGGCTTGCGTGACTGTGATATCAGCGACAAAGTGATCGTAATAAGCAATGGCTTTTTCCCATGGCTGGCTGCGGTCATACGACAGCCGCGTGTAATTACCCAGCACGCTGGGGCTATACACCGCCTGGTACCCCTTGAACATGAAGCTGGAAGCCTGACTGTGGTCAGCTACCCAATGCACTGCTGCCTGCTGTTGCTGGCTGGCAGCCTCGCGCGCCTGTGCACGCAATGCCTGTATTTCTGCGCCATGGGCGACCGTGAATGCCAGCACGGTTTCCACCAGGGCACGCATGGACGCGTAGCGGTCGGCAAAAGGTTTCAGCATATGGGTTTCAGGCATGAAACCTATGGTGTGATGCAGGGCTGCGTAGCCAGTAGAAAACCGTGGTGTTTCCAGGAAATCTTCTATGCCATGATCAGGGCTGTCCTTGACGGGATTCACATAGGGACAAGTCGGCCAGCCACGTTCCTGCATTTCTGTATAAATGGCAGGTAACATGGTATTGCGCAAGTAGGGGCCGAGACCATGGCCAAGCTTGTTTGCCTGGGTTTGTATCAGGGTCATGGTGTAATGGTAGTCAGCGCCATTTGAGGTGTGCGTATCAACCATGACGTCCGGGCTCCATTCGCTGAAAAAGCGGTTGAAGACCTGGGCATTTTCGCTATCACACTTGATGAAGTCACGGTTCAGGTCAAGATGCAGGCTGTTACCACGGAAACCGAACTGCTCTGGCCCATCCTGATTGACACGTGAAGTATCCTGACGGTTCAGACAGCCATCAACGTTATACACGGGGATGAACAGGAATACCGTTTTACCCAGTGCCGCGAGGCGTTCGGGCTGGATACAAAAATCGCGTACCAGCGCCATACAGGCATCGATACCTTCAGGCTCACCCGGGTGTATGCCGTTATTATTGAAAAATACCGTGCGTTGTTCCAGTTTGATGCGCTCGCGCTCAAATACGCCATCGACAGTCACGATACCGGCGTGAATGGGCTTGCCATTATCAGAAACACCGATCTGGCTGAATTGCAGGATGTTTGGAAATTGCGCTGCCAGGTCCTGGTAAAACTGTATGCAGGCTTGCCAGGTGGTCGTCTGGTTCTGGTTACCGGCTTCATAGGGTGTGATGAAGGCGGTAGTATGGTCTGTATGTGATGACATGCGTTACACCAGTTGAAGTAAATATATCCCACGATTTTAGCGTACAAGTGATGGTACTGACATGGCATACTGATGCCTGATTGAAACAAATTGCTGGAGAACCTTGTGACCGATGCTGAAATAAGCGCACTGCGCCAGAATTGTCATACCACTTTGCCTGGCCATCGTGCCATCACGCCTGCAGAAACCTTTGGACGCATGGCAGCCTGGTCAGAGCAGCATCAGGTGCAACATGACACCTATGGTGAGGGTGAACTGGTGCAATCTTTCGAAAGCAAGATCGCTGCTTTATTGGGCATGGAAGCAGGTCTGTTCTGTATCACCGGCACGTTGACCCAGGTTACTGCCATGCGTCTGGCTTGCGAAGAAAGGGGCAGCCCGCTGGTCGCCTTGCATGCGAGCTCGCATATCCTGGTCCATGAAAAAAGCAATTTTCAGTTGCTCGATCATTTCAAGGCCGTGCAGGTTGGCAACCCATATAGACCCTGGACACTGAAGGATTTGCAGGCCCAGCCCGAGAAAATCGCTGCGGCACAGTATGAATTACCCATGCGCGAAATAGGCGGGCAGTTACCTGACTGGGAAGAGTTGAACGCCATCAAAGCCCATTGCCGCCAGCAGGATATACACCTGCACATGGATGGAGCGCGCCTGTGGGAAGCTGCCGCCGGTTATGGCCGCAGCCTGGCAGAAGTAAGTGCAGGTTTTGATACGGTCTATGTTTCGTTCTACAAAGGTATAGCTGGCCTGGGTGGTGCCATGCTGCTGGGCAGTGCCGATTTCATTGCCAAAGCACGTGTCTGGATGCACAGGCAAGGTGGCAGTGTATTCCGCCGCAGCCCCTATGTCGTCGCTGCTGCGATGCAGTTTGATCTAAGGCTGGCTGCCCTGCCCGCCTGCTTTGCCCGCACCCTATGGTTGTTTGAAGAATTGCGCGCGTATCCCGAATTCAAAACCAATCCCAGCGCACCACAATGCAATATGCTGCACCTGTATCTGCCGATAGACCGGGATACTGCCATCACCATCCGCAACCGCATCGCGCAAGAACACGGGATATGGCTGTTCAATAATGCCGTACACACTGCCTTACCCGGGCAGTGCATGTTTGAATGGTATGTAGGCGATAATCTGCTTGCCATGGATGACGAAAAACTGAGGCAGGCTTTGCAGCTACTGGCGCAAGCCTTGAAAAACAGCACTCACTGAATCTGCTTTCAAGCAGTATGTGGGCGCTATGTGAGTTATCGCACATACAAAACTTTATATCTTTATTAAGCTCCTTGGCATCGTTTCATTTTTTTCAAGAAACGCCAAGGAGAAATAATGATAAGCCTGCTCAATCTGCAGTCCGACAAGGTCAAGTACAACCCCAATCACCTGTTTGATACGCTCATAAGGCGCCTGCATCTGAAAAATGATGCGGCACTGGCAAAAATGCTGGACGTGGCACCACCGGTGATCAGCAAAATCCGCCACTTGCGCTTGCCTATAGGTGCGTCGCTAATGATCAGCATGCATGAGATCAGTGGCCTCACGATCAAGGAGTTGCGCGCTCTGATGGGCGACAAAAGGGACACCTTCCGCATTACGGATTCGCAATTAAAACCCACGCTCGCGAAGTCACGCCCCAAAAGCAAAGAACAGTCCATAAGCCACCAATACTGAGAACAGTACCAAACTCAGGCTTACCTCGCTGATCAGGAATATCGCCTGGGGAATGTCAGACCCAGGCGTGCACCTGGATATTCGCTATGGGCTTCGCCATTAGCTATCTCGTAATGGCCGCCATGCAATTCGACTATCGCCTTGATAATGACTGAGCCCAGGCCCAGCGACATTCCCGCCTGCCTGCTTGGCAAAGCCTGGAATGAGAGGCGGGTGTCGCGCCTCTGGCCAAAGCGGAACATGGCATCGTCAGACAAACCGGGACCGTCATCCTCAATCGTCAATACCAGCACTGTATCAATGGCAGACAGGCGTACGCGGACTTTGCTTTGCGCATATCTGCCAGCATTCTCAAAAACATTGCGCAAAAGCCTGGATATCAGGTAAGTATCACCGGTAATAAACCCGCCGTGCTGACTACCTTGCTCACAGTCAGCATCTATCTGCAGCACAAATTCTATGGCCTGATCTGCCTGCTGTTGCATGTGTACGGCATGGCCTGTTTCGGTTTTCAGCAAGTCGCGTAAATCGACACTGCTGGCCTGGTTACGGTAGCGCGGTTCATCAATATTGGCGATAAAGAACAAGTCATCGATGAGCTTGGTGAAATAATCCAGTTCATTACTGACGACAGTAAAAAACTCTTCACGTTCCTGCTGTTCCATCGCGTCACCATGTACAGACAGGGTATCAATCGCGGTACGCAAACTGGTCAATGGCGTGCGCAAATCATGGCCCAGCTCTTGCAATAGTTCGCGCCTGGTTTTTTCTATGGCTTGTAGTCGCAAGACCAAGCGCTGTATTTCATTGGCCATGGCATTGAAATGCTGCATCAGCCCACCTATGGCATCCAGCCTGCCAGAGGTAAAACGTGCGCTCAGGTTACCAGCCTCCATGTCTTGAATCACCCGCCGCGCTTCTGCCGACCGCATACGCAGATATAGAGTCAGCAATAACAGGCCCAGCAAAATTGCAGTAACAAGTGTCACCACGAACAAGGTCGCCATGGTAAAAAATGCGCCACGTGCAGGTGTACCCGGATTGTGTATCAGCAAATAACTGGGCTGATCAGATTGCAGACGCACAATGGCAGAAGCTGCCGTCCCTGAAAAAAATCTCCCACGTGCTGCTACCTCATGGATTACTCCTGGTTTGGTACGCTGCAAAAGCGCGGCTGGTGGAACGGCATCTGCCGGACTGCTCGCGAGTATCTGATTGTTTGCATTCACTATCCACATTTCCAGCGGGATTGCTGGTGACTCGCTGCGGTAAGTCTGTACAAGACGCAGCCCCTCGGCGTAATCATGCCCTTCCACAATGCGGGCAATAAACAGATACATGCTGCGCTGTACTTCATCCCCGGGGCGCGTGGTTACTTCCCTGATCATCCACAGATAGAACAGACTCAACAGCAATGCAAAAAATACGCTGATCGCAAAAAACCGCAACCATAATGAACGACTCATGCATGCTCCAGTTTATAACCTATGCCATAAATGGCGACGATACGCTCAGTCGCACCGGCATCCTTTAATTTACGGCGCAAATGGCTAAGGTGGGAATCGATGGTGCGGTCGTAAATGATATTACTGTCCTCAAACTGACTCAGTATCTGCTCACGGGTGATGGCGTCACCGTTGGCACGCACCAGCAACATCAGCACATCATATTCTTTCTTGCCCAATTGTAGCGCTACTCCTCTGGCACTGGCATTGCGACGCTGTACATCCATCTCAATATCACCAAAGCTGATAACCGCCCTTGGCTCCCCGGCTGGCTGTGCCCTGACCAATAGACGGCGCATACGGGCACTAAGTTCCCGCAGCCCACAGGGCTTGCGTATGTAATCGTCGGCACCGCCTTCCATGCTGGCGACCACGGCGCTTTCATCGACCCTGGCAGACAACATCAATATCGGCGTTGCCGGGTGCAATGCGCGCAATGCCCTGCACAGGCTGATGCCGTCACCATCAGGCAGGCCCACATCCAGCAATATCAGCTCGAAGGCCTGTTGCTCCAGTAAGTTCATGGCGATAGCGATGCTGCCTGCATGGCTGAGTTCAAAACCCTCATAGCGCAAGCCCATACTCAAGGTACGGGCGATCATGGGGTCATCTTCTACAAGCAGGACGGTAGTGGCAGGATTCATGGAGTTTGAAACATGTGGTAACAAAGATTACTCCTTCATTTTGCCATATTGCGGTGAACGAGAAACTCTTCCATCAAAATTACAGAATTCATGTTTACAGTTTCTGACAGCGGGCCTGCACCTCACGATCTGACAAGCGGGCCTGTCCATTATCTGTTCCCTACTGGAGATAACATGAACTATCCTGCTTCCGTGCTGAGCCTTGCCACTATGGCGGCTGCAGCCAGTTTGCTGAGTGCCTGTGGCGGTGGTAGCCCTGGCAGTCCTGGCACTACAAGTGACGCTGTACCACCCGTTTCGGCCAGTGCTACCAATTCCACTACCCGCCTTACCGCCGCCATCGCGGCAGCCAAGAATGCAGCAAGCACAGACCCCATGTGCACCACCGACAAGCTGGGCGATTTTTACTGGGAAATCGGCAATGCCACCGACAATGCTCCCATAGTCTCTGCTTCGCAAGGCGCTGGCAGCGTTAAATCAAACACTTACTTCAATATTGCCTCTGCCTCGAAATGGATATTTGGCGCCTACGTGCTGGAAAAGAAAGGCATCAACCGGGTACGCAGCAGCAACACACTGAAGGATGGCTTGCGCTTTATGTCAGGTTATACTGGCTTCAATGAAGATGCCTGTGCTGGCACAACAAATGTCTCCGCCTGCTACTCGGCAGGCATGGGTGACAATACCGAACAGCCCAACCAGAACACCATTAACAAATTTGATTATGACAGCGGACATGACCAAAAGCTGGCCGTCAAGGACCTTGGCCTGGGCAATTTCACGGCAAACCAGCTGGATACGGAATACCAGAACACCATAGGCTTGAGCAAGGGTTTCAACATGGCAGCACTTGATCCGCTGATGGCAGGCGGCATGATGGGTACGGCCACCGACTATGCGCTATTCCTGAAAAAGATCATGAAGCAGGAATTGGTGATAGGCAGCTACCTGGGTGATGAGGCAGTCTGTGCCCTGCCTTCTGTCTGCCCCGGCAAGGTCGTGTTCTCGCCCATATTGCTGATGAATGAACCCTGGACTTACTCTTACAACCACTGGGTAGAATCAGAAAAAGGCAATGGCAGTATTGATGCGTACTCCAGCCCGGGCAAATGGGGTTTCTACCCATGGGTCAGCCCTGACAGGAAATACTATGGCATTCTGTCGCGCCACGATAAGGCAGCCGGGGCTTATGTGGAATCCGTCAAATGCGGCCGCCAGATACGCAAGGCCTTCATGAATGCCTTATAAAGCAACAGGATGCGCGGGCGGCAAGACAGCAAATTGCCGCTCTGCGTAGGCTGTCAGTGCAACAATGCGCTTTTCTGTCTCGCGTTTGAATTTCAGGCACAGGATAGGCGTCAACAACCATGACAGCCAGCGTGGTTTGGCCGTGATGTTATACGAAAAGCGGACACGGGTAAGCCCGTCAGACAAGGCCTTGAAATGCCAGCCGCCAGCGAACTGGTCAAAAATATAGGGGCCGCTGACCATCTTGACGGCGGCCACTTCATTTGGCTTGTACGACACATATTCAATATCCATCGCCAGGCCATTGCCGTCTATGCAGCGTGCCTGCGCACCTACAGCAGCCTGTTTTGCATTCAGCAAATAGGACTCAGTAGTCAGGGTATCCCATTCTTGCCTGAGCGTGTAATCCTGGGTCAGGTCAAACAGATACTTGGCACTGGCCCTGACTTCAAATTCATGTTTGATCAGCATATCTTGTCCTGTGATGTTAATGGAAGAGAACTCATTGATTGCCAGCCAAAAACTGGCCCGGCGGTACGCCAAAGTGCCGCTTGAACATGGCGATAAAGGCACTCAGACTATCGTAACCCAGTTCAAGTGCGATGTTGGTCACTGCTGTGCCAGCGGCCAGTAACTCCAGCGCCCGCATGAGTCTGGCGCGTTGCCGCCAGTCAGAAAAACTCATGCCCGTTTCATCAGCAAAATGGCGGGTCATGCTGCGTGGTGCAATGCCTGCCCAGGTCGCCCACTCTTGCATGGGACGCGGGTCGCCAGGATTTTCCAATAATGCGCTGGCGATTTTGACGAGGCGGCGGTCGGTGGGCATGGCGAGTATAAAATCCTGAGGTGGCAGGCTCGCTACTTCATCGACAATGACGGCCAGCACACGCTCTTGAGCTGCGTTCAACTGATCGCCAACACCCCAGCTCGCCGCACGTAAAACCGCTTCCCGCAATAAACCGGATACTGGAAACACCTGGGTTTTGGCAGGCAGCACTTCTGAAGGGGCAAGATAGGCACTCCAGCCATTGAACAAATGGCTGGTACGCATGGCATGGGTAATAAATGGTGGCAGCCAGATGGCATAGCCCTGAGGCACAAGCAGATGCTGCTGTTCTGCTTCGAGCACCAGCACGCCTGTCGTTGCCGCCAGCAACTGACCGCGGGCATGGCTGTGTTCTGGCGTCATCCTCGCATGGGTCTTGCTGATGACAGCGTAAGCAATCGCCCCGCCATCCGCATTGGCGTGCTCGGGATTGATCAGGGGTAAGGGCTTGGCCTCAGTTCGACACATGTTGGCATTATATCGCAAGCGACTTTTGGACATGAAGCGCAAACTTCAGTCTCCATTCACCCACAAGGAAACAACATGAAAGCCGAAGACATACTGCCAGATCACATCAACACGACCACTATTGACGGCCTGACTATCAGAAAAGGCACGGTCGCTGCCTTTGTGGTTAATGCAAAGACTTATTTGCAGTCAGACAGTTCAGCAGAAGAGCGCGCTGATGCAAAAGCAGCCGTAGTCGAAGCCCTGCCTGCCTTGAAGGCTTTGGGTATATTTGATGTGTTCGCTATTGCAGACCCCGGCCTGCGTGACATGCTGGCCGCACATCAATTGTAATCAGACACCGACCATGCAGATCGTCAATGAGGCAAGCCAGCCCCCCTCTGGTCCTTGCCCTCATTGACGGCGCAGGTTCGCCAGCACAGTCTTGTCGAGTTTTGCCGCCACACCGACGCTGCGCCCCGCCAGATTGGGAATACTGAAATGAATTGCACTACCCAAAATCTGCGCGCACTCTGACAGGCTGAGACCGTAATCCTGTTGCAGCCACTGCACCATACCACCGGTAGCTGCCCGCAGGGCATCATCCAGCGAGCCTGCCTGTCCCAGCACCATGATCTGTGTTGGTGATTCTACTCTTGGCGCATTGACAGATTTTCCTTTAATGACATCGACGGTAAATTCCACATCCATGGATGTTTCCAATGCATATTGCGAAGTCTCGCCATCTCCCTGCAAGGCATGGGCATCTCCCAGATACAACAAGGCACCGGGTTGCTGCACAGTCAGATAGACGGTATTACCTTCAACGACCTCATTAAAATCCATATTGCCACCAAAGCGGCCAGTGTCACCTGTAGATATAGGTGGGGAACCATTGCCAGGTGCAACCGCCAGCCCTCCCAGCATGGGGCGCACCGGCAAACTCAAATTACGCAAACCCTCTGTTGGTTTCTCTGGGCTTGCCAAACCACGCTCCCTATCCAGCTTCCAGCGTATGGGCTTGCCAAGATTTGTGGCTTTGGCCGCGAGTGAAGTACCCAATGCCCTGCCGACGATACTGTCGAGGCTGTCGGCATAATCACGGTTCAGGCGCAAGCGTTTAAGATGGATGACCAGCGTATCACCCGGCTCGGCAGTGCCGACAAAAAACGGGCCAGTCTGTGGATTGCCATACAGGGCTTTGGTGACGCCATTCTCATCGACGCCGCCAGAGTCTATGGTCTTGGTATGCACTGTATCGCCCGGCCAGATCGTCAGCACTGGCAAACGATGCGGATCGAATTCATTAGAATAATTTGTGGGCTGGAAATCGTATTTTCGTGCGCTTCCGGCAGGGCGATCAGGTATCCTGCGTGCGCTGAATGTGTGTGCGGCTCTTGCCTGCGGCTTATTTGTATCAGGAAAATCAGCCGTGCCCTGCATGGCATCATTGCTGACTGTGCCGACATAGGAATACTTGGCCTTGTCAGCATCCGTTACCGTGAACTCTATGCCTTTGGCGGTGCGCGTACCAAGAAGCTGGTCACCATCGAGCTTGCCGCTGATGCTGCTGCCACTCACAGTAATGCTCAAGGTCTGGTAAGAGCGATTGCCCCATCTATCGACTTGCAATAGCCAATGCTCTTCATCTGCTGCATTCGCCAGACAAGGGACAAGAAAGATCAATAACATCGCGTATCGCAGCATGTTTTTTTCCGTGAGAAAAATTAAATGTAGCTGCAATACTAAATTATTCTGCGCCTAAGCTTCATTAAATGCGATGAACTGCCAATTGTCATGCACAGACTGCAAACACGTCAATTAGTTTGCGTTGGTTTGCGTTGGTTTGCGTTGATTTACATCACCGACGCATGATGAAATCATGGTTTTGCCTTGCTTTGGCGAATTTCCAGTGCCTTGGCCAGCAATTCATCAGCACTCCAGTGCCGCGTCAGCCACACCGTAAGTGCCTCGCCGGAGATGTTCCAATTCACCATACGGCGGTCTTGCAGATGATCGTAATTATAGTTTCTGGCAACATACCAGGCCAAGCGTAAGCCAGCAGGGTCGGACCTATCCAGCAACAGAGAATATATTTCATAGGGCGTTAAGACCTCTACTTGCATAGCGCCCTGCTCTTTCAATTCTTTCCAGATCAGCGCTTTGTCTTCTGGACTGAGCACCGCGATTTTGGCATGTTCGGGCCGGCCTGTAATGTTTGATAAACCGTATGCATACAATAGCCAGGGACCACTCAACAGCACCAGAAAGATGAGACATAAAACTGCAGCCAGGCTCTTTAAAAATAGTCTGTATAAACGAGGGGCAGCAAATTTGCTTTCACTGGTAGTTTTTTTCTCAAGCATCAATTTGCTTTAAAAAACCTTACTGGAAGTACAGTTCCATTACTGCGTCGCCTGCCCCATGGATGCAGTCAGCATCGCCTGCACCCTTGAGCGTACAAAAGCGATATGGCTGCGCAAGCCATATAATTCCTCGGCATAGGACAAGGGTATGGTGATGCGATTGACCTTTTCTTCTATCTCATCGAGATAGCGCAATTGTTTCTCTGCAACGCCATGCCTGTCTTCTAATTCGACTTCTTCTATCGCCTGCTCCACCAGTCGCAATTGGCCATACCAGCGGTAAATGCGTGAGCGTATGCGCCAGACATACAGGGGCGGAATAATTTTTGAAAGTGGCAGGAACAAGGCACCGAGGGCGACGATGACGACCCACATGCGCTCTATGAAATTGGCAATCCAGAAGCTCAGGTAACGCTGCAACACAGGCGGGCCGTTTTTATAGAATTTCTCGGCCTCATGTGCTACTGGTATTTCAGTATATTTATCGGAGGGGAACTCACCCTGACGGCTGAACCAGTCGGCGCCGCTATGTATCCTGTGCGCTGCCTGTAGCAACAAACCCATCAGGGCAGGATGCAGGCTTTCATGGGCGACCAGGGTCGCTGTTGGTGCAATCAAGTGATAATCACGAGCAGGAATATCCTTGCCTATATCGACAATGCCGCGTGGCAGCACAACATGCGACAAGAACGGGAAACGCCTTGTATATGCCTCTGCCTGGACGAAATCAAACAGGCGTATGCCGGGAGTCAGCAATAACATTTGCACCAGCGGCGAATCACTGGCAGAGCTGAAAATCAATACATCAACTTTGCCATCCAGCAAAGCAGCCGTGCCCGGCGTATCAGCCAGTTTTTGTATGCTGACATCTTCTTCTGACATGCCGTTGACACTTAAAATCTGGCTGAACAGTTTGGCGACGCCGTTGCCATCAGGGCCAACATTGACAGTCTTGCCCTTGAACTGGCTAATCGTAGTGACTTCTTTGGGGCTGCGGTAAAACACCCAGATAGGCTCATAAAACAGGCTGCCCAGTGAGATCAGGCCACGCTCATGTGCCTGAGCTTCATCACTCGAACCACTTCGCACAAAGCCCACTTCAATTTCAGAATCAGGGTCACTGATGCGGCTCAGGTTTTCTTCTGACCCTTGCGACACTTGCTGGCGCAGGGTGATCTGGTTTTTTTGCAGTTCTTGCGCATAGCGTTTCGCAAAGCGCTCATAAGAACCATTCTCCTGCCCACTGGAAATATCAATTACACGCGGTGGCGCAGGATCTACCAGCCAGTAGCCAACGCCACAGACTATCACCACCATCAGCGTGATCGGGCCAAATGCGACCAGCAAATCACGCAGATTGAAGAGGGTGAATTTGATTTTTTGCATGTTCAGGCAGGCTTGGCAG
The DNA here is from genome assembly GCF_049339865.1 of Undibacterium sp. TC9W. NCBI lineage: Bacteria > Pseudomonadati > Pseudomonadota > Betaproteobacteria > Burkholderiales > Oxalobacteraceae > Undibacterium > Undibacterium sp. TC9W. The sequence continues at coordinate 181,330 of NZ_JBMPPJ010000007.1, read as the reverse complement.
GCGTGGGGATGTATTCTGCTTTCAGTGCCTGCAAGCCTTCCAGCATTTTTTGATAGGCAACAGGCACTTGTTGCTCATCGCCCTTGACGCCCAGTTCTATATGCCTGCGTTCTGTCTCACTGCCAACAGTAGGCAGGCTGAAAACTTTGATCAGTGGGAAATCGGCTTCCAGTTGCTCCATCAAAGGTGTGACAATGGATTCAGCCATTTCATATACCAGCACCGATTGTTCAAATTGTGCATGCTGATTGAACAGATGAGAAAAATAGGTATCGAGCACCCACTCCAGCATGGGCCAGGCCATGACCGGAAAGCCGGGAACAAAGAAATGATTGCGTATGGAAAAACCGGCGATCTTGTTGAAAGGATTGGGGATGATATCGGCCCCAAGCGGAAACTCGCCCATCTTCAACCTGTGCAAATGATCGGGCGTGCTCAGGTCAGCCACTTCACCTTTTTCTTTGGCAATATCCATGATGCGTTCCTGTATCAGAAGTTTGGCTTCTGGATGCAGAACGACTGGTAAATCCAGCGCGGCTGCCGCGCACTGGCGGGTATGATCATCTGGTGTCGCACCTATGCCACCGGTAGAAAACACCACGTCACCACTGGCAAAGCTGCGCTTCAGGGTAGCGGTAATGCGCTCGCGGTTGTCTCCTACATATTCAACCCAGTCAAGCTGCATGCCACGCGCCTTCAGCAAGGCGATGACTTTGGTCATGTGCTTGTCTTCGCGTTTGCCAGATAAAATCTCATCGCCAACGATAATCAGACCGATTGCCACGATTTCTCCTTATTTTTATATTACAGGCTGGGCAGCGTCTGCGAAACTGACGGCCCTGCCTGGGGTGCCACGCTACGGTGACGCTGCAAGGCTTCCAGGCAGTAATGCTGGAACCACAAGCCGGTAAACACGAAAACCAGAATATAAATCCAGAGAGCGGCTCCCGCCATCACCGGCAAAAGTGGAACCCACATCCCCCCGCCCAGCCACAGCAAACCAGGAGCAGCTCCGAACAGGCCCGCAATTGTACCTATACACATCAAAGACCAGCGATGCTCCTGCATCAGACTAACTCTTTCGTCGGCATCGGCATGCAATGCCAGTGCATCGTACACCATGACCCGGTAAGTCAACCAGCCCCACAGCAAAGGTTGCAGGAGTAAGTTCACAAATGGAATCAAGTTCAGCGGTAGTGTCAACAGCCAGACAACGACGAAAACCACAAAAGAAGACAAGGAATGCCAGATACTCCCTAGCAGGGTGCCACCATTTTTTTGTTCAAGCTCAGGATAATCTCTCGAACCTACATGTTTGTTGATGGCTGGCATGGCAAACATGGCTATGCACAATAGCGACGTAAACACCATGATAGGCAATAGTACCCACATGGAAACAAATGGGGCAACAACCATTTTCAGAGAAGCGAGACCAACGAAAGTCAGAACATCACCAACCTTGAGAAAACGATTATTTTCCGTCAACCAAGCCTGGATCAAATCCATGGATGCCTGCAAACCCAAGTACATGATCACGCCACACAAAATGAAAGCAGCTGCGAAGGGGAGCAATGTGAGCAGCAGCATACGGTAGCGTAATTGCGCTGCTACTGCCCTGCCCCAGGCCCGCATCACGGATGCGATATTCATGATTGTTTTTCCTTGTCAAATCCAAACATGCGCTTTAAACCCAGCCATTGCTGTGACCAGAATCCTTCGCCATAGTTGCGTGCGCTGCCTTCCGGGGCGGGCAACTGGTCACGTATGCCGGTCAGCGCAAATTCTTTGGCGAACAGGGCGGTACCAAACAATACATCCCAGATGGGGAACAACACCGCAAAGTTATGCCCGCCGAGTGTGCCCTTGCCATGAGTTTCGTGCCCAATGCCTATGGCATGATGGGTACGGTGATAACGTGGGGATACAAGCAGGTATTCACCTATACGGCCAAAATGAATGCGTACGTTTGCATGTTGCAGGCTTTGCAGCATTTGGGATGCCATGACCAGCATGACATATTGTCCAGGCTCCACACCAATGACAATCGCAATCAAACCCATGTAAATATCACGGATAAAATCATCAAGCAGGTGATTGCGGTTGTCACTCCACAAGTTCATGTCGCGCTGGCTATGGTGCAGGCTGTGCAATGCCCACCACCAGTTGAACTGGTGCTCGGCACGGTGATACCAGTAGTCAAAAAAGTCCAGCACCACCAGATACACCAAGAACAGCAGAGCCGGATATTGCAACATTCCTGGCCAGATGTTTTCCAGGTTGAAGGGGTTCACACCTTGCAGGTGCAGCAGGGCCGTGAGTTGATCCAGCAAGGGATCAAGCACAAAAAACACCAGGATGGAAAAAGCCCCCAGCCTGTGCAAAGCGGTATAGATGAAATCATTCCAGCGTGCATAGCGGTTCTTGATTTCATGCACCGGCATCCATGATTCCAGCGGGCGCAAGATGATGAACAGCACGATCAATTGCAAAACGCCGAGCATGAACCATTCGACGCCTTCATAGGAGTCTTCCACAAACTCACCCAGGCCCAGGTTAAACATGGCGGGCTGTACTATCGTTTCAAAAATCCAGGCTTGCAGATTTGTGAACAGATCGGAAATAGTCATTATTTTTTCTGCTGAATTAAATTTTGATAAGCGGGGTGTTCGCGTAGAGTAGCAAAACAAAAGGATTTTTGCTCAAGACCGCTAAGCAAGGGCTCAAGGTTTTCTGGTGCCCAGGCCTGTTTGCGTGACCATATGCCAAGATGTGCCATAAAAATATCACCATCCCTGAGTTTGTCGAGAGCACGTCTGAGCAACATGGGGTTGCTGAATTTTTCGCTGGACAATTCATCGCCAGAAAACCCGGCGGGTGACCAGCCTACATGCATGTAGCCACAAGCCTGCCCAGCCGTCAACAAATTAGGAGTGAGTTTGCCACCAGGGGCGCGCCAGAGCGGATCCAGTTTTTTACCCGTCAGGGCAAAGAAACGCTGATCAACACGGCGCAGCTCCTGGCAATAATCTTTTGCTGTCCATTGCAGGGTCTGGCCAGCTTGCGCACCAAACTGCGGCTTGACGGCAACACGACCATCAGGCAAATCGCCGACGACATACACATGATCAAAAGTGTGAGTACCAAAAGCATGGCCTTCTTCTGCCAGTTTTTTCCAGTACGGCGACCAGCTCATGTCGAGCGAATAATCACCTTGCACGGTCTTTTCATTCGCCAGGAAAAAAGTCGCCTTGATTTGATGACGGCGCAGGGTCGCAGCAATCAGTTCTGCCTGCGACTGGCTGCCGGTATCAAAAGTCAGGTAGATGCTTCCCTTGCAGTTGCCTGCTGCAGTCGCTGCAATCACCGCAGGCGAACACGCCATGGCAACCAAGGCCACATGTGCAGGCCGCAGCAATTTACATATTGCCGGCACGATTGGCAAAGAAAACGCCATGCGGAGAACGACCAACCGGTATCAGCTTGATCACCTTGCGGCTGGCAATATCAATGACAGCCACTTTCTTGATCCAGCGCAGGGTTGCCCACAGGGTTTTACCATCTTCGCTGACTTCCATACAGTCAGGGCCTCCTGGAACGGGAATAGTGCCGACAATTTCCAGTGTCTGCTGGTCAAGGATATTGATTTCATTGGAAGTGCGGTTGGAGACAAAAATATGACGCTTGTCGCCCAGAGCACGGAAGTTATGCGTACCCTCACCCGCCTTGATTTTCTTGACAGTTTTTTGCGTGCGCCAATCGATGACTTCAACATAATTGCTGCCCATGATGCCGACCAGCAAGTATTTATCATCAGGTGTCATGGAAATACCTGCGGGCAGCTTGCCCACCGGGATAGTCCATTTGATTTTTTGAGTCGCCAGATCAATCGCAGAAATCTGGTCACTGCCCTGCTGGGTGATAAAAACCGTCGTGCTGGCTGCATCAAAAGCCATATGGCTAGGCAATTTCGCCAGTGGTACACGTTGTACCAGCTTCATCTCCTGGCCGTCAAATTTATAGAAATCAACACGGTCGAGGCGCAGGGAGTTAGAGATAAACCACTTCTGGTCTGGAGAAAACCCGATCTGGTAAGGGTCAGCAATATCCTTCATGCGGCGTTGTATCTGACCAGTCTTGGGATCAAGAAATACCAGTTCATTACCCACCGCATTTGCCACGATCAGGGATTTGTTGTCTGGGGTGGCCATCAAATGATGGGGTTCCTTGCCTACAGGAAAGGTGCTAATTTCTTTATAAGTGGCCTGATCAAGCAGACTCACAGTGGCATCGCGCGAATTGAGCACCACGACTACATTGGCCTGTGCTGAAAATGCAGAGAGTGCGGAAACCAAAGAAAACGCCAAAGACGACAACAAGATACGACTACGCATGAAAAAGACCGCAAAAAAATAAATCGAACTGGCATTTTACAGCGCATGACAATAAGGAAAGAGCTTTCCTTTCATTGTTTTTCAGATTTTTCACCTAATTTGTCCAAAATCAAGCCAGAATCTATTGCTGCCAGAACAAGAACCTAAAGCTGAGTGACCAAAATCTTTTCTTTTGCTCTACAATTGCGCCAGCTTTTTTAGATCAGAGATGCTGATTTCAGGGAGTTTTCGTCGGCATTTAACATGTTTCCCTATGAAATTGCCTGTCTCGCACAACAAAGCAAGCAACAAAAATATCAGGGAACACGATATACGGACTTGAAAACAGCATAACTGGAATCAAATACCAGCAACAATTTAGTAGCGTGACAAAACGCGGAATAAAGGAATAATTAATGAGTACTATTACAACAGTCAGTGGTTTGCAATATGAAGACAAAATTGTCGGCGAAGGCGCGGAAGCCGTCGCAGGTAATCACGTCGATGTTCACTACACAGGCTGGTTGCAAAACCCTGATGGTAGCGCAGGCAAGAAGTTTGACTCCAGCAAAGACCGTGGCCAGCCATTTTCTTTCCCATTGGGTGCTGGTCATGTGATCAAAGGCTGGGATGAAGGCGTTCAAGGCATGAAAGTGGGCGGCACCCGTCTGCTGACTATCCCTTCCAGCCTGGGTTACGGCCCACGCGGCGCTGGTGGTGTCATCCCTGGCAATGCAACCCTGATATTTGAAGTGGAATTGCTGGGCGTTTAATCCCCCCGCTCTTTCAATAATCAGCATGCCTGATTTGAACAAGCCCGTGGCTGCTGTCACGGGCTTGAATCATATTACCCTCTCGGTGGCTGACCTGGAGCGCTCTTTCCGCTTTTATGTAGATGCACTGGGCTTGAAACCAGTCGCCCGCTGGAAAAACGGTGCCTATCTGGGAGCTGGCAATGACTGGATTTGCCTTTCGCTTGACCAGGATTGCCGTACCAGTGTTCCCCCTGAATACACCCACACTGCATTTTCTGTGAAGCTTGCGTCCTTTGCCATTTTTAAGCAAATGGCAGATGCAGGCGAATTGATACTATGGAAAATCAATAAAAGCGAAGGTGATTCGCTTTACCTGCCTGATCCTGACGGCCACAAGCTGGAGTTGCATGTCGGTGATTTGCAATCAAGGCTCGACAGTTTGAAAATCAAGCCCTATGAAGGGCTAGTGCTGCTCTGAGACCGTTCAAATATATAAAAAAATAAACAAAAAAACAAAAGCCAGGTCTCAGCCTGGCTTTTTGCTTATTTGCTACAAATTTGGTGAATACAGCTTATTCTTTAATGAAATGCTCGCGATAGTATTTGAGCTCTTCGATGGATTCCAGAATATCCGCCAATGCTGTGTGCTTTTGATGCTTCTTGAAGCCAGATGCCAGTTCCGGCTTCCAGCGGCGGCACAGTTCTTTCAATGTCGATACATCAAGATTACGGTAGTGAAAGAAAGCTTCCAGCTTGGGCATGCCACGCGCCATGAAGCGGCGGTCCTGGCAGATGGTATTGCCACACATAGGTGACTTACCTGCTGGCACATAGGGCTTCAAGAAGGCGATCAGGGCGGTTTCAGCGTCTGCTTCCGTCACGGTAGAGGCTTTGACCTTGTCGATCAGGCCAGAGCGGCCATGTGTGCCCTTGTTCCAGTTATCCATCTTGTCCAGGGTTTCATCAGATTGATGAATTGCAAATACGGGGCCTTCTGCCAGTACATTCAATTGTGAATCCGTTACCACCACGGCCACCTCAATGATACGATCTGTATCCGGGTCCAGGCCTGTCATTTCCATGTCCAGCCAGATCAGGTTCATTTCATTTGGACGGGCTGGCGTGGCAGGATTTGCAGTGTTTGTTTGAATGTCGGTCGCTTGTGACATAATTCTTCCTTGGCTATTACTTATCGAATGTCACATTTTCCCATGATTTCATCCGTTTTTTCGGTTTTATTCGTTTCCTTCCTGCTGTTGGCACTGATTATTCAGTTCTGGCTGGGCTCCCGCCATATTCGCCACATCCTGCGCAACCGTGCTGCTGTGCCTGCGCAATTCGCAGAAAAGATAGGTCTGGCCTCTCATCAAAAGGCGGCGGACTACACCATTGCCAAGACCAAGCTGGGTATGGCTATGCTGCTGTTGAATGCAGCCGTGCTGATGGGTTTTACCCTGTTTGGTGGCTTGCAATGGCTGTCTGTGCATCTGGTCAAGCTTACTGGCCCCGGCATGTGGTATCAGATCAGCCTGCTGGTGGCATTTGCTATTATCAGCAGCGTGATTGAATTCCCCTTTACCTATTACTCACAATTCGTGCTGGAAGAAAAATTTGGTTTCAACAAAATGACGCTGAGCCTGTTTTTCACTGACATGGTCAAGAATACCCTGATAGGTGCTGTACTGGGCCTGCCCCTGATATGGGTGATACTGACCCTGATGGAAAAAGCTGGCAGCCTGTGGTGGCTGTATGCCTGGGCATTCTTCATAGGCTTTCAGATGCTGATCATGCTGATTTTCCCGGTCGTGATTGCGCCCCTGTTCAACAAATTCTGGCCACTGGACAATGAAGAAGTACGAGAACGCATAGAAAACCTGAGCAAGCGCGTCAGCTTTGCCTTGAAAGGCATCTTTGTCATGGACGGTTCAAAACGCTCTGGCCATGGCAATGCCTACTTCTCGGGCTTTGGTGGCGCCAAGCGCATCGTATTTTATGACACCTTGCTGGAACGCCTTGCACCCAATGAGATTGAAGCCGTGCTGGCGCATGAACTTGGTCACTTCAAGCTCAAGCACATCATCAAGCGCATGGCCGTCATGTTCGCCTTATCGCTGGTTTTCATGGCCATGCTGGGCTTCTTTAAAGAACAAATCTGGTTCTACACTGGCCTGGGTGTAGATCCCATGTTGCTGGCACAAAATGATGCGATGGCGATTATTTTATTTATGCTGGTCTTGCCGGTGTTTACTTTCCTGTTTTCACCGCTGAGTGCCATCACTTCACGCAAACATGAATTTGAAGCCGATGCCTTTGCCGCCAAACACACGAATGCCAATGACCTGGTCACAGCCCTGGTCAAAATGTATGACGACAATTCCTCTACCCTGACGCCTGATCCCCTGCATTCGGCGTTTTATGACTCACATCCCTCAGCATCGGTGCGTATTAACCACCTGCTGGCAGCACAATAACGGAGACACCATGATCAAATTCACAGACTTGCTGGCGAAGAAATCCCAGCATACAGAAACAGGCCTTGATGACGCCAGCCTGCCCGCCTACTTTGCGGCGACACCACAATGGACGCAAGATGGGCCACGCATCATCAGGACTTTTCAGTTCAAGAATTATTATGAAACTCTGTCCTTCATCAATGCGATTGCCTATGTGATCCATGCGGAAGATCATCACCCTGAACTGGTGGTAACCTATAACCGTTGCGTCATCAAGTTTGATACGCACACCGTGAATGATGGCAAGGGTGGCATTTCAGAAAATGACTTTATCTGCGCCGCCAAGATAGACGCGATTTTTCAGCAGAGTTTTTCCTGATGGCGCGTCCACAAGCTTTAGTCATTGCTGCCCATGGCCGCCATTACCTGGTCCAAGCAGAGATAGATGGCGTACAAATCAAGCTCCATTGCGTCACCCGTGGCAAGAAAAGCGATGTCTCGGTAGGTGACATCGTTGAATACGCACTGACATCCAAAAACCAGGGCGTCATAGAAGCCATCACCACGCGTAAGACTTTGCTGTATCGCTCTGACCAGTACAAATCCAAGATGCTGGCAGCAAACCTGACGCAGTTGCTGATCGTTGTCGCGACTGAACCCAGCTTCACCGATGACCTGGTATCGCGCGCCCTGGTGGCGGCGGAATCGTCGGGCATCAAACCGCATCTTATCTTGAACAAGGTCGATGTCACAGCCTCCCTGCCCAAGGCAAGAGAGCGCGTTGGCCTGTATGCCAAGCTCGGCTATCCGGTACATGAAGTATCGGTGAGAACTGATCCGGAAGGTACGCGCCAGCTCATGCACAATCTGATGCAGGGGCAAAGCACTATCCTCATCGGCCAGTCTGGCATGGGCAAGTCTTCACTGATCAATTTGCTGATCCCCGATGCAGAAATCGCGACGCGCGAAATCTCGGCGGCGCTGGACACTGGCAAACACACAACCACCTTCACACGCCTGTATCACATGGATGAAAACTCCTACGTGATCGACTCCCCAGGCTTTCAGGAATTTGGTTTACATCACCTTAGTGAAGGCATGCTGGAACGCGCCTTTCCTGAATTTTTGCCACATCTGGGCAAGTGTAAATTCTATAATTGCCACCATCACACCGAACCTGGTTGCGCGATTCTGGCAGCAGTCAAAGATGGGGAAATCTCTACCATGCGGCATGATATGTTTGAACAACTGGTACATGAGTCGAAGCAGACGATCGGATATTGATATCTGGATTTAGTAAAATTACTATGCAAGATGAATTGAACTCAGACCACTGGCCACCACCAGGCTGCCCAAGTTTAAGCTGGCCAACATTAACCTCAGCTATTGAACGCGCAGACTGGTATCGTGCCGTCATTACCGCCTACTCAGTCCTATGGGAAGGGCATGCCACCCAGGCCCGTTTTTCGCCAGTCAGTGAGTCTGATCTTCTCGATCTGGAAACACGTTTATCTTGCCAGTTACCATCTGCATTGAAAGCCTACCACCTTGAATTTGGTGCCCTGTCACTCGCAGAAAAATTATGCAGCGTCAGCCATAACGGAGATACCCCTATACAGCCTTTGCTGGAAGCGTACCCAGGCATCGTCGATATGCTCAAGCACGAAGATGAGCAAGTGCTGGAGCTGTTTGAAGACATGGTAGTCTTTGGTGACTACCTGGGTAACGGCAACATGTTTTGCTTTCTCCGTGACAGCGGCGAAGTCTTTTATTTTGACCATGATGATGGCAGCATGCTCAATCCCTTCTTCAATTCAGTAGAAGAATATCTGGATGCACTGATGATACGCTGCCTCGCAGAAATACATGAGGACGAAGACGCAGGCCTTGACCTGCTGGCTCAGCGCCACGGCACCGGGCTTGTGAGGAAATGGCTTTATTAATTACAGCCCGTTCCCGTCAGGAAACGTGCGCATCTGAATCAGGATACCGATCCTCATTTTGGTGCTCGGTCAACCAGCCCTGGCATAAGAATGGAACAATACTGCTTGCCTTGCCACGCATGAACCTGAAGCCATAAGGCAGCTTGTCCATTGCCAGTGCAACCAGTATTTTCTCTGCCCTGCCCCTTGCGGCCCTGACCAATGAGGCTGCGGGAAAAACAGTCAATGAAGTGCCGACTACGAGAACTTTGGCAGCGGTTGCGATATGTCTTCTGGACTCTTCGAGATATTCAACATCTTCACCGAACCAGACTATATCGGGGCGAAGTTGGGTGCCATCTTCACAGAGCTGCCCCAATTGTATAGGCGCGGCATCAATACGGTAACGCCTGCGCGCTTCAGAAGTGCCACGTGCATGGTTCAACTGCCCGTGTACATGAATGACGTTTGAAGAACCAGCTCTCTCATGGAGATCATCCACATTCTGGGTGATCACAACAACTTCGTAAGCTGATTCAAGTTCAGCAAGAGCAAGATGTGCGGCATTGGGTTGTGCCTCGGCTGCCTGCAACCTGCGTTCATTATAAAATTCCAGCACGACTTCAGGATGGGCGCGCCAACCGCTGGGACTGGCCACAGCTTCCCATGAATAGTTGTGCCACAGGCCATTTGCATCGCGAAAAGTGGGAATTCCACTTTCTGCGCTGATGCCAGAGCCTGACAAAACGACGATTTTATTTGTTTGTATTTCGGCTTTCATAAGCAATGTTGGCGCGTTGAAGGAATTTTTCCGTGAAAATTCAACGCCACAGTATCAAGTGAAAGTTCAGCATATCATATGCCGAAAAAAATGCCGCCGAAGTTAGTTCATGCACCATCACTAAATTCATAAGTCTCCAGAACTCGCCAGGGATGATTGCCGCTTTGTTCTATCAGACAAATGCTGGGGAAATCAAGCTGCAAGGGTGTCGGCAGGTTAGCCGCAACTTCAAGAGAATTGCCGGGAGCCTTGGGGTTTCTGGGGTGGGCCAGGGTCAAGTGTGGGCGCTGTGCCCTGATGTCTTTTGAGTCCAGCACAAACTCGCGCAGATGAAGAAATGCATCCTGCCCTGTTATGCAATGCATGATCAGTCCGTGCTCGTAGAATATTTCTGCAGGAGCAAAACTCAGAGATATGGCAGGCAGGTGCAAGCTTTGCAGCCTACTCCTGATCGCGGGTAAATCCCCCAGTTCATCTTCGCGACATAAAGTTATATGTGCCGGGATAAGACTGCTTTGCACAGGATCGACTACTCGCCGCACTTGCTCCAACTCTATGGCGGCTTGCACAGGTACAAACATGCTCAACTGCTGACGTGAATTTAGCATGGCAGAAATCCCAAGCAAATCAGGATTATGACTTAAAAGTCTCCAGCCATTTTTTTTCTGATGCAGTCAGCGTTTTTTGCAGCATGCGTTCTGGCACTTCCCAGACTACGACTTTAGGTGGTTGGGTTTTGAATTCTTTGCTGTTCAGATAAGCGTAAGCCGCGCCATCAAAATCACCACCATCCTTGGCCAGGTTGGCAACCGGGGCACCGAGATGCTGACTCAGGAAAGGGACAAAATTCGCAGCGCGGCTAAAGGATGTGCCGACCAAAGCCACGGTCGGCAAACCTGCATCGCCAAACAAATCATCACTGGCAACAGCGACTGGAGCAACCTTGCTGACCTGGGTAACTTCTGTTGCTGGACGCATCCATGCTGGCAGGCCTTCAAGATTGGAGACACGCATCAAATCACCAGAACGCTCGGTCGTATTGCTTTGTATGGCCTTGGGGTCGGGGGCTGCTGCTGGCTTATCGACCAGCTTCAAAGATTGCAGGCGGTCTGCCAGGGTTGTCGCTGCGACGTTGGCGCCGCGCTCATTCCAGTGTGAGTCGCTACGGTAATAACGTTCTTCTTTCATGGCTGCCAAGGCTGGGGCAAAATTGAGCACTTCGACCTTGTTACTTGCGAGGGTACTGACCCAATCATTCAAGCGATTGGCAAATGCTGCGGGACGATGCAAACCACACAGATGATCTTCTTCTATGCGGGTTTTATCTGGCACGACAGCAACCACCAGTTTGATGCCGCGCATTTGTAGGTCAGCGGCGGTCTGGGTAATGATCCTGGCCCTAGCGGCGGCATTTTCTGCAGCATGCGCATACGGTGTCAGCTCATCTGACAGGAACAGCCAGCCGTCGCAGCCACGACGTACAGAAGCGCCGGTGTCACCGGCGATAGTCCAGGTGACGCCGCGTTCAATTTTTGCAAACGGTTTGCTTAACAGGAAGTGCTCATTCAACTGGGTTGAAAACTGTCGCGTTGCTTCGCCATCCAGCAGACGGTGTATTTTACCTATGCCTTCCCATTTTTCTTCTGGCACATCGCGCAGGGATGACTGGGTAACAGCAAAGCCACCAAGCATGATGACGCCAAAGGCAGCAACAGGGATAAAGCGTGTCCAGCCAGCTTTTTTGGGATCAAAATTAAAACACTCACTCATGATGATCTCCTAAAACTGGAAATACAGGAAGGGAATTGCTTTTTGCCCGGCCAGAACCACGACAGCATAAGCAAAAGTCAGCACTGGCCAGGTCATGCTCCAGCCTGCAAAACCAAGACCGCCCTGCTTGCCAATTTTGGTGGCAGGGTAAACCACGCAAATCAGACCAAGCACAAAGGTCAGGATGATACTGGGGCGCAGCGCCTGGGCAATCGCGTCACCCATGGCGACACCGTGCATACCAAACTGGCCAGCCCAGATATCAGTGGCAGTAGCAAAACTCTCCGAACGGAAAACTGTCCACGCCAGCATGACGACGAATAAGGTCAGGGTACGCGACAGATAATTGGGCATGGACAAACCACGCTGGGTAAATGCACGGTCACAGCACAGCGCTGTGCCCTGGATGATGCCCCAGATCAGGTAATTCCAGTTTTCACCACCATGCCAGAGTCCACCGATTGCCATGGTCAGCAAAAGATTGATGTAGGTGCGGGTTGGTCCACCACGATTACCGCCCAGGCTGATGTACAGATAATCACGCAGCCATGACGACAAGGTCATGTGCCAGCGTCGCCAGAAATCCTGTATCGACACGGCCAGGTAGGGATTATTGAAATTTTCCTGGAAATCAAAACCCAGCATCAGGCCCAGACCTATCGCCATGGCGCTGTAGCCGGCAAAATCAAAATACAATTGCAGGGTGTAGGCGGCGCAGGCAGTCCAGGCATCGATCAAACTTGGATTATGCAAGCCAAATCCCAGGGTCACGATGGGTGACAAAGTGTCGGCAATCAGGACCTTCATCGAAAAGCCAACCATGAAGCGGCGCACGCCGGCAGCGAATTTGTCGATGGAAAAAACCCGTTCACGCAATTCGGTGTCAATGACCTTGTAGCGCACAATCGGGCCAGCGATCAGATGCGGGAACATCGCCATATAGGCGCTGAAAGAAATGATGCTGTACTGCGCGTCCACCGTTTTGCGGCGCACATCAACGATATAAGAAATCGCATGCAAGACCGTGAAGGACAGGCCTATCGGCAGCATCAGGTTTTCCCACGGTATGGTGGGCATGTCACGGCCTGTCAAAATGGTATTGAGTGAATACACCAGCATATTGGTGTATTTGTACCAGACCAGCGAAGACAGGTTGAGGACGATGGCAATCACCATCAAGCGGGTTTTGCGTTGTTCGCTCTGGCTCTTGTCTATAAGTATTGCTGCACCCCAGGCGAGTACCGTCAAAGCGATAATCAGCAAGAGAAATTTTGGTGTCCACCAAGCATAGAACAGCCAGCTTCCTACCAATAAAGTGTGATTACGAAAGCGCTGGGGCGTGACGAGATAAAGTGCAAAGAACAGGGGTAGAAAGAGAGTCAGAAACTCCAGGGACGCAAATACCATGGCCAGAACCCGTAATCAGATCAGGACGTACTGTCGCGTACAAAGAAAGTCTGGCGTGCTTTTTTGCCAGGCATGACAACCACGCTATAACGCTCGCCTGGTTGCAACTGACCCAGGTCTATGGTTTTACCCACGTCCTTGGCATCACAAATCGCCTGGGTTTTCAGGCTGATGGGATTGACCAGGCGACGCTGCAGGCTGGCTGGTTTCACTGCTTCCAGTATGGCGGTATTTTTTTCTGCAACATTCAAACCAGCGGCATTGCAAGTGCTGTCCAGATTGAGCAAGGCAACCGAAGCTTTGCTGGCATTGAAATCTGTCGGCGTATCTTTGACTACCACCGTTGTTATGCCGGTGCCATTACTGACAATCGCTATGGTGACAAATTCACCTGGCTTGGCAACGACTTCGACAGAAGTCTTGGCGTTACCGACCTGTACATTGGCTGCCAGCTTAGCACCCGCCTTGACGGGATAAAAACGGGAAACCCTGGCGTCACCCTGGGCAGCCAAAGCCACTTTGGCTGCGCCATTGACCACATTCGCTTTATCTTCGCTTGCATTGAGGAACCTGACAAAGGATGAATCCTGGGCTGGCCCGGTTTCATACAAAGGATTGTCAGCATGCGCTGCCAGAGTCAAGGCTGAAGTCAGGCAAGCAAAGATAAGCTTTTTCATGTGTGTCAGAGTCCGTAATTATTTTTTGATGGTTTGCAAAACCGCAGGGGAAGAAATGGCATTGCCAATTGCAGTGCCCCAGGCTTTGTAACCAGCCAGATCAAAATGCTGGCCATCAGACGATGCCCATTCACCCGGTTTGGACATGGTCAGAGAATCGATATAAGTACAAGGGGCGACGATCTCAGACAAATAACCTGACATTTCTTTAGCGCGGGCAAAAGTCTTGTTGAACTTGCCGCCTTCAGTACCCCAGGCCGGGCCGACCCATACGCAACCCACTGCATTGTTTTTAACGCCTTTGGTCAGGCGGGATACCTGTTGCCAGATCCATGTCTTGGGTAATTCAGGCGCGGCATAAGATGCCATGGTGTCGCCATTAACGACAACCACCAGATTAGGCTTGTAGGTTTTGACCAGTTCATTGAAGGGGCGGGTCATCGCATCTTGCCCGGTTTTGACTTCTACCGGACCATCCTTGATACGTGCAGCACCACCGCAAGGTGACTGGCTTTTCACCATCCAGTCACCGGCAGCAACACCGCAGGCACCGAAGGAATACACGACGGCACCCTTGCTCATCAAATCATCGTGCAAAGTGGTGATCAGGTAGTCTGGAGTGGACATATGGCTATCGCCAATGATCAGGACGGTCAGTCCGGCTAACAGTGCGCTCATAGTTTGTATTCTTTACAAAATCATTTAAAAAATATTCGCTGTTGAGTGCTTCATCATTTCTGGAAGACTTATCAGGCGAACTTCATCTGCAAAATGTTTCATTTATTAACACTTGATTGCATTTGCTTACAATTCCATCGGAATTTCGCGCAACCGCGGCGCTAATCACCAAATATTTATGCAAATACAGCAATGAAATCTAGTTTAAACAAACCAATATGAAATTCCAGCTAGTTGACGAAAGTTCACAAATGCAATTTTCCTTGCGGCAACTTCTCAAAAACACCCCTTGTTGCGAAGGTGATTCCTTCTATCTGCCTAAAACCATCATTTGATGCTAAGCTTTGGGAGAAGGCAGTAACAAGAAGTGCAAGATCTTCTTTTATGGGCAAACCCAAGTAAAAAGGGTCAAATTTGCCTGCTCCCAGAATTTAATATGGGAAGCCTCGATTAATCCCTTATAATTAAGCAGTTATGACAAGCGGCGGCAAGCTTAACTTGCTGCCCGTTTTATTTATGGCTATCAAACATTTCCTGCAGTTTTCCGATTTCAGCCTGTCCGAGTTTGAATACGTGATGCAGCGTGCCCGCATCATCAAGCAGCGTTTCAAGGCTTATCAGACCTACCACCCTTTGTTGGACAGAACCCTGGTCATGGTGTTCGAGAAAAACTCGACACGTACCCGCCTGTCCTTTGAAGCAGGCATGCACCAGTTAGGCGGTGCAGCGATTTACCTGAATACCCGCGACAGCCAGTTGGGCCGTGGTGAACCGGTAGAAGATGCTGGCCAGGTCATGTCACGCATGTGCGACATCATCATGATCCGCACCTTTGAGCAAGAAATGATAGAACGCTTTGCCGCGAATTCGCGCGTGCCCGTCATCAATGGCTTGACGAATCAGCATCATCCCTGCCAGGTACTGGCCGATGTGTTTACTTATATAGAACACCGTGGTTCCATCACTGGTAAAAAAGTGGCATGGATAGGTGACGCTAACAATATGCTGTACTCCTGGCTGCAGGCAGCCCAGGTATTCAACTTCCATCTGCACATCTCTACGCCCAAAGGCTACGACATTGATATGGCGCAGGTGACGGCAGACCCGTCGCAATACACGGTCTTTGACAGCCCGTCCGATGCTTGTGCAGGTGTGGATCTGGTGAATACCGATGTCTGGACCAGCATGGGTTATGAAGATGAAAACCAGGCCCGCCTGAAAGCCTTTGACGGCTGGATAGTCGATGAAGCCAAGATGGCCCGCGCCCATCCCGATGCCCTGTTCATGCACTGCCTGCCCGCGCACCGTGGTGAAGAAGTATCTGCCGGTGTCATCGATGGCCCACAATCAGTAGTCTGGGACGAAGCCGAAAACCGCCTGCATGTGCAAAAAGCCTTGCTGGAATATTTGGTGGTGGGCGAGATTCGCTGATACGGTATTTTTTGGGAAAGACCTCTCAACACAGAGACACAGAGAAAAACAGGAGAAAATCTTGTCAAAATTGAGATTTAATCTACGTCAATAAAGACTGTCTTAATTCAATGTCTCTGTAATCGTTTTATATTGGAAGCGGCAAGATCAAATAAAGGGTAATCGTAAGAGCTAAGTCGCAGATAAATGTATGATGTTTTTCTCATGCCTTTCTCTGTGCCTCTGTGTCTCTGTGGTGAGCTTTTGGTCTTCAGCATAAAGTTAGTTTAATTTTGAAAGCACATCATGAGCGATATTAAAAAAGTCGTCCTCGCCTATTCTGGCGGTCTGGATACCTCTGTCATTTTGAAATGGCTGCAAGATAATTATCAGTGCGAAATCGTCACTTTCACTGCTGATCTGGGCCAGGGCGAAGAGCTGGAACCGGCACGTGCCAAAGCCATCAAGTTTGGTATCAAGCCTGAAAATATTTACATTGATGATGTACGTGAAGAATTCGTGCGCGACTTCGTCTTCCCTATGTTCCGCGCCAATACGGTGTACGAAGGTGAATACCTGCTGGGTACGTCAATCGCCCGCCCACTGATCGCCAAACGCCTCATCGAAATCGCTAAAGAAACTGGTGCAGACACCATTTCCCACGGTGCGACTGGCAAAGGTAATGACCAGGTGCGTTTCGAGCTGGGTGCCTATGCGCTGATGCCAGGTATCAAGATCATCGCCCCATGGCGTGAATGGGATTTGCTGTCCCGTGAAAAACTGATGAAATATGCGGAAGATGCAGGCATAGAAATCGACCAGAAGCATAAAAACGGTGGCGCGCCCTACTCCATGGATGCCAACCTGCTGCACATCAGTTTTGAAGGACGTCACCTGGAAAACCCAAGTGCCGAAGCCGAAGAATCCATGTGGCGCTGGACTGTCAGCCCTGAAGCTGCACCAGACCAGCCAGAATATCTGGATGTAGAATTTGAACGCGGTGACATCGTTGCCCTGAATGGTGTACGCATGTCGCCAGCAACCGTGCTGACAGAATTGAACCGCCTCGGTGGCAAGCACGGCATCGGTCGTCTGGACCTCGTGGAAAACCGTTATGTCGGCATGAAATCCCGTGGCTGCTATGAAACGCCAGGCGGCACCATCATGCTGCGCGCCCACCGTGCGATAGAATCCATCACCCTGGACCGCGAAGTCGCCCATCTGAAAGATGACCTGATGCCACGTTACGCCAGCCTGATTTATAACGGCTACTGGTGGGCACCAGAACGCGTCGCTCTGCAAACCCTGATTGATCATACCCAACACACCGTCAATGGCTGGGTGCGCCTGAAGTTGTACAAGGGCAATGTCATCACAGTATCGCGCGATTCCAAAACCGATTCGCTGTTCGACATGAACATCGCGACCTTTGATGAAGATGGCGGCGCCTACAACCAGGCAGACGCTGGCGGCTTTATCAAGCTGAATGCATTGCGCATGCGTATTGCAGCCAATGCCCGCGCAAAACGCGGTCAGTAATCACCTGAGTTTATTATCCCGCACGACCCGCCCATTCATTTGCGCGGGTCGTTTTTTCTTGGAATCTAAAAAATGTCTACCCAATTTGATCTAGTCAGCGTCGTTAAAAAAGCCAATCTCTACTTCGATGGCAAATGCGTATCCCACACGGTTTTATTTGCCGATGGCAGCAAAAAAACCATAGGCGTGATCTTCCCTTCCAGCCTGGTATTCAATACGGCGGCAGCCGAGATCATGGAACTGAATGCAGGCAAGTGCCGCATACGTTTGCAAGGTGAAACGGAATGGAATACCTATGAAGCTGGCCAGCAATTCAACGTCCCGGCCAATTCACGTTTTGAAATCGAGACTATTGATACACTCGATTATGTCTGTCATTTTATCTGAACAGTCTAATTCAGCAGAAAGTCAGCAGAAAGCCGACGATGGCAATCCCGTCGGCTTACGCAAGGTTTGCACTTGCAAGACGATCAGCGCCTTGCATTAATGCAGTTGCTGTAATGCTGAATCCAGAACTTCAGGTTTGAAACCGGCTATCTGGCGGTTGCCAACCAGTATCAGCGGTACGATCTCTCCTTTCAACTGCTTGAATTCCTTGCGTGCCTGCTCTGATTCATTAATATCAAATTTGACATAGGCGATATTTTTCGCCTTCAGGTATTCCTGGGTTTTGGCGCAATATGGGCAAGTAGCTGTCGCATACAGCACGACCTTGGTCTTTGCATCAGGGAAATACGCCTTGTAATCCCCTTCAATATAAGCCGGCGTCAGCCAGCGCGGGACATTGGCCGCTGCCAACCCAACAGCCAGCCCAGCGACAAGGATCAAAGCGTATGAAGCGATTGATTTCAGTCTCTGTTTCAGCATTTTCCACCTTCCATTGATAAGCCAAACAACGATTGCAGGCCAGGCATTGATGAACTGCAATCAAGTTTCCATGGCCTGAGTCACGACCAGCAGTTGTGAACAATATTCCGGCCAGGCAAATATTGTCAATATAAATATTTAATAAGTATATTCAATAAATAAATATTGACCTATTGATATTGTTAACCTAGCATCAACGCGTTGAGATTACTCTCGACACAACGACATTTGACTTTCACACAACCCCAGGAGTCAGTAATGAGCAAAATGAAAAAAGCATTGTTTACATTTTTTGTCGGCGTTGGAATTGCTTTCGGTTTCGCAGGCAGCGCATCTGCCCTTATTCCATGTGAGACTTGTGTTGCCTGGTTTGAAGAATGCCAGAATGGCAACCAGGATTCTTGCAACCTGTTCTACACACCCCGCTATCGTTGCGCTGGCTGCATAGGCTAACTTCAGCCTAGCTCGTCAGCCTGACTGACGAGATGTAACAGCCTGGTGTGGGCAGCAATGCCAACACAGGCTGTTCTGCAAGAGTACTTGCTTCTTCCCGACCGACCTCCCGGTTATTCAAACCTGACGATCAATACGCCGAATAGTCGCGACTGGCACCATCCTGAATATTATTTAAAAATCTTCCCAATACGGCTGCTCACCAAAACTAGCTTTCAGATGGGCGATAAACAACTGCGCCTTGGCTGTATGCGAACGCCCTGGCATGCGCACTGCATGTATGCCTGTCTGGGCAGCTTTGGCTGGCATGGGTAAGTCGGGGAACAAGAGTTCCAGCCTGCCTGCGCGCAGCATATCGCACACCATCCAGCTGGCAAGATGCGCAATACCCATACCTGCTACTGCGGCAGCGAGCAGTGCTTCGGTATCATCACTTTTGAAATTGCCTTTGACTGGCAAGGCCGCCTCATTCCTGACACCGGCAAAACTCCACCAGCCATACGGCAAGGGTGTCGATGCAATATTGAGGCAATTGTGTTGCAGTAATTGTTCGGGAGAGGCTGGACGCCCATGCGCAGCCAGATAAGCCGGACTCGCACAAGCCAGCCGGTTAATCGGCGCCAGCCGGGTAGCAACCAGGTCACTATCAGGCAGCACACCTATGCGTATCGCTACATCCACCCTGCGCGTGAGCAAATCAACGAAATCATCACTGAGATGCAAGTCTATCTGCATCAAAGGATAGCGCTCAAGAAAACTGGCCAATGCAGGCACCACATGCATGCGGCCAAACGCTGCCGGCGCTGTCACTGTCAACAAACCTCGCGGATCAGCATGCAGGTCAGCCAGCACATGCCTGGCCTCTTCCATTTCAGCAACGATGGTACGGGCACGCGGCAAAAACTGATTACCGGCATCAGTTAAAGTAATGGCGCGCGAACTGCGGGCAAACAGCCTGACACCCAGATCGGCCTCCAGCGCATCAAGCTTGCGCGTAATGGAAGAGACTGCCAGATCATGACTGCGCGCGACAGCGCTGAAGCTGCCCTCGGTGGCTACCGCGATAAAGGTTTTGATTTCATCCAGCATGATGATGCTACTTTCTGGCCAAGCCTGACCTATCTTTGCTTATTTTGCAAAATACTTATTTTATCTAACTTGATCTTACCGAAATACGCAATCGATCACAATGGCGTTGCTATTCAAACCCAGGCATAAGAAGAACCCACGAGGACAAAGTCAACGCTATATCTCATTTGAAGCAGATGCAGAATTGAGGTGAGGATGCAGGCAATAGCTATGAGCCTGAAGAAGATATCTGCATGAAGCATGTTCAGCAAAAAATATCGCTACAACAATTGACATTGTGAAACTTGCACAAGTAATATGCAGTTTGTTTTTTTGCAATGGAAATGCATGTAAAGCCAGCATGTTTTTCAGCACAAGCAATACCAGGCAATACGGTAGGCGGTCACTCACAAAGGTTAGTCGGAATGAAATTATCTTTATTACTGATAATAATACTAAGCTCTTCGTCCTGTATCGAGGCGCAGGCCCAGATTAATATAGAAGGAAGAAAGGCCCGCCCACGCGCAGAGTGTGAGCGCTTATGTAATGAAGGATCGATTGATTTCGCACATAACCGGAAAGGTCTAGATAGAATCCGGACGGAAATTGAAAAAGAAAAAGATCCTGTAAAACTCAAAGAGCTACGCAAAAAAGAAGAAAACGAACTGGAACGTGTCAAAGACAAAGTTGAAAAATCCTGCGCATATATTTGCGAGGGCAATCCTGACTAAATCTGAGGTCTAATTAGTATTTGAATAAATTCATAATCACACTCTTCTATGGCAGGAGCGAAGCCTGCGATGAAGTCGTTTGTCAAAAATAAAATGAGATTAAATCGAATGAAAAGATTTTTATTGCTGGCATTGATATTAAGCGCATTGCCTGGTATGAACGCTCAGGCGCAGTTTAGCCCCGAAGGCAGGAAAGCGCGTCCACGTGCAGAGTGCGAGCGTGTATGTAATGAAGTATCCCCTGATTTCGCAGTCAATCGAAAAGGGCTCGACATCATTCGCGCAGAAATTGAAAAAGAAAAAGAGCCAGCAAAGCTAAAAGAGCTACGCAAAAAAGAAGAAGCTGAACTGGAACGCGTCAGAGTTAAGGCAGAAAAAGACTGCACAAAAATGTGCTCGCACAATCCAGAATAAACCTCGAGGTTTTACTGTCGGTAATTGACCATTAATTGTAATACTCTCTTGCGAGGATTAGACTTCTGAAAAACTGTATGTATATCCGCATCACCGCGATGTCCGGCTTGCTGCTCGCCAGCAGCCAAGTCTGGTCACAACAAAATACTCCTGCTGTTCCACCTGTCAATGTGGAAGCTCAAAAAGTGCAACAGGTAGAGATCAACGGTGCGCCAACAGATATAGAAGCGAACCGCGAACTGGCAGCAGGCAAACTCATCATAGGTCGCCAAAAAATTACCGATAGCGGCTTGCAAAACGTGAATGAATTGCTCAAACGCGAGCCCGCCATCACCATAGGTAAAGATGGTCGTTTGAGCTTGCTGGGCTTGCCCGGTTACACTCAGATTCTCGTCGATGGATTACCTGCAATAGGTAAAAACCCGCTGGACCTTGATCTCAGTGAAGTGGAGCAGATAGAGATTATTAAAACTACCACCGCCGAGACCGGCCCGTTTGGGATTGCGGGGACTATCAATGTCATCCTGCGTAAACACGTACGCAAAAATCAGCAACAACTTAATCTGGAAGTCAAAAGCATGGGTGGCGAGCATGGTGGCTCTGCCAATTGGATACTGAACCAATTTAGCCTGGACAGCCCGCTTAGTCTGATGGCCAGTGTATTTCTACAAAAAAACCAATCGCCTGGCAATGCGCAAGACACGCAAATATTGATAGCTGGATCACAGCTATTACCTCAATTTACTGCTAGTCGTCACAACCTGAATGAAAATGAGGCAGCAGCTTTGAGCGGAGAAATTGCCTATAAAACTGAAAATGGCAGTTTGAGTTTCAAGCCCTCTACCGGGCAAATCAATTCCAATAAACTCAATGAAGAGCAACGTCGTTGGGCAAGTGGGCAATCGTTGCAGTTGACCCAAATTTCTTCCGCCTCACTGCGCAGCTACCGGCTTCCCTTGAACTGGCAGTACGAGAGTGAGGAGTTGGGTAACATCGATGCAAATCTTGTCTGGAATGATGGCCAGATACGAAATAATTCCAGCACCCTTCTGAATGACCAGGATAATGCTGCAAGCAGTGGCTTACGACGTCAGGAATGGCGCGACGATAACTGGAACTTGCTATTGGCAATCAACCACCAGAAACGCCTCAGTGGTGGTCACAGATTAAAAACCGGTTTGCAAGTCAGCCGTGATCAGCATGAGACCATCACCAGTTATTTGCTCAATGGTGCCATCGACACCAGCCTGCTTGCATTGGGAAACAAGACCAGCATACGGGAAAATAAATGGCGTGCATTCATCCAGGATGACTGGCGTATAGATAAAAACCTGGCCATGAATGCGGGCTTATCAACTGAAGAACAGCGCTTTGACCTGACCGAAAACAATCTCGCAAGCCAGTCACGTTTTCGCGTGTGGTCGCCCTCTTTACATGTGACAAAAAAACTGGAAGGTGATCAAAGACGTCAGTTGCGGGCATCGTTGGCGCGCAGCTTCAAGGCGCCAGAAAGCAATCAATTGATGCTGCAGCCCTCAGTCAATTCGCTGGCTCCCTGTACCAACATCAACGGCTGCGGCGCTAATACCATCGATACTGCGGACAGTAGTGGTAATCCCGGTTTACAGCCGGAACGTGCATTGGCGCTGAATCTGGCGTATGAACATGGCTTGAGCCGGGATAGCCAGATCAGCCTGGAATTTTATGCGCGCCAGATAGAGCGCAAAATCGGCAAGGAAATTGTATTGGCGCCGGTGCCCTGGGCCAATGTGCCGCGTTATGTACAGCGCCCTGCCAACCTGGGTAGCGCCAGCGTGCAGGGTATTAACCTGGACTGGCGTGTGGCTATGCGTGACTTGTGGTCCACCTCTCCCAAGCTGGATGTGCGCGGCAGCCTCGGCTGGGCGCACTCGGTATTGAGTGATGTTCCAGGGCCAGATAACCGACTGGAAGGACAGTTGCCCTGGCGTGCCAAACTGGGCATGACTTTTGCGATGAGCGATGCGCCTGTCAAAATTGATGTCGATGCCAACTGGTTGCCCGGCGACTGGCTGCGCAATAACCTGACGCTGCGCACCTATGAATCTCACCGCACCACATTGACGGCGAATGCCATCTGGACTGTCAACCCGCAATGCCGCTTGGTGCTGAACCTCGATAATCTGCTGGCACCTGATACCCAGACAGTAAGGGAATATTTCAATACCAGCAGCACTGTACGGACCAGCACGCAAAAAACCAACTATGCGCGTATTGGGCTGCGGATGGAGTTCAAACTATAAGGAAAAAACCAAGAGCGCAACAATCATAAGTTCTTGAGGCCAGATTCAGCCATCAATCAAATTCATCCTGACGGGAACAGGGATAAGCGGTTTCTAAGATTTTCTTGCCTGATAAGCCTCGATTTGCGGCAACAGTACAAGCCGTCTGGCCAGACTGGCAGCAGACCAGTATAAGTTCCTGTCGTAATACTGAGCCATCACGGGTATGGTTCCGGCCAGATTTAGCCATGGCTGTTTTGATTCGGTATAAATATGAATGTCTGGCGGCAGGTGGTCTGGCTGATCAAGCGTACCTACCCGTACAAACCTTAGCAAAGGCCCGGCACCCGCATAATTGCTCCAGATGGCAATCCGACAATGTGGGCAGCGCGCAATTTTCTGGCCTTTGCCACTGGCTGATGGCGTCTCCACCAGTTCAGGTTCTGTCCCGGTGTGAATGACACGGTCAGCCTCTATCATGGCATTCAGCGCAAAGGCAGTGCCGCTTTCACGCTGGCACCAGCGGCAATGACAGCAATGCACGATCAGCGGCGCACTGAGCATGCGATAGCGCAGCATGCCGCAATCACAACCACCTTCGAGTGGGTAAATCGATGCAGCCGTCATCTTTGCCAACTCCTCATTAATCGATGTCTTTGCCCGGTTCAGCCCTGAACCTGCGCAGCTGATTGCCTGATCTCGTTTACAAATGCAGACCAAACCGTCCAAGTCCAAGAATACCGATGAGGCCTATGGCTATCAGGTAAAGCGCCACGATGAAGCTGACGAGCTTGGGTTTGATCAGTATGCAAATGCCAGCAACAAGGGCAAGGATGGGCATCAGGGACAGGTGTATGTTCATGTATCACTATTCTAAGATTGACCGGGTTGAGTATACACGGCGGCATTACCCGCCATGCATGCCGTATAGTTCCACAGACTCACCTTATGTTCAAGCCTCTGATACCGGGCCTGACTCATCCTCTGGTTCCCGCCAACTTGCAAAGAAATTCCGTGCCCTTTATTTGCTGAGCACATCTTCTACAATTTTCTGTATCTCACCTGACTTCTTCATGTCTGTCAGTATCTGGTTCAGCGCACGCATGAAATCAGGCTTGTAGGGATAGCGCCCGTTATCGCGATTGGTGTAACCCAGGTAAGCCTGCTCCTGGCTAATGACTGCAGCTTCGACGATGGCCTGGCTACTGTCAGCGTAAACGCCATCAGCCTTGATGCGCTCTATCTCCCACAAGATGGACAGACGGTCATTGACGTAGCAATCTATACGTCCCAGCAAGAGCTTGAGTATATTGGACCGGTTGCTGGGCGCCTGGTCTTCAAACATCTTGCCATCCTTGACGGCTTTTCTATACTTGTCGCCGCCGATTTGAAATCCGGCATTGATGCCAACTTTCAGTCCCTGGAAATCTTCGGGCCAACTTGAGGGATGTTTTCTTCCTTTCATGGAGTTCTCACTGCAAAAAGCCACCACCTGTTCAGTCAGCACAGGCTCGGAATTGTTAAGATAAGGGCGCTCAAGTGGCCGGTTATAGGGTGGGAACAAAGCCAGCCCCTGCCCGGTTTCCATCAGCATGAGCCCGCGCTTCCAGGGTACTGGCTTGATGTGCACCTTGTAAGCAGGCATACGTTCGAAGGCTTTACTGAAGATGGCAGGATAAATGCCTCTGGCCTCGCCATTTTCCTTGTATGAGTACGGTGGATAAGATTCGTCCGCATAAATGCTGACTTCGATGATATCTGCCGCCAATGCTGGCACGCACAGGCAAAGCAAAATTAGCAGTATGAATTTCATGCTCAGGCTCCCTGACTTTGATGGACACTCTTTTCATCGCTTACCCATGAATCAGGGTAGGCAGCCAGAACCAGGCATACAAGGAAAAGTCAGAAAACACCCATGAAAAACATCTTGTTTTTGCATAATTAACCATATTCCTGTTATCTTAACGATTTGTTATTTAACCCTGAATTCATCAGCGGAGATATGTATGGCAATCAACAACAAGGTGCAGGGAATTGATGTTTCCCACTATCAAGGCACAGTCAACTGGACTGCAGTCAAAAGTGCAGGCATTAGCTTTGCCTTTGCCAAGGCTACGGATGGCAATACCTATACTGACCCACAGTTCAAGACCAACTGGACTGGCATGAAAGCGGCAGGCATATTGCGTGGCGCATATCATTTTTATGAGAGCAATGATGATCCTGTGACGCAGGCGAATAATTTCATCAAGGCGGTAGGCAGTATTGCCATTGGCGACTTGCCCCCGGTAGTCGATATTGAAATCAATAAAGGTGGTTTTGGAAATGCCACGCTGGCGGCTAACCTGCAAATCTGGCTCAACACGGTAGAACAGGCACTGGGTCGCACACCGATGATTTATACCGGGCCATCGTTCTGGAACCAGAATATGAACAACAGTTTTTCGAGGTATGCATTGTGGATTGCGCAATATGGTGCTTCGCAGCCAACAATTCCCACTGGCTGGAGCAGTTGGACATTCTGGCAAAATTCTGAATCTGGTAGCGTGGCTGGCGTCACAGGTAGTGTAGATACCGATGTCTTTGCCGGTTCGATGGCGGACTTGCTGGCATTTGCAGCAAAGAAATAAGCCCGGACACATATCCGGCATTATTGACTGAGCCAGATTCAAGTAATCTGGCTCAGTCAGTGTCAATCAGCATGTCTCTTGTCTCTGACACGGCTCTTCTTCCCAGTTCACCTAAATAGCAATCAGCCAACATTTCAATTTCCTTCAAGTAATTTTGAAAAATTGTGAATCCAGTCTGCAACTGACTGCGTATATTCCCTGACAGCAACAAGGCTGCGTTTTTCAAGGAAGAGAACACCATGACAGATTTGCACATTTCCATTTTGGCTGAGGGACGCTGTCCAGCTTCTCGCAATATCAATCGCTTCACCACGTCCACATCCGCATCGGTGTATCGGTAATGGCAGCACAGCAAAAGTCGAAACCAGATAGCAACTTAAAAAAACTGGTCACATGCCTGCTGCCATTCGGCATCGCGCTGATCGCCGCTGACGCCAAGGCAACCAAAGCAGATGAAATACAGGCGGGCAAAATCATCTATGAATCGCGCTGCCTGAGTTGCCATACTGTAGAAGCCAACAATATCGGCCCCAGGCATGCCAATGTATTTGGCCGCAAGGCTGGCAGCGTTTCAGACTTTGAGTATTCACCTGCCTTGCGCAATGCCAGGATAATCTGGAATGAAAAAACCCTGGACCGCTGGCTGCAAGACCCTGAAGCCTATATCCCTGGACAACAAATGGATGTCAGCGTCAGTAAAGACAGTGACAGGAAAAACCTGATCGCTTACCTGAAAACCCTGACCATGAAAAATGATAAGCACAATAGACACTAGTTGAGACGCCAGGCCGCAGGTCGTTAATGTCGGCTTTTGATCTTCACTACTCAATCCAGCGTCTGAGCCTATTTTTAGCCCAGTTTAATTAAATTCTGAAGCAAGAGTGGCCCATTCAACTTCAGCAAGCGGCCACCCTCATCTATCCTGCCCAGTTGTATCGGGGCAAAACCAAACTGGGTAGCGAGGTGGGCGATGCTGGCACTGGCTTCAACATCATCACTCGCTACAAACATAACACGGCGACCTTGATCGTATGCAGGGTCAGCGGCCAGCAATGTAGCAGGTAACTGGTTAAAAGATTTGACCACGCGTGCACCAGGCAACGCTGTCGCCAACAGGTCTGTAGAAGCCATGCCCTGCAATTCTTCCGGCGCAATGCCATAGGCATTCATGGCATCGACGACGATTTTTCCGTTCCAACTGGCTAAAGCGCCAGCGACTTCGCTGTGTGCGCGGAAGGGTGTCGCGAAGATGATCGTGTCAGCAGCAAGCGCATCTTGCAAGTTCACTGGCGTCACCGCAGATCCCAGTTCTTTCGCCAGATCTGCCAGGCTGGCAGGGCCACGGGTATTAGCAATCGACACTTCGATACCTGCGTGTGCAAAGTGGCGAGCGAGTGCAATGCCAACTTTGCCTGCACCAATAATAGAATAAGTCATGTTTATTTCCTTGATAAGATTTTTTGGATTAAGTGGATTTTGGGAATCAGGCGGCAAGCGCAGCGATCTCATTCAAGGCCTGTTTGATGGCGGTTTCTTTGGCTTCCGGGCTGAATGCCACCCCCTCGGCGCGAATGACTGTGATGTCAACTATTCCCAAAAATGCCATCAACACCTTCAAATAGCTGTCGTGATGCTCATAAGCAGCAGCTGGAGTGCCTGCGGAATATACGCTGCCACGCGAAGCAGCAATGATGAGCTTTTTACTCTGGGATAACAGGCCTTCAGGACCATGCGCACCATAGCGAAAAGTCTTGCCAGCAACCGCAACCCGGTCTATCCAGGCCTTGAGCTGGGTAGGGATAGAAAAGTTATACATGGGCGCGCCTATCACTACAATATCTGCGGCGATCAACTCTTCCACATAGGCGTCGCCTTTGGCGATGTCCTTACTCAGGGAAGTATCTTCCGGCGCTGCCCCCTGGCGCACTGCCATGTGCGCGCCTGACAAGTGGAGTGCTGCATCTGCAGCCAGATCACGGTAAATGACTTCAATGCCCGGATGCAGGGCAATTTCGCGTGCCACGATTTCGGAAGACAATTGACGGCTGACGGAGTAAGCGCCAAGTATGCTGGAATCAAGATGCAAGAGTTTCATGACAGATCCTTTAATGTAGAGAAAGTGAACTGAATGATGCTGCCAATCTTTGAATCTGAAAAGATGATATATTGAGATATATACCATCTTGATTTTAGATGGATTAAAGAGATGTGAGGATCAATCATGCTGGACGGCGTGTCACTGGACCAACTCCGCACCTTCATCGCAGCCGTAGATGAAGGCAGTTTTTCCGCTGCAGCGAGGAAGCTGAACCGGGTGCAGTCTGCCGTCAGCGGTTGGGTCAATAGCCTGGAAGAACAGATAGGTGTGCTGCTGTTTGACCGCTCCGGGCGCTACCCAAAACTCACGCCAGAAGGTGTTTTGCTATTAGCCGATGCGCGCAATATCGTAGCAGGCGTAGATACCTTGAAGGCGCGTGCCAAGCTCATGGCATCCGGGCTGGAACCAGAATTATCGGTGGTGGTGGATGTGTTTTTTCCTACAGCAGTGATTGCCGCCGTAGCCAAGGATTTTGCCAGGCAATTTCCTCACACTCCTTTGCGGCTGTATGTTGAGGGCCTGGGCGCTGCATATCAGCCGGTGCTGGATGAACGCTGCAGCATAGGCATAGTGGCATCCCTGCCCATCGACTTTCCGAGCTTGAGTACCAAGACCTTGGGCGAAGTGTCGCTCTTGATGGTGGCTTTGCACAGCCATCCATTAGCGGCAATCAACGGTACCATCCCAAAAGCTGAATTGGCAAAGCATACGCAACTGGTCATCACTGACAGGTCAGAATTAATGGCGGGCCAGGATTATGGCGTCATGTCGCCCCATACCTGGCGGTTGGCGGACCTGTCTGCCAAACACGCTTTCATCCTCAACGGCGTGGGCTGGGGCGGCATGCCGCTACATATGGTGGAACACGATCTTGCTGCTGGCATCTTACAAGTCCTGGATGTAGAAAACATACCCCAGGGTGGCAAGAAACTGACCATGCAAGCTGCGTACCCACAAGCCGCGCCACCTGGTCCAGCAGGACGCTGGTTTATGGATCAGGTGCAATTTTATCTAAGTCAGATTTGAGCCAAGCTGCGAAATAAGATGTGAAAGAATTTACTGCCTGGGCATTAGCCTTTAAGTCTTGCATTCAACATTGCATCCGGCTTAGTAAGACTGCCTTCAATTAACTCTGAAACAGAGAATCCCATAAAAGCCACAATAAAATCATTTTATCGATATTTTATAAATAAAACGTATATAATTAATCCGTGATTTGATTTTTTAGTTTTACCTGTCTGAGCTGAAGCAACTTACTCATCAGGGTTCAAGGTATTCCTCTCCAAAAGGTGTTCGCCCACAACTGGCAACGGTTGTGGGCTTTTTTTATCTTCAAGGGATTTACACTGGTTTATTTACTTGCTGGCTTGCAGACTTGCTGTAAATCATCGCCATTTTTTCTACGTGTTCCCTCACCTTGCTCACTAATTCTGGTGGCTCCAACACCTCGGCATCTTCACCAAAACGCAGAATTTCTGCACATGCCATCATTATAGAACCAACTGGCATGGTCGCCCTGCACCAGCCGTCCGCGTCAAGCTCACTGGCTAACTGCATTTCAGAAAAAACATAGGGCGACAGAAAATGCTCCCTGAATTTCACGCCTCTTGGTGACAGGCGCACGGTTGCCATGTTTCTGTGCATGTCCTGCTCCAGGCGCTCGGTAGATTTGCGCCAGTAGTCGGCCAGATCGAAAGGCGCAGGTCTTTCGAAGCGTTCTTCAAGTACAGCTAATTCCAGCATGCGTGAGATGCGGTAAGTGCGTGGCGTGTCATCCACCTGCCCGACCAGGTACCAGGAACCGCTTTTCATGACCAGGCCCAAAGGCTCGACGACGCGCTCTTTGATTCCCTTCCAGCTCTGGTACCGTATCTGCATGCGCTTTTGCTCCCACACTGCATCGGCAACCTTGGGCAAGTGTGCAGGTTGCTCTGACTGACCAAACCAGGCCGGTGCATCGAGATGAAAGCGCGAACGCATTTGCTGCGCACCTTCACGTAAAGAGGCGGGCATGGCTGACAGCAGCTTGTTTTGCGCGGCCATCATGACAGAGCCCAGCCCCATGTCCGTGGCGGCTCCTGCCAACCCACTCATGAACAGAGCCTCGGCCTCTTTGGCGGACAAGCCATTGAGCTGGGTGCGGTAGCCATCGAGCAAACGATAGCCGCCACCTGAGCCACGTTCGCTATAGATGGGGATACCCGCCTCACTCATGGCGTCGATATCTCGATAGATAGTGCGCAGATTGACTGCGCATTCATCAGCCAGTTCTGGCGCGGTGGCAAAACCACGTGCCTGCAGGATAGTCAGGATGGAGATAAGTCGGCTGGCACGCATGGTAAAAACTGATCCTTTTGCCGTATTTTTAAAATATAAAAGAATAATAAAGAATAGTAAACTAACCTGACAAAAGGTGTCAGGTATGGAGGCATATTCTTATATCAACGGCCCGGCAATTCCGCCTCCGCGATAAAAAGAAAGGTCTTATCATGAGCAATGCAGACAACATCACCCTGTTCTACTCCCCACAAACCCGCGCTACAGGCGCTTTGATTATGCTGGAAGAATTAGGCGCACCTTATCAATTGCATGTCTTGAACATGAAAGCTGGCGAGCAAAGACAAAGCGCCTATCTGGCCATCAACCCCATGGGTAAAGTGCCTGCAATACAGCATCGTGGCGAGCTCATTACCGAACAAGTGGCAGTATTCTTGTATCTGGCAGACCTGTTCCCACAGGCAGGCCTGACACCCGCACTGGATAGTCAGTTGCGCGGTCCTTATCTGCGCTGGATGGCCTACTATGCGGCCTGTTATGAGCCTGCGCTGGTAGACAAGTTTGCGCAACATCCGCCAGCAATGCCTTCGATGTGCCCTTACGGTGATTTTGACACCATGCTGGGTATCATCAAGGCGCAACTGGAAAAAGGACCATATTTACTGGGTGAGCAATTCACGGCAGCAGATGTACTCTGGGGCAACGCCTTGCGCTGGGGTACCATGTTCAAGCTCGTACCAGAATCACCTGTCGTCATGAGTTACATTGAACGCGTCTGCAGCCGTCCGGCGTTTGTCAAAGTCGGTGCCATTGATGCAGCCTGGGCAGCAGAACACGAGCGCATCGCCAGTGAAGCGCAGTCTGAAAGCAAGGCTGCCTAAGTTATAAGCTAAATTACAAGCTAAGTTACAAGCTAAGTTACAAGCTAAAAAGTAGTATGTCGCCCGGTTGCTTCTCCGGGCGATATGCACATAAGAAATTCATTCCAGTTATTTTGTTTCCCCGCCTTCAGTTTCCCTCTTGCTGAAACATGCCTCGCGTGCCCACAAAAGTGTCCACAAAAAATATTGCAACAATATAAATTCCCAGGGCTATGCATGGCACAATTGCCAGTTGCAGTCTTTACCTGCACGCTTACAGAAAATTACCAAATAGACAGCCGCAAACGATTGTCTTGCAGCCTTGCTTTGGATAGTATCCGTGCAATAAAAAAGCCATACCCCAGAGGGAGAATTCATGCGTCGTATTTGGATCGTCACCGGTACTGTTGTTACAGTTGCCGCTGCTGCTGTTGCCTACCAGTTGAGCAAACACTGGAAGGATTACCACTATGTTGGCACCCGCCTCATGGTGGATATTTCCCAACCAGATGCCTTGATACGCACCACCAGTCTGTCGAAACTGCCGCGCGACTTGCTGCAAGTGCCGATAGCCAAAGATGTGCTGACTGAAGACCTGGCCTTCTACTATGAACAAAATGAAGACCGCCTCGGTTTGAACGGTGCAGTCAAGCGCATTGCCTACGAGCATGACCTTGATTGGCAAGACAAGCTGTATGCCAGCATTTTCAATGAACCTGCAGAAGTGGCTTTCTGGCGTGATGGCAAAGGTGCGCTGCGTCACTATGCCGTTGTCATGCGCATGGGCCTGTTCAACAAAGCCTTGCAGGAAGCCGCCAAGGTAGCGATGAAAGATGGCCAGCTCAAACTGGCTGGTGATATCAGCACCAGCAATGGCAAAGCCCAGATCATGGCGCTGGAAGTCAATCCTCGTCGTACCCTGCTGTTGATCAGCCAGGGTGATCGCGTCGTGGTCTTGTCTGATCCAGGTCTTTTGTTTGATGACAAAAACGGTGTCGTGACAGAAGCCCGCGCTGCGGTAGCCAATTGGCTGGAACATGATGGCGCGCTGTCGTTGCAATTTGATCTCGATAGTATTGCACCTGCACCAGCTCAGGCTGCTGGCACTGCAAAACATACTCTGGCTATCGGTGCTCCTACCATGGCCCTGGGTTACGGCGCTTTTGTATCCGGCTTCAAGGGCATGCGCTTTGACTTTGGTGGCAACTGGTCAACCTCGGTCTGGCTGGATTCCAAAAAGACCTCATCGGCACAATTACTTGACCCAGCCTTGTGGACTGCGGCACCTGCCAACCCCAGCGCATGTATCACCGTGCCAATTGACTGGAGCATGGTCAATACTGTCTTGAAACAAGCTGATGCCAAACCAAAATTGCCAGAGCAGGCATTGGCACCGCTGTCTGGCCCAGGCCTGGCTTGCTGGTACCGTGAATCGAATCTGTATTCTCCTGTCTTTATCACCAAGCTGCCACTGAACACTGCCAACCGCGGCGCTACCTTGCAAGCCATGGCGACCTGGGCGATTGCCAGTGGTCAACAGGCTGCACCAGGCAAGGGCACAACCAAGGCCAAGCCTGATCAGAAACTATGGCGCAATACCAAGAGCATGGCTACGCTGGCCGCCAGTGGCGACTTTGTGGTGTTCTCACCCGACGGCGGTCTGGTAGAAAAAGTGGTGGACACCATCGCCCGTAGTAACCCCAGCGTGGCTGACCAGACATCTGGCGCACAAAGCACTCTGGGCCTGATCACACCGCGCCCCTTGTCAGAAATGGCTCAACGTGAAATCTACGCGGCCCTGGCAAAACCTGAAGATGCCAGCTTCCTCGAAGCCGCAAAGACACACCTGCCTGCCCGCATCAAAGCTCTGGCGACTTACCCGCCTATCCGTCTGGAACTGAGCAAGGTACAGGCCAGTGGCAAAGCCTGGCAAAAAGTGGAATGGGTCAGCAAGGAGAAATCCAATTGAAACGCCGGCATGTACTGACTGGCATGCTCGCCACCAGCACCATGCTGGGCTGGCACAGGCTGGCGCTGGCCAATAAGCTCACGGCACCGGCTGTGCCATTGCCAACCGCAAATGCTGCCAAAGCTGGAACAACTACTGCGCCTGCAGTCTCGGCACCAACCGCTGCACAAACATTGACACCCGCCCAGTCGCGCAGTTGCCGTGCCTGGATGACACGTATTATTGCCGCCCAGTTGACAGCAGGCCCGACACCGCGCTGGCAACAGCGTGATTGCGTAGGTCTTGTCCGTTTTGCGGTGGCAGAATCCCTGCGTGAGCATGATGAAAAATGGAAGCGGGCGAATGGCATGCTGGGTACCGCCCTGCCGCCAGAGATAGCCCTCGATCAAGGCACCCAATCAGTACGCCATCAATGGCGGCTGGCTGACGGTAGTACATCTGCCTATGTCAGCGCCATAGAAATGGTGCAGGAAAATGCCAGGTTCCGTGGCAAGGACTGCAATCTGGCATCCCCCGGTGATCTGCTGTTCTATGACCAGGGTGATGCCCAGCATCTGATGGTGTGGATGAATTCTTACATCGCCTATCACACTGGTACGGTCACACCAACTGATAATGGTCTGCGCGCCGTCAAGCTGCGTGACCTGCAAGCCTGGCGCGACACGCGCTGGCACCCTACCCAAGACAATCCCAATTTTGCTGGCGTGTATCGCCTCAATTTCTTGTCCGCCTGAAAGCGCCCAATGAAAGCTACATTCAAACAATCCCGTTACTTCACTTTATTGACAGCACTGTGCGCGATGCTGCTATTCATGCCTGCCCTGGCACAGGATGGCGGCGGGGGCTCGTCTTTCTTCCTGCTCAGCGATGCAGCCTATGGCTCTGGCGACACGGCCATGGTACGGCTGGAAGCCCAGGACATGGGGCAGATTTCTGAGCTAGGCGGTGTCGATGTCTATGTCTATAAGGTCAAGGACCCGCTGGAATTTTTAAAGGCGCAAAAGAATTTGCACCGCATTGATGCCCAGGGCAATTACAAGGGCAAAGGCGTATCTGATGCGCTGGCACGTACCTGGGATAACTGGTGGGATGCCTCACGCCGCATGTGGCGCAAGCTGTTTTCATCGGACGCCAGGAAAGCCGTAACGTCACAAGCACCTGAAGTACGTCTGCACCCGCTGGTCAAAGCACCAACACCGCAGCAAATGAACCCGCTGTACCAGCCACTGAAGTCGCATACCCTGGTTGATAGCTTCCGCTACCCTGTACATATCGCCCAGCCCATACAACCACCCAAAGGCGTCAAGCTCGATGGCAGCAGC
Source organism: Undibacterium sp. TC9W (assembly GCF_049339865.1). Taxonomy (NCBI): domain Bacteria; kingdom Pseudomonadati; phylum Pseudomonadota; class Betaproteobacteria; order Burkholderiales; family Oxalobacteraceae; genus Undibacterium; species Undibacterium sp. TC9W. The sequence continues at coordinate 146,618 of NZ_JBMPPJ010000007.1, read as the reverse complement.
AGTGAATTCATCATGTCGCCTAAAGGCAATGTGCTGATACCACTGGGCAAAAAAGAACCAGGCCTGTATCTGGTCGAAGCCATGGTCGGCAGCTATCGCGCAGTGACTTTGGTGTTTGTCTCTGACTCTATCGCTGTGACCAAAGTATCGAGCAAACAAATGCTGGTCTGGGTGGCTGATCGCCGCACTAGCCAGGCTGTGGCAGATGCAAAAACAGTGTGGACAGATGGCGCAGGTATCCTAAGTACAGGTGCAACAGATGCTAGCGGCATCGTCAATTTTGAACGCGATGCGCCAGAAAAAACTTATGTCTATGGTGAAGATAGCAAAGGTGGCGTGTTTGTCGCAGAAAATTATTACTACGACAGTGAAATCTATAATACCAAGCTGTATGCGGTGACTGACCGTCCCTTGTACCGCCCTGGTGAAACCGTCTATGTGAAATTTTTGGGCCGTACTTTTGTGTCAGCGCGTGAATCCACAGCCATCACCGCAGGAGAGTTGAAGCTGCAGGTATTTGATGCGAATGGTTTCCCGGTGGCAGCGCAGACCCTGCAAATGACGCCGCAGTCTGGCGGTGATACGGTATTCCAGTTACCTGACAATGCCGTCGCAGGTGGTTATGAACTACGCTTCAGCTACAAGGGTAACAGCTATGGCGCTGCCTTCCGCGTCGCTGAATACCAGAAGCCGCACTTTGAAATCAATGTCATGCCAGGCAAGAAGGATTACAAAACCAATGAAGAAATCAAGGGCAAGCTGCAACTGGTCTATCCTGACGGCAAACCTGTCGTCAATGCCAAGGCAGACCTGACAGTACGCGCCCAGCGCCTGACTATCGTCGAAGGCGACCTTGGTTATGCAGGCCAGTTCCCGGTACAAATGAGCACAACGACATTCACGACTGATAGCAGCGGCTTTGTTGAATTCAAACTGCCTGCAGCAACTGAACCCAGCCGCTATATTTTGTCGGTGCTGGCAACTGATGGCGCTGCTTACCGCGTACGTTCTACCAAGGAGATACTGGTAGAACGTAGCGCTGGCACCTATAGCCTGAAGGCAGAACGCGCCTTCTCTGCCGTCGGTGAAAACATGAACTTTGCGCTGACTGCCCTGCCTGTACCTGGCAATACCGTCAGCACAGTCAGTGCCCCGGCAACATGGGATTGGGTAAGACTGGAAAACCAGAAAAAATCGAACGGCAAGCTCGCCAACGCCAACAAATTGACACTGGCTTTTGCTGAACCTGGTACCTATACCCTGTCTGTACGTGATGCAGCAGGCAATATCCTTGGTGCCACTTCGCATTATGTCAGTGGCGCTGGCGTCAGTGCACCGCAGGGCTCGATAGAAATGGTGTTTGACAAGACCAGCTACAAACCAGGTGAAACTGCCAGTGCACTGATCACCTTCCCGCAACAAGTCGATCAGGCATTATTTACCTTGGAGCGTGACAAGGTAGAAAAAACTGCCTTGATGAGCAATGCAAGTGGCTGGCTAACGGCCAAACGATTGTCACCCATGCAGTGGAAGGTAGAACTGCCTGTGCAAGATACCTATGGCCCTAACATCACCCTGTCCGTGGTGTATGTCAAAGGCGCTGATTATGTGTTCCAGAACCTGGGTTTGAAAGTTGAGCAGCCACGCATCAATGTCGCCGTCAAAGCTGACAAGGCCGTCTATGCGCCTGGTGACAAAGTCACGCTGGACCTGACTGCCATGGTCGATGGCAAGCCAGCCGCAGGCAGCCAGCTCACGGTAGGTGTGGTCGATGAAATGATTTATGTGTTGCAACCTGAAATTGCACCCGATATTTCTGACTTCTTCTATCATCCGCGCCGCAATAATGTGCGCACTTCTGCCAGCCTGAGCTTCATCGCTTATGACCTGGCGGTACCGCCATCCAAGCTGGCCTTGCCAGCCAACGGGCAAACCCATGAACGCGCCATCAAGGTATTGGAAAGACCACGCCGTGAAGACAAGGATACCGCCCTGTGGCAACCAAGCGTTACCACGGATGCTTCTGGTCGTGCCCGCCTGACTTTCACCATGCCCGATTCACTGACACGCTGGCGCATTACTGTGCGTGCGACTGAGGCCGGTGGCAATGTAGGTCAGAACATCGCCTATGTACGTTCAGACAAAGAATTTTATGTGAAATGGACCAGCCCGAACTGGATGCGCGTGCAGGATGCACCGAATGCCAGCGTTGCCATCTTCAATCAGGGCAACCAGGATGCCAGTGCCAGCCTGAACATCACCGGTTCCGGTGTCAATAAACAAGAAAGCCTGAAACTGAAACCTGGTGCGAACTTTATCTCCGTACCTTTGAAAGCCAATGGCCTCGACAACAAGATAGACCTGTCACTCGCTGTAGGTGGCAAGACTGTTGATGCGCTCAATGTGCCGCTGAAAGTTATTCCTGTGCATTGGCTGAGCCAGCGCTCGGTCAGCGTGCCTGTGACTGGCAAGGAAACAGTCTTGAAACTGCCACCTGACGCCAGCAACCTGCAACTGCAATTTGCTGACAGTGCCAGCACACAGTTCCGCCGCTTGATGGATGATTTGATCGATTACCCATACGGCTGCGTCGAGCAGACTTCCAGCCGCCTCATCCCTTACAGCCTGGCCCTGCAATCAACCTTGCCTAGCGAAGAAAGACTGGCTGCGCAACTGACGCAAAGACTGTACAGCTACCGCTTCCGTCTGGCGCAAATGGCCGGGCCAAATGCGACCTTTGGCTGGTGGAGTGTGCCAGAAAAAGATGGCGATGCCCTGCTGACCACCTATGCCTACTATGCTGACTGGCACGCCAGCCGTGCCTTGAAACTGTCACTGCCAGAAGGCCATTTTGACCGCCTGAATGATGTTTACCGCAAGGATGGCGTCAAGCAATCACACTGGCAGCGCGCTCTGATGTTGTACTGGATGCAGGATATGGGCTTGCCGGTAAAATCCATGGCCGAAGCCCTCAGTGAAGAACTCGGTGCCAAAGGTGCGTTTGCCAAACCTGTCGTGATCACCCCGCGTTCAGGCATGAACAGTATGATCTTTGCCAACAAGGATGATGATGTACAACATGCCATGAGCACCTTGCTGGCTGCCTATGTAGTACAGCAAAGCAAAGGTAACCTGACTGGCATTACCGTCACGACCTTGCCAGAAGCAGCAGCCCGTGTACACCAGGCTGACCTGCCTTTGGGTGAAGCCTTGCTGATATTGACTGGCAAACGCCCTGCCAGTGATGCTGCTGCAGTGCTGGAACGTGTGAGGTCAGAATCACCGACTATAGACCGCGCCCTCGCCCTGTTGTGGACTTATCGCGCTCTCGGTGGCAAGTCTGGCAGTAATGATCCTTTGTTGCGCAATAATATGGCCAAGGTAGAACTCGAAGCTGGCTGGTCGCCACGCGAAACCATCACAGGTCAAAGTGTGTATCGCTGGAATAGTACAGCCGCGACGCCAACCCCGTCTGTGATCAAAATGGTTTCCAACCCAAGCGCAGGCATGATTGCCATTGCCCAGTTCGACAGCCGTGAACCAGAAAAATCCAGCTTGCCAGTAAAAGTGGAACGCCGTATTTATCGTTTGGTACCTGAAGCATTACCTAGTGCAGCCAATGCCAGCAAGCCTGCCATCAATCCAACTACTGGCGCACCTGTGCAACCAGTCGCAGGCAAAGCAGGCTTCAAGCTGGAATTGCTGGGCGAAGGTGCAGCACTGAAGACAGATGAAGTTTATCTGGATGAAGTGGTACTCACCCGCACCTCCGGCCCTGAACTGAACTTTGGCATTGTTGAAGTACCTCTGCCACCAGGCACCTCGGCTGACCGCTCTACCTGGGGTATCAGCCTGCGTTACCCAGGCGGCAAAGACATGGAAGCGATGGAGCGCGCACGCTACGAGCAAACGCCACGCGGCTATGCCGTGCCGGTGGATGCACTGGATGGCCAGGTCGTGATACGTCACCTGGTGCGTGCTGCACAAACCGGCAAGTTCGCCCTGCCGCCTGCACGCTACTACCGCATGTATCAGCCAGAGCAAAAAGCCTTTGAGGACAAGCCACGTGCGTTTATGGAAATCCGCTGATCCTGCCCGCAAAGCGATCAGTACCATCATGCTTGCCAGTGCGACCATAGTCACGCTGGCTGCATCTGCACAAGTTGCGCCAGTTGCCTATGCTGCAACTGCTGCCGCGACTGCAGATACAGCCAGCACGGCCACCGTCGCATGGCTGCGTGATGGCCAGGTGGAAATGCGCTCATTAAATTCTCAAGACAATAAAATCGCAGATCAAAAGATACCTCTGGGTAGTTTGTGGAAGTTATTTGTCTATGCCTACCTGCAAGACAATCACGTTCAAGAAGCAGCGTATACCTGCACCGCAAAAAAAGATTTGCGCAATAATGTTCGTGAACAGCAAGAGAAAAATGAAGAACTGTATTGCTGCGAACCTGGTGAGCAGGTAGAACGCGACTCTGCCCTGGCACGTTCCTGCGCGCCCTATTTCTCACCAGCGCGCCTGGGTGTCAATAACAAGGCATGGAAAGCCTATTGGCAAACCCGCAGTGACGCCAACTGGCTGCAACGCACAGCGCAACTGCAGCCCGACACCCAGATCAGCGTAAAAGAGCTGTTGGAAACCCTGAACAAGTTCTCGCCACAAGCCCGCGCTGCTGCCCGCACAGCCTTGCTGGAAACAGCGGTACAGGGCTATGGCCGCGAAGCCTGGACGCAACTGGGTACAGGCATACGTTACAAAACTTATTCCTGGCATTTGCCTGACAACAGTGCCTTTGGTGGCGCAGCAGGCTGGCTGGCAGATGGCACGCCATTCTGGTTTGGTGCCCGTGGTTCCAGCCGCTCTACCCTCACTACTTGGGCCAGTGCTCTGGCAACTACCCTGCCGGCACCGCGTTGGGCGGGCATCAATAATATCGACAATGTCGGTGATGAAGCACATTGCGTGGATGTCGATTTTTTTGCGCGCTATCCACTGCGCGAAGTATTGTCCATATCTGCAAACGCTCCTGCGCGTGCGGGAACGCTGTCCGGCAAATACAGGCTGCAATTCGCCAACGGCAATGGCCTGGACATCAACAGCAATGGCAGCCTGACACTGCAACGCACTCCAGGCATGGCTCCACAAATCACTGGCCGCGTCAGCATCAACGATTATGTCGCCCGCGTCATAGACCGCGAGGGTGACGCCAGCAATATACAGGCCGCACGCAGCCTCGCGATTGCGGCGCGCAGCTATCTGGTACAAAACGCTGCTCTTGATCATGGCTGCTGGCACATTGCCGACAGCACTACCCGCCAGCGCGTCAGTGCCAATGCGCCCACCGATGCGGCCCTGACTGCTGCCTGGTTCACGGATGACCTGATACTGCAAGGGGCAAACGTGCGCTACCACAATGATAGTGCAGGCAACAACCGCATGTCATTGAAAGAAGCAACAAAGCAGGCAAACCAGGGCTGGAATTTTGAACGTATACTGGCCACCAGTTATCCGCAAGCCAGCATCGCCAGCTTCAATGGCAAATCTGACTGCAAGCCACTGGCCGCAGCGCAAACCTGGTTAAGCAACGCGAGCAACAAATGGCAAGGCATATTGCGTCGTGAGCCCGGTTTTGAGCATCCTGAGACGCCGCCAGCCATCTGTTCGCTGGCAAGCGGCAATCCCTACTCAGACCAGAAGCGCATGCGCATCTACGCCCGCGGCTGGCGCAGCCTGGACGAGCGCATCACCCTCGCCCATGAATACCTGCACCTGGCTTTACGATTTCATCCGAACGGCGCCAATGAAGACTATGTAGAAAAACTGGCCCGCCGTCTCATAGAAGGAACAACATGATCAAGTTTTACCAAAAGCGACTCACTGTATGCATCGCAGGCAGCCTGCTTGCTGGCTTTCACTTAAGTGCATCAGCAGACGCCACGATAGAACTACCGCGTGGCGGATGGCGTAATAGCGGTGGCGAAGCCTCTGGCTTTAAACAGCCTGTGCATTATCCTGCGTCCTCGGTCAATACCGAAGGGCAAAGTGAAATGGCCTTGATCAGGGGCCGTATCAGCACCAGCAACAAGAAGAAACCTGGCAAGCTCATTGTCAACGGCGCCGCCATGCCCCTGGCTATTGGTGAAAGTGGCGAGTTCTCCCGCCCTTACTCTTTCAGTTCCGGCTCGAATAATGTAGAAGTGCGCAGCCCCGATGGCAGTGAAGTCAAACGTGTACAGTTTTATGACACCAATACCAGTCGCCCCAACCCGCGCTTGCGCGTAGTCTTATCCTGGGACAGCGACGGCACTGACCTGGACCTGCATGTAGTTTCGCCGGATGGCCAGCATGTGTTCTATGGTAACCGCGTCGTACAGAATGGCGGCGCACTTGATGTGGATGTCACCACTGGTTATGGCCCTGAAATTTATGCCAGTACGGCTCCGCCGAAAGGTACCTATCATGTCTATGTCAATTACTATGGCAGTGGCGGCGACGACAAAAAACTGACTATCGCCAGAGTTGCCATCATCAGCCAGGAAGGTACGCTGGCCGAGAAGCAGCAAAGCTTCCAGGTACCCATGCGCAAACCTGGTGAACTGACCCTGGTTAAATCCTTTACCTATCCGTAATGATCATGCAAACAATGATGAAACCTGCCCTGCTGGCATGCACCCTGTTCGTTGCTGCCGCCAATTGTGTAGCTGAAGACCAGCCCACCATCAACAGCCCGCGTGGCGGCTGGAATTATGGCGGTCTGACTGATAAATCCAGCGATACACGCGCATCCTACCCTTTGCCCCCGATAGACCGTGGCACGCAAAAAAACCGCACCCTCATCGAAGGCCATATCCGCGATGCGGGCAAACAGCGCAAGCATACCCTCATCGTCAATGGCAATCCCATGGTCCTCAATTACGGCACAGATGGCCGCTTTGAACGCCACTATGCTTTTGGCAGCGGTTCCAACAATATAGAAATCAAGGGGCCAGACGGCAAGAGCCTGCAACGCGTGCAATATTACGAAGCCAACACCCAGCAACTGTCACCACAGCTACGCATCATCTGCTCGTGGGATGCCCCCGAGGCAGAAGTTGATCTGCACATCATTACCCCTGATGGCCAGCATGCCTTCTTTGCCGCGCCAATACTGAATGGTGGCGGTGGCCTCGATGTAGATAGCGTCGATGGCCCGGGGCCGGAGATGTTCACCACGATCGCCCCCAAGCATGGGGCTTACCATGTGTTCGTCAACTATTGGGGCAACTATGGCGCAGGCGGCTATAACTTCGATGAAGGCCAGCGCAAACAACCCATCATCACTACCCGTGTGACTCTGGTGTTCTATGAAAATACTGCCAGAGAAAAACGCGAAAGCTTTGTCATCCCCTTGCGCAAGATCGGCGATTTGAATCTGGTGAAATCATTCATGTTTTAAGGGTAGGCTTAAGCCTGAACAGACCTGAATAGCAAAAATCTTCTAAAGGGAGAACTGCATCATGTGGCGAAATGCATTGACCAGCTTCATGATGCTCCCTGTATTACTTGTCACAAGTATCACTACACTGGCGCAACCCGTCATTATCAAACGGCTTGATGGCTCCAGCATTTCTTCGCAAACCATAGAAGACAAGCTCAGCAACATGATAGCCGCCTCATGTGTCACTGGGCTGAATGTCGCCATACTCAACGACAACAAGATTGTTTATACCAAGAGCTTTGGGTTCCGCGATAAAGAGAAACTGCTGCCACTGATCACAGATACCGTCATGTACGGCGCATCCTTCACCAAGACCGTGTTCGCTACACTAGTGGCGCAACTGGCGGCAGAAGGTGTGCTTGATCTGGACCTGCCAATACAACAATATCTGCCCAAGCCCTTGCCAGACTATGACAACTACAGCGATCTCGCCGATGACCCGCGTTATCTGACCATCACACTGCGCATGCTGCTGAACCATACTGCAGGTTTTGCCAATTTCCGCTGGCTCAACCCCGGCAAAAAACTGGAGATTAAATTTACCCCTGGCAGCAGATATGCCTATTCAGGCGAAGGCATCAATCTGGCGCAATTCGTCGTTGAAACTATCACCCAAAAAAGTGCAGACACATTAATTCAAGAACGAATTTTCGATCCACTGGCCATGCATAACACCAGCATGCAATGGCAAGACCGTTTCCGCGACAATCTGGCGGTCGGTCATGATGAAAAAGAAAAAACACTGGGCCATGTAAAAAGGAAAAAAGTGAATGCCGCTGGCTCCATGGATACGACTCTGAATGATTATGCTCATTTCATACAAGCTGTCATGCAGGCAAGCATCATCAGCAAAGAAGCCAAAGCCATCATGCTGGCACCACAGATTGCCATCACCACACCCAGCCAGTTCCCCACCCTATCGACCGCATTAACAGATGAAAACAAACAGATACAACTGGCTTATGGCCTGGGTTGGGGTATTTTCCAAACACCTTATGGCAAAGCCTATTTCAAGGAAGGGCATGATGATGGCTGGGAAAACCATACTGTGGTATTCGACGAACAAAAAACCGGTGTAGTCATCATGAGCAACAGCTCTAATGGCGATGGCATCTTCAAAGAGCTGCTGGCCTTGCTGATACAGGATGTTTATACACCCTGGAGGTGGGAGGGGTATTTACCGGCCAATTGCAAGAACAGAGAAAACAAGGCATCGCTACACAATTAGTAGAACTCATTTCATAAATAGGGTGAGATGCGTTTGTCTCATAACGCAGTCCAGCACGCTTTGTGAGGCAAACCCTTCGGGAACTGACGATTTGGGCACATTGCAGCGCGAAGTTTATTACCTCGTCCTCGCTAAGGCATGAGCCTTAGCTTCGCGTCACGCCTTGCACTGCATACAAATCGTCTTGTTCGCACTCATCCTATTTATGATCAGATCTATCAGTTTTCAAATGCTCCCAGATCAGGTGCTGATCCGTTGAAAGGCAGGCCGACATTGCTACCTTTGTTGATCAGGTCACTGCCGGTGACCAGGCGAAACTTGTTCAGCACAGGCAGGCTGCCATCGGCCTGGCGTGGTGCATCCCAGCCTGTGGTAGATATGCTTTGGAAGTCAGCTGACGAAACCGTTACTGCAAGATTCCAGGAATTAAACTGATCATTGGCACCCGTCATATTTGATACCAAAGTGCCACCAAATGCGATGTTGTTACGCAGGTTACCCAGGTTAACCGCATTGCCATTTTCATCTATGCCCAGCATGTTGAAATCGCTGTTATTACCGTAGCTGGTGTTGTTGTAGAAGTCATTCGCAATCGGGTGATGATTGGCGTAAAAACCTGCCGCCTTGTTATTGAAGGCCACCGAAAAGCGTATGGTGTGTTTGGCGGCATTCGATACATACACACCACCATAACCACCGAGTTTGAAGCCATTGCCGTTACCGGCAGTCACTGGCGTGGTAGTGCCGGGCAAATAGCCTTGCGACCAGGTCCAGGAATTTTCTATCAACACGGATGAGTAGGCATTAATGAGATCAAAGCCATCATCCGAATTGGCCCAGGCGCGGCAGCCACGGAATACATTGCCGGGGTTGCCCGCCTTGACGTGGGCACCAAAACCGTCGGCACTTTGGCCTGCACCGTTTGAGGTGTAGGGGTCGTAATTGTGGTGCGAATCGCTGTTGAGTACAAGGTTGTTGCCACCGTTTTGAATGAAGATACCCGGCCCCATGTTGTGGTGGGTATTCATCTGTTCAAAGGTATTATTGCTGCCATTGATCCACACTGCCCATGATTCATGGTTGAGGCGGTTGCCGGGTTGCTGTGGCGCGCCTGTGACTTCCAGCCCTTTCAAATGCACCCAGTTGGCTACCACATTAAAGGCCTTGACGCGGCAATCGTCTTTCATTTGCGAAAAATCGAATACCGGTGTCTCACCCGGATAAGCCCAGTAACGAATCGGGCTGCCTGAACTACCGCTCTTGTCCAGAGTAATCGCATTGACGATGTCAGTGCGGGTGGCGCAGGTGTTGATGCCTGCCGTGTAGTTGTAGTTACCGCCTCTAAAATACACGGTATCGCCAGCAACTGCTGCAACCTGGGCACGGGCTATGGATTTCCATGGCGCAGCTATGGTCCCCGCCGCTGCGTCATTGCCAGTGGGTGAAACATAATAAGTGGCCGCGCTGCTTGCCGCTGCCACACCATACATGAACCCTGCCAATATGATTTTTTTCATTCCCTTATTCCCCTTGTCTCCATCGATAATAAACATCCACAGATAAAAGGCGAAGTCAGGTGCTGGATGCTCACAAATACCACGCTTTTCAGATTGTGAATGCCGCAATTGTGAGTTCTTTCTGACTCTTCAATATCAGTTTCCTGATCTGCGCATTATCGGATGTATATCGGCGAAATTGTACGAAATTGACCTCACTTTCCAATCATCTTGCTGATTCTTTAGTGGCTTGAATTTTACGCCTTTGATCAAACTTCAGATGAATTATCACAAACTGGGATGAACTCTTATGCTGCAACCTGAGGCACCACCTATTTCATGCAACTTAAGAATTCCTCCTTGTGCAAAGTGTACTTTCGGCCGAATTTGCCTGACTTATGGTTTTCAGAATGCAGGTCCAGACAAACCTCAAATTTGGATTTCGCTACGTCCAGGCAGGCAGCGTCACCTGCACAGGCAGTTTCTGCCAGAGCGCGCGATTCATTAGCAAATTTGGCTTTCTGGTCGCTTTTTAAGCCAGCAATAAACTGGGCGACAACGATCAAAATAATGATCGATACTATCCATCCCAGGATTTTTACTAACCAGGATTTTTTCGGTGGGGTTTCAGCATCTGTCATCAGTGCATGGTTGTCAGACATGGTTCAACTCTTTCATGGCATATAGGTTTCATTGAATCCGGCAAGAAAACCATGCATGAATCTATCTGCAGAATGCACTGGGAATGCACTGGCTTAGCTGACCGGCTGGAGGCATTTTAATCAGCCAGCGGCCGGGCAACAATGATGACTATGTCAGGTAAGGATGATCGCAGTTGACACGGCGTCAAGTAGAAGGACTAGAGGATCAGACCCTGGTCACTTTCTTGAAATCCCGGGGCCTGAAACCCATGAGCGCCAGTGCAGCAAAATAGGTGCTTGCACAAGCCAACAGCACCAGAGCCAGGGCACCAGCGCGCAAGACAGGGGTATTGCGCATGGCAAGCCAATGAAACTGTTCAGAAGTCCACAAGGCCACGCCAGCCATCAATACGAGTGCAGCAAAGAGTTTAACAAGGAACATCAACCAACCCTTTTGCGGCTGGTAAATACCGCGCTTGCGCAAGCCTGTGTACAAGAAAATTGCATTCACGCAGGCTCCGAGGCCGACAGACAAGGCCAGACCGGCATGATTAAGATAAGGCACGAACACGTAGTTCATTGCTTGTGTCACCAGCATGACAGCTACAGCGATTTTTACGGGTGTGCGTATATCCTGCTTACCGTAAAAACCCGGCGCCAGAATCTTGACAACGATAAGTCCAAGTAAACCCACGCCATAGGCTATCAGGGCGTTGGATGTCATTTGCACGGCATGGCCATCGTATTTATTGTGATGATACAGGGTCGATGTCAGCGCATCTGGTATGGTTGCCAGGCCGACTGCAGCAGGCAAGGCCAGCAAAAAAGTCAGGCGCAAGCCCCAGTCCAGCAAGGCGGAATATTCGACCGCATCGCCATCTGTATGCGCTTTCGAGAGCCCCGGCAACAGTATGGTACCCAGGGCGACGCCCAGCAAAGCTGTTGGAAATTCCATCAACCTGTCGGCATTCGCCAGCCAAGTTACACTGCCTGGCGCAAGTTTCGATGCCAGGCTGGTATTGATGGCGATGCTGATCTGGGTTGCCGATACAGCCAGAATGGCGGGCACCATATTGCGCATGATGCGGCGTAAGCCCTCGTCCTGCCAGGCCGTACCTACACGCCAGCTAATCGTCGGAAGCATGCCTACCCTGATTAATGAGGGCACCTGCGCCACCAGTTGCAAAACGCCGCCAACAAAAACGGCAATAGCCAGCGCATAAATCGGTTTTTCAAGATAAGGTGCCAGGAACAGCGAACCTGCTATCGAAGACAGATTGTATAAAACCGGCGTAAAGGCAGGCACCTTGAATTCACGCCAGGTATTCAATATCCCGCCCGCCAGCGCCACCATGGACATGAAACCGATATAGGGAAACATGATGCGGGTCATGACCACCGCCATGTCAAATATCTGTGGTTTGTCTTTATAACCTTCGGCAAAAAAATAAAGCAAAATCGGCGCGCCAGCGATGCCCAGTATGCAAGTCAACACCAAGACCCATGTCATGACGGTAGAGACATGATCGATCAATTTCTTGGTAGCTTCATCACCTTTATTGTTTTTGTATTCTGCCAGGATAGGCACAAAGGCTTGCGAGAACGCGCCTTCGGCAAACATGCGCCGCAACAAATTGGGAATGCGGAAAGCGATATTGAATATATCGGTATAGGCGTCGGCCCCGAAACGGGTAGCAATCAATACGTCACGTACCAGCCCGGTAATCCGCGACAGCATGGTCATGCCACTGATGGAGGCAAGGGTTCTTAATAGATTCATAGTGCGGCATTATAGCCTGAGGCTAAACGCTCATCACCAAGGCTAAACTTTTGTTAATATTCAGGCCAGAGCATCTGTTTGACTAATGTACCGGAGCACAATATGTCTTACCTTCATCGCCACCTTGCTATTTTTGCCACTTTCACCATTGCCGCAAGCAGTTTCCTAAGTTCAGTCAGCCATGCTGCACCCGCCAAAGCTATTCCTACGCTTGAAGAGGCAGCCAAAAACCTCAAAACTACTGGTTTTCAAGGCCTGGTATTTGCTGCTCGCGGCGACAAGATCTTGCTGGAAAAAGCTTTCGGCAATGTCACCGATACCAAACAAACTTTCCGTTTTGCGTCCATCACGAAGCAAATGACCGCGATTCTGGTCATGCAAGAGGTAGAAGCGGGCAAACTGCAACTGGATCAGACGTTGGGTCATTACTGGCCAGATTATCCCAATGTGCAAGCGCGTAGCGCCACCCTGCGTCAATTGCTGACGCATTATTCTGGCCTTTACAATGAGATGGTCAATCCTGCCGTCCACATGATGGATGCCAATAGCGGTGATGATATCCAGAAATTTGCTACTGGCCTGTGTGCCGGGCCATCCAATGCTACGCCAGGCAGCAAATTTGACTATAACAATTGCGATTACATCGTGCTCGGTGCTTTACTGGAAAAGATCAACAAGCAAAGTTTTTCAAGCCTGCTGCAACAACGCATCTTCAGCCCGGCTGGCATGCAAAACGTAGGCTATTACACTGCGGCCCAGCCGGACGTCAAAACCCATATCCATGGCACGCTGGGTGGCAAACCTGAGCCTGCGGTGAACTTTGCCAGTTATGGCCCGGCTGGTGGCAGTTTTGGTACTCTGCGCGACTTGTATTCATTTGACCTGGCTTTCATGCGTGGCAAATATCTGTCTGCCAAAAACCGCGACGAGATGGTCAAGCCGAATAATGTCGGCGGTGCGATAGGTGTCTGGTCTTATCCATTCAAAGCCAGTGACGATGGCACTGCGGCCATGATAGTTGAGCGTCAGGGCTGGATAGCCGGTGTACGCATCTTGAATCTGGTGGATTTGCAAAACCAGAATTTACTCATCATCGTCAGTACCAACGGTGACCTGGATTTGTCGCAAACCTGGTCCAACAAAGGTATTGCTGCCGACTTGTTGCGATCGCTGATGAACACGACAAGTGCGCGTTAAAACCAATGCGTATTAAATGAAAACGGAGTTCCAGATATCAAACTGGCACTCCGTTCTTATTATGGATTACTGAAAAACTTAAAATCCTGCAGGCCTGAAATCCTGTTATGGATTTCTTTTAGCAACTTCATTGCCAACATAACCGCCACCTACTGCACCGGCGATAGTTGCCAGCGTGCGGCCATTGCCATTACCGATCTGGCTACCAACCAGGCCACCGATCACCGCGCCTACACCTATACCAACCGGGCTATTCTTTGCCTGGGCAGGCTGTGTTTGATAATTTCTGACTGGCTGATGATGGCTGCTTTGTGAAACCCTGGCTGGAGCCTGCGCAGGCGCAGGATAATTATTTTGCGCAGTGTTTTCATACTGCGTGTTTGCATAATTAGCTGCAGGCTGATTACCGTTATTGGCAAGCGGCATCGCAGTATTGCCTGCAGGATTGATCGCATTGGCATTACTACTCGTGGCTGGCACAATCGCGTTGCCTGATGTTGCCGTGCTGTGGGAACTGGGCAATACGCCTGTCAGGGCAGCAGCACCTAAGAGGCTCACTAGTATGACTGAGCATGCGGCACCTGCTACCAAGGGGTGTATGCGTTTGCTGGCATTTGCTAATTCCATGTCGTTCTCCTTCAATTTAACAGTGACTCATGCTCCAACAACGCATGAGGCTATTAAAAAGGAGACATGAATAATGTTACGCAGGTAAACAAATGTAACTTAAGAATAAGCAATTTGGATTAGCAGCCGGTACTTCTACGCCTGGCCACCAGCTTTAATAATTCACCCTTGGCTGCCTGCCCCGACAAATACAGCCGCAATTCTGTGACGTTGTAGTGATTTGAGGTATCGATGATGAAATCCAATTTACCGTCATGATCAAGATCACCCACCCATATCAGGCGGGCATTATTGTCTTCCTTGTTTTCGACATAATCGAACAGGTATTGTTCTATTCCTGCATACTTCAGATAGATTTTACCTTCGCGGTTCTGCAGGCTATATTCATTGCCTTGCAAGTGCATGAGCCTTTCCTGCCCTAAGGATGGCAAGGTCGATAATTCAAATTCCTCGTCCATAGAACCGCTGACCAGTTTCACTTCATCTGAAACACTGACTGCCCCGGCCTTCAAACCGGGGTCAGACAACAACATCCTGACATTGGCTGTGTTTGCCGCAACCCGCACACCCTCACCGCTGATAGGATCGGGTATTTTCTTAAAGCTGGGCTTGACCGCCACTAGCCGCCAGCCCTTGCCTGCCTGCTGCAAACCTAGCCAGGAGCCAGTCTTGCCGACCTTGGCTTCGCTGGCGTGATAGTCCTGTAGTTCGAGAATTTCAGAGGCCTGGGCATGCCAGACGCAAGCTGCACTAAAAACAATAAAGGCTAATTTTGCGATGGACATCAGGTACTCCTTTTTTGATTGGTTTTTTTCAAAATACGAGATATTTTCTCAGTAACAATAAAGATGCATAGCCTTATACATTGGCGCTATTCATCAGCCATGATAATCCATGGCACAATAGCATGCATGAAAAATAAGCCCCAACTGGCCCTGCCCTACCGTATCCGTGCAGACTTACTGCAACAACTGGCCGCATTGAGCCACGCTGGCATCCCTGCGCTACAGGCGCTACCCATGATCAAACTGCCTGCACAATATCAAAGCAGGATGGTGACAACCCTGCAAGTTGTTAAACGTGGCAAAAACCTGGCCGAGGCAGGCTTGCAGAGTGGCTTGTGGACGCCACTGGAAGCAGGTCTGCTGGGCGCTGCACTTGCGGCCGGTGACCCGACTTCTACTTACCGGCATCTGGCAACTACCTATGAAGAAAAAGCCCAGCAAATTGCCAGTGTCAGGGCAGGTTTGATAAGACCAGCGTTAATGGGCATCATGGCCTTGTTCATCCCGCCCTTGCCACAACTGATCGCGGGCACACTCAGTACGGCAGCCTATCTATGGCATGCCATTCGTTCCATCCTGCTGGCTGTGGGTTTGGTCATGGGCGGCATTTACGCTTACCGGCGCTTCCAGATGCGCCCTGCCGATGCTCCTGTCTCATGGCTGGATCAGGCTTTGCTTGCCTTGCCGCTTATTGGGAACATGCACAGAAGACGCAATCTCTGTGATTTCTGGCAGAGTATGGCATTACTGCTGGAAGCAGGCGTGCCTATGTTCGACGCCCTGCCCCTGGGTTTGCAGGCAACCAGCAATGTACTGATCAGGCGCGAGCTTGCACGCATTTTGCCGCGCATGCAAAAAGGGGCAACGCTGGCCGAAGCTGTACGCGCCCTGCCCGCCATTAATGATGACACCCTGTCAGGTTTTATTCAAACCGGAGAAGCCAGCGGGCAATTACCAGAAATGCTATCCCGTTATGCCAAAAGCGAAAATGCCAGCCTTGCACTACAACAAAGGCAGGTAGCAGAATGGATACCAAGAATCGTTTATGCCATGATTGCGGCTGTCATCGCCTATGGCATTATCAAAGGCAATGCATTTATGCCCAGCGTGCCCAAGGACTTGTAGTTTCAAGCTGTAGTGAATTCATTTGCCACCGACGATAATGCGCTGCATATCATTGGCAAACAAAATCGTTCCTGCATAATTCTTGCGTATGGCCGCCGTGCTTTCCATCTCATGTCCAAGAGTGCGTTTCATGCGGTGTGACAAAACCAGCTTGCCTGCTTTTGTCACACCTGCGATGCGGCCAATTTCTGTCGGCATCATGTGCAGTAAGCGTGCCACTTCATCGGTATCGTTTTCGCGGGCGGCATTATGGGCAAGCAGCACGTCCGTGCCTTGCGCCAGTTGATCCAGCGCCTGATCGGTGTTGCTCGTGTCGCCGCTGAAAGTGATACTACAGCCCTTGCTCTCTACACGCCATGCCAAGGAAGGTACGGGGCCATGCAAAACGCTGACAGCACTGACCGTCAGGCTCTCATCAATATCGTAACGCTTGATTTCTTTAGGCTTGACGCTCACTTCTTCAAGTTCCATTTTAAACTGACTGCTGACATCAGGATCAGCATAATCTGCCAGATAGGCATAAGCACCCGTGTCACGGTTAAACAGGGCATGCATGAATTCTTTGATACCTGAAAAAACCCCACGCTTGGGTGGGCCAAAAACACGCAGCTCTTTATTATAGCCAGCAAATGGCAAACCTTTGACCAACGCAGGAAAATCCGCCGTATGATCAACATGAAAATGTGAGAAGAGCACCGCATCCAGTTCAGCCGGATTGGCGCCGGATTTTTCATAATTCAAGGCTGCACCACTGCCAAAATCAACCAGTATCCTGGCCTTTTGATCTACCCAGACCAGATAAGAAGTAGAGGCACGCTGATCACTGAGTTCAGGTCCGCCGGAGCCCAGTACTTGTACTACCAGCTTACCTGGCTGACAAACAGCAAGCGCACAGGAACTGACAAGTAACAAACTTGTGCCAAGCAAGGATTGAACAAGGCGAATGGGATGCGAAAGATATGGCATGAAAGGCTCCGCAGCAACTTATAAGTGACATACAAATTGTGGCAGAAAGCTATCGCGTGCACCAGAGCAGATTTGTAGTAATGTATAACACAGGCAGGGAAGACAAGAAATCTGTCTTCCCTTATTTTCAACAATGCTTGAAGTTACTCAGGCAGAAAACGCTTATTTCGATTTGCCTGTTGTGGTGTCAGTTGCAGCAGCAGAGACTGCCGTATCCTGACCATTCTTTTCTTGCGTGTTCTTGCCTGCATTGGCTGTACGGCTGCTGCGCCATGTATCAAATTCAGTAGAGAATTTTTGATAGCGCTCTTTGCGCCAGTCATCATAGTCATTGTCCAGTGCTTCAATTTGTTGATTGCGCCACTGGTGATAATCAGGATCAAAATGATCACCTTGCTGAGAGTGACGGGTATCTTCATAACCACCACGCGTCACTTGCTGACTGTTGCTGCGATCATGCCTGTCGTGGTCACCAGCCGTCTGACGTGGATAAGTATTGGGGTTACGCTCATATTGACCGCTGGCATTTGGATGATAACGGCCATCATTAGCCTGGTTACCATAAAAGTCCTGACTGGATTGCTGGCCAGAAGAACGCCCCGACTGACCCGCGTTGTGGCGATCGTATTGATCAGGGTAAGAGCGGCCAGGACCATTGTCGTTCAGATAGCGCTGATCTTGCTGGCGGCCACCATCGAGGTCGTACTGGCCACTGTAAAAACCTGGCGAGCCGGTATTACGGCTTTGCAGTTGTTCGCGGCCAAAATCATTGGCGTAATGAGAGGATGCGTGACGTGCATCCTGATCGAAGTCATTATGGTGACCGTAGGCATCATGACGGCTACCGTTGTTAACATGATGTGACTTGATCTGACGATCACGGTCTTGGAAAGAATGGTCTTGTTGACGTCCGTTTTTCATATAAATCTCCTGAAAACTGATTAAACAAGCTAGCGCGAAATACGCACTCTCTTGAAATTCCAAAGGACCTGTATATGCTATTGCGGCAGAAATACAGGCTTGTGCAGATCCAAAGTAACAAGTGACTCACAAAACACTCACAAAAAATAGCAGGGCTTTCTTTGATCACTGAATGTCACCTTGAACATACCAAGGACAGTGTAAGCAGTAGAGCAATTTTTACGTATCAGACCAGTCCTAAAAACCTGTAAGACTTGACTGTCGGACAGCAAAAAACAAAATCGGTAGCAATAGATTCGTAGCGAATCAGAATTTATGGATATCAGGAAAATGAAAATTATCCGACGTGACTATTTTGACAGTTGTGAGATTTTTGACGATGGGGACCATCATCAGGATTGCTCATGATGTACCACATGCTGCATAAGCAGCGTTGGTTCTGCCAATGCCTGAGCTAAAAATGAAGGGCGCACATCTAATGCCATCAATTCTGTACGATTAAACCAGGCAAAAGTGAGTTTCAAATTCCCTTCCTTACCGATATAAGGTCCAGCAGATGTCAGCAGGCTTGATGCGGGTGAGAGATGAACTAAAAAATATAGACCCAGTTCATGATGTTTTTGCTGCCGGTATTCAAAAAAATTCTCTACCGTCCACAAGAGCTTTCCGCATGTTACCTGCTCAGACAACTCCTCCTGCATTTCACGCACTACTGTGGCTGCAGCTTGCTCACCCGCATCGACCCGCCCGCCCGGCACGCACCAGAATGCATCGCCTTCGATTTTATGCAAGAGTACCCTGTCACCATCCAGAATGATGGCAGCAGCCCGCAGGTTATAGCGGTATTCATCAATATCAAAAGAAATCATGGCTTGGACATGGAAATATTGGTCAGGCCTGGTTTATTCGGCCACCAGCAAACTGGTGGCAATCTGCTGTGTGTCCTTCAAGGTTTGCAGTACGATGTTTGACCGTATATCAAGCACACCTTTGGTTTTATACAGGCGTTCGAGTACAAATGCTGAGTAATGCTTGAGATTACGGGCACGCACACGCAACAGGTAATTGGCGTCCCCGGTGATGATATAAGACCCGACAACTTCCGGCCATTGTTGTAAGGCTTGCGAGAAATTCTCATGCCATTGTTCTACATCGCGCCGCATGGTGACCTGGACAAAGGCATCAACTTCCAGGCCAACAGCAGCGGCATCAATGACGGCACAATAATGATGGATGATACCCGCCTCTTCCAGCATGCGCACACGACGCAGGCAAGATGACGGGGACAAAAAGACCTTGTCAGCAAGTTCCTGATTGCTGATGCGGCCTTCGGCTTGCAATTGCTGCAGAATTTTCAGATCGGTGGCGTCGAGTTGCATTTGACAATCCCTTTTTTAATTTATGGCAAACCCTCTCAACACAGTGGCAAAGGCGCAGAGACACAAAGACACAAAGACACAAAGTACACATTGAGACAAGCAAAGAAGCAGGAAAGGCTAAGCATGCACCCTCCCCTTCCTTTAATTCACTGTGGTGAGTGTTTATTAATCTATGACTACCAGCAAATGAGAAGAACAAGCAATTGCAAAGATGGAAACAATCTGGTGCCTTTGCGCAATGCACAAACCTATCAGTGCATTTTATATCAAAATTTTAAATTTAAATCGCAGTATATTCTATTAATTCCCATTTTTATACTGCAATTTGCAAGAAAAATTCAGGCAATCCGGCATAAAATCTCTACATATTTTTCATGAACCATAAGCCCCGGGTAGGTCGTTACGGCGAAGATGAATTGCTTTGCCTACCCCAAACTTTACCGGGCTTGATGCCAGCCCACTACGCGCTATATTAAGGAGTCTGCAGTAATGACACAAACCACCACCATCAACCGCAGCGATTGCGAAAAGCTAGACCAGCAAGACCCGCTGGCATCCCTCCGTGAAGAATTTGATTTGCCTGCCGGTGTGATTTACCTTGACGGCAACTCCCTCGGTGCGCGCCCCAAGGCAGCGCTGCAAAGGGCACAAGATGTCATCATCCGCGAATGGGGAACTGATCTGATCAAGAGCTGGAATACCGCTGGCTGGTTCGATATGCCATCCACGCTGGGCAACCAGCTCGCCCCTTTGATTGGTGCCGCAGATAATGAAGTAGTGGTCACCGACACCACATCGGTCAATCTGTTCAAGGCCATTGCCGCCGCGCTGCAGATACAGGCGACAGACAGCAAACGCAAGACCATCATTACTGAGCGTAGCAACTTCCCTACCGATATCTACATGGCGGAAGGCATCACCCGCTGGCTGGATCGCGGTTATCAAATCCAGTTGATAGACTCACCGGACGAGCTGCCACAAGCCATCAATGACAGCACGGCGCTGGTAATGCTCACCCATGTGAATTACCGTACTGGCTATTTGCATGACATGGAATCAGTCACTGCGCTTGCGCATCAACATGGTGCGCTGATCTTGTGGGATTTGGCCCATTCTGCCGGCGCAGTACCGGTACATCTGAATGCCGCAAATGCCGACTTTGCCGTAGGTTGTACTTACAAATACCTGAACGGCGGCCCTGGTTCACCAGCGTTTATCTGGGTGCCGGCACGCCATCAGGAAGTATTTCACCATCCGTTGTCCGGCTGGTGGGGTCATGCCAGCCCGTTTGCCATGAACCCTGGCTTTACACCTACCCCAGGCATACGCCGCGCCCTGTGCGGCACCCAGCCTATCACCTCGCTGGCCATGGTCGCCTGTGGCCTGGATACCTTCGGCAAGACAGATATGCAGGCTATACGCAAAAAATCGCTGGCACTGACGGACATGTTTATCGCTCTGGTAGAAGCCCGCTGCGCTGCACATCCACTGGAACTGGTCACGCCTCGCCAGCATCAGCAACGCGGCAGCCAGGCCAGCTTCAAACACCCGCATGCCTATGCCGTGATACAGGCGCTGATCAAGCGCGGCATCATCGGTGACTACCGTGAACCTTCCATCATGCGTTTTGGTTTCACCCCCCTGTACACCAGTTTTGTTGATGTATGGGATGCGGCAGAAGGCTTGCGCGATATACTCGACAGCAAAGATTACAATGCCAACACTGAACGCAATGCAGTGACTTAATTTAAAAACCCCTCAACACAGAGACACAGAGGGGGCACAGAGGACCACAGAGAAAACCTCAAAAAAACAGATGGTGAAGAACATCGTCTCAACTGTAAAAGATTTTCTCTCTTTTATGTTTTTTTCTGTGCCTCTGTGGTTAATGGTTTTAAGCATTAAAGATATTTAAGGAAACATCATGAGCAACAACGAACAAGCTGGCAAATGCCCTATGTCATGGCATGGCGCGCAAATGGACTTTAGTGAATCCATGAGCTATGGCGATTATCTTGGCCTTGACCAGATACTGACGGCACAGCACCCGCGCTCACCCAATCACAATGAAATGCTGTTCATCATCCAGCATCAGACCAGCGAACTGTGGATCAAGCTGATGCTGCATGAACTGCATGCCGTGCGCGTGCACATACGCAGCAATGATCTGCCACCAGCCTTCAAGATGCTGTCGCGCGTGGCCCGCATCATGGACCAACTGGTGCATGCCTGGGATGTACTATCGACCATGACGCCTAGCGAATACACCGCAATACGCCCTTACCTCGGTGCGTCCTCAGGCTTCCAGTCACATCAATACCGTGAACTGGAATACCTGCTGGGTAACAAGAACGCCACCCTGATGACTGTGCATGAAAGCAAGCCTGAGTTATATGCGACTCTTGATGCATCCTTACGCACACCCTCGATTTATGATGAAGCCATCATGCTCTTGTCACGCCAGGGTTTTGCGATAGATGCAGACCGCTTGCAACAAGACTGGTCACTAGGCGTGGTTGCCAATGAATCTGTCAAGGCGGCGTGGCTGCAAGTCTATCAAACACCCGAGAAATACTGGTCTTTGTATGAACTGGCTGAGAAACTGGTGGATATGGAAACCGCTTTCCGCATCTGGCGTTTCCGCCATGTGACGACGGTAGAACGCATCATAGGTTTCAAAACCGGCACTGGTGGCACAGCTGGTGTCAGCTATCTGCGCAAGATGCTGGATGTGGTGTTGTTCCCGGAATTGTTTTCTTTGCGGACGGCACTTTAAAGAATAAGAGATATCAACGACATGCAGAGGAAATAATTCCCCTGCATGGGTAATTCAAACGCTAAAAGCGTCTTCCAATGCCAGCACCAGCTTTTGCACGTCTCCCGCATAAAAACCTGATGAATTCAAGGTGTTGATTTCAACTATCTTCAAACCCATTTCAGTATCACATACGTCAATGACAAAGGCTTCATGCGGTTGCCATTCCTGAATACGCTTTTCCACATAGTGCGTAAAACTGTCATCAACTTCACTGGAATAGATCACCCGGTCACCGCGCTTGTATATAGACTTGGTGATGATACGTCCCTTGATGACCCAAAAGCGTGCCTCGCAATAAATCGCAATCGGCTTCATGACTTGTATCAAAGTCTGCGGAGTCAGGCTGCTGCCATCATCAAGCTTCAGGTCGCAGACTTTCTTTTGCCAGGTCTCAAATTCTTCGCGTGAAAATACCCGCCCGGGAAAATATTTGGAATCATTGGTTGGGCGGATGAACATCAATTCTTCAGTGAATACCGCTTCTGCAAAACTGCTGATGACAGAACCGGCATTGAGCATATGCTCACCCCAATGCTTGAGTTGTTGCTCAAAATCCTGCTCAAACAAATCAAACACCCCAGGCTTCCAGTCATTTCGTTTGGCAACATGACGCATAGAGTATGAACCTATGCAGATGACGTTGTCCTGCTCAATAGCTGCAGGCGGTTCCAGTTCACCTATAAACGGTATGACCTTATGCACTGAATGAGACAGCCCAAAGCGATCTATGGTTTCCAGTAACTGGTCCCAGCCTGTTTCAGAAAAAATATTGTTTTGTATGACCCAATGCATATGCAGCTTTATTGTTTTTGAAAGTCACAGTGTAGTGCTCATCCTTATTGCTACGCAATGAATTCGTTTTTACTTGCCATCCAGACGACGGCTTGGTAAATATCAATCACTACCCTGCCTGAGCCTTGTTCAATATCTTTCTGAACGTCAAACTAATTCGCTCACCAGCCCCAGGCTCTTTAGGAATGGCATGTAGCCATTCCTCTTGAATGCTTGCCGACATATACAGCAATCCTCCTGCTGGCAAAGGGTAAAAATATTCCTGGCTTTTATCTTGTTTGCTGCGGTAGGCAATACGCCGTAAACTGCCAAGCGAGATGATGGCGACGCCACTACCTTCTGCCAGCTCATCATTAGAGTCTGAATGAAATCCCATGCTCGAGTTCCCGTCCAGGTAAAAATTCAGCAGGCAATTATTGGGTAAAAAACCGAGTTCATTTTCTATTTCCTTACAAATCACCTGCAGGAATTCTGGCATTTCAGTCTCAGCATACGAGATTTGCGAGTAATCATAGGCAACGCCAAAGCTCGCCGTTTTACGGGCGCGCATTCTTTCATCCCAGATGACCTCTTTTTTCAAGAGATCAAACAAGTCCTCCGGTGCTGTAAGAAAATTTGGCTTCAAATAAATATTTGGTGTTGACATGATTAATTCAGTGGCGTTTGCTCAGGTAACGGCTCCTCTACATTGACGGTAGGCCCATGCAAGATAGTGTCTGTCTCCAGCACACGCTGCTTTTGTTTCCACAAGCTGCCACTGGCAAATGCCGACCAGCCCCACTTCAACCAGCCCAGCAATGACCACGCCAGCCACAAGGCCCACAGCAACATCAGGCCACGATAGACCAGCATGGGGAGTGATAATACCCATGCAGTTTGCAGGTCTGCCATTGCCCTGTCCAGATACCATACAAGATTATTGGCGCTGGAGCCATTGCCGACAACCTGCATGTCGGGCTGGCCCAGCAAGCCGCTTTGTACGGCATCCAGCAAGATGCACAGCATGACCAGGGTCAATACTGCCAGGCCCAACTGACGCAAATTGAACTGCCATCTTGTTGTGAATGTATCAGCCGCTGCCGCGCGCCGGACAAATGCAAAGAACCAGGCCACCACCAGAGCTGCGCACCACCAGGTAACCTGGGTTAAACCCAAGGTCAGCAACAGCCATTGCCGGGTCGTGACAGGCAAGCCTGCATAACGGCCAAGGGCGACCGCAACCAGCAGCAGGACGATGAGCTTGCCCCAGAACAGGATAGCAGGCCCTATGCCGGGTCCACTGGCGAGCAACAGCCAGCGGTCTCGTGGCAAGATCAATTGCAGGGTGTGGTTAACACTGGCCTGCTGCAAATTCACAGTAGCAGTCGTATAGCTGACAACTGCGCCCTGATCAAGACGCCATTGGACTTCTATGTCTTGTGCACCAGGTACTACCGGCAACACCAGTTGCCTGCCATTGGCACGCAATGGCCTTAACTGATGATTGATATTCACACGTTGCAATACCGCGCCCTCAGGCAAGGTCAGGGTGTAGTGGCCGCCACGGCTGCTGCGCAAATGCAGTCTCAGTTGATAGTCAGTAGCCCTGCTGCCTGGGCTGACGAGCAAGCGGCTTTCATCTATGGTCAGAGTTTGTCCGGGAATGGCTTGTGGACGTTCTACAGTGATAGCCAGGGTCTCGCCCGGCCATGGCCGGAACACCAGATCAGCACCGCTCTCACCATTGCTGGCATCACTGGCGAGTGGTGGCAATCCTGTCGTGCCCAGATGCCAGATACCTGAGGCGGCGATAACCCAGGTTTCAACCCAATTGCTTTGCTGCGCAAGATTCAGTTTAAGCTGGGCAGTTTGTGGCAAATTCGAATGCCATTCCATGCTCTCACTTTGAGGCCCCAGATTAACGGCAACCTTGCCATCCCTGATATTCAAACCAGCACTAGTGACTGCCTCACCCGGCAATAATGGAATTTGCGCCAAAACAGGCTGGCCCGAGGGAGACAGGCGCGAGACTGTGGTTTCGACTTGCCATTCCTTGTCCAGTATCAAGCGACGGGTGACACGTAAAAAACTAGGCAAAGCATTCGCCTCGGCCTTGCTGCTGGCCTTGATGCGGCGGTTGAATTGCAGGGTATCGGCAACACCAGAGTCGTCTGACAAACCTGCCACATCCCAGCCATCTGCATGTACATCGACCTGTCTGGGCTTTTGCGGCAAGGGCAGTTGCAAAGTATCGCTCTGCATCAATTCGCCTGTCAGTTCCAGTCTGTGTCGTCCTGCCGGGGCCAGCAACCATATAGTTCCATCGTCGGCACGGCTTATGTAGGCTGGCTTGCCGTCCAGTTGCGCCTGCGCGGGCAGCCAGTGTTTGATACCACCAGGCAGTGGCAAGGCAAGCTCAATGGCGGCATCAACATCCAGCCCCAGCCGGACGCTGTTGCCATTGATTTGCACCATCATGCGCGAGATTTCTGCACAATTTGGCAGGCAGTCTGCCGGACGAGTTAATTTTTGTTTTAACTCTTCCAGTTTTTCATTGTCCGGCATCTGGGCATGCGCAGATTCGCTGTAAACAGCGGGAAGTGCAATCAAGCTACACATCACCAACAGGGACGCGGCCTTGCCCAAGCCACGCCATGTCCATCTGCCAGCAGCTGGTTTGTCACTGTCCGAAGGCCCTTGATTTGATCCTTTTCTAAACTCGCTCACGCACAGCAATAAAAAGCCCAGCAATATCAGGCGCAACACAACCAGCAGTTTATTTGCCCAGGGTGGCAACAGCCATAGATCCAGTTGTTGATCCTGCCTGACCGGGCCGTCAAAGATCAACTGATGGGAACGCCAGTTCCAGGTGGGTAAGCCCGGGCCAGTCTGCACCTTGGCATCGGGGTCCAGCACTTGATAGTTAGTTGCGCGCGTACCGATAATTGCCTTGGGACTGGTCATTCTATAGGATCGTACTGCGTCCGCTTTGGCGAGTTTTTCGGCAGCGCGCTCGGCTGTTGGTTTGACTTCTTCTACCATCCTCGCAGGAGGCGGTGGTGGTGCCATCTCAGCATTGCTACCGCCTTGCACTTCTGTACTGGCATCGACTGGCATTGCAGCTGGCGCAGCGGCAGGTGTTGGCGACATGTCGCCTTGAACTGCCTGATACCTATAAGCTGCACTACCATCGGTCTCAAGCACAGGGTACAAAGCTGAACGTACCTGTTGCGTGGCAAATGACAGCGTCAGCAAGACCAGCACCAGCAAACTGACTTGCTGCAGACGCTTGATCCAAATCTGGAAGCGACTGGCTGGCAAGGCGCGCAAAATCGCGGTCAGCGCCAGCAAGACTATCCATGCATAACGTGGTGCATCTGCCTCCTGATAAGACAGGACCAGCGCAAACAAGGCAAGCGCGCCCCATTGCCTGCCCCACAATTTGCCCGCAGCCAGCGCAATTACCAGCACAAGGAAAAAATCCAGCAAATTCCAGCGGGACAGCCAGGCTCCTTCGGCCCTGTCGGTTCCACCCGCGTGTAGTAGACGCCAGCCTGCCGGCAAAATCAATTCTATGCCCAGCTTGTCAAAATCCTTTTGCCAGGTCGCGGCAGAAAGCTTGCGGGTGCTATTGCCAATCACACTGTCAGCACCCACATCGATGCTGCCGCGCTGGATTTCTATGCCAGCCAGCTTGTCACTGCCACGGGTAATCAACTGGTCTTGCCCGGCTACGCTGACACGGCCAAGTTGGGCGATATTGCCCATGGTCAGGCGGTTGGAATGACTGATGTCACCTTTGATCTGGTCACTCATGGTCAGCGTGGAGCCATCAAAACTCAGCCACAAACGGCGTTGCAAAGACAGTTTGTCAGGTGCCGGATCACTGTCGCCACGGCGTATTTCCTTGAAGCTGAATATACTGCCAGCACGCATGAGATATGCTGGCAAGTTACGCCATTCTGGCGGCAAGGTGGTTTGTTGGGGATCAACGGTGGATGGCCCTTCTATCGCCACCGTGCGTATCAAGGGCGTTGCTTCATAGGACCAGACTTCTTCCTCAGCAGCTTCAGGCAGACTCAGGGGTTTAGACGGCCCGGGCTGGCGCGCAAACAAACGTATTTCCCACTTGCCTGCCCTGACCTGCACGGTCATGCTACCGTCCGGCTTAAGGCTGGCAGGCAAGTTTGAGCGCAATTCCAGTGGTATCAGGTCTGGCAAGAGTGCGCGTTCCAGTTTGATCTCCCTTCCCTTGCCTGAGACCTCAAGGCGAATATAAGTCTCTACCATGACCGGCACACCGTCCGTGATTTTACGGAAGGTGCGTATCTGGATTTGTTCGCCACTGTCTGCATCGGCCTTACGCTGCAACCTCAACTGATTGCTTTCATCCCGCACAGGGAAATTCACCACTTTGCCATTCAAGTCCAGCTTCAATAAGGCCGCATTTTGTGGCAGGGGTAAAAACTCTGGTACTGCAGTCCAGATAATTTTACCTGCCAGTTTATAGGTGCCACGCGTCAGTTTTATGACGGGCATCTCATCGCGTGCCAGTACTGCCTGTGGTTTGCCATTGACACTGACCTCTTGCGGCCAATGCAGGGCGCTGCCCGGCAAATAAACCCAGGTATCTCTATGCACTTGCATATCCTGGGCAAAACTCGCCCCCTGCGCATTTACTTTTATATCCAGCAGGCCGGGCCATACGCATTGCTTTTGGCTGGCATCAGCAACTTGTTGCGGGCAACCGAAGTTTTCTACGCCATCCAGTGCCCATGGCACCCAGGTCTTTAAGGGGTCGGGGACGGCACCGACAGGGAATTCAGCAGCCTGGCTGACATAGCTGAGCAATGAAGCAAATAAAACGATGACTAAGGCTGCAATGCAATTCTTCAGCATTCTGTATCCCTGATGGTTAAGATATGGTCACGTCAATTATAGTGGCATATTTTGCAATAACACTCGGGGCCGGTGATTTTTATTTACAAGCATCTCTCCGTAACTGAAGCAAGAATCATTATTGACCTACCTGGACCTCGTTGCCGCTACATGATGCCTGTGTGGCATAAGGCACAGGCAGAACAGCCAGGTTCCACTACACAATACTTGTCGTTTTACAAAACTATACCTTGCACGAAAACATAGTTTATTGACAAATAACTAGCGATACTGCGCCCGCTGCGGTGCCTGCACACCACCACTCTCCAAACCTGCATACAGATTGCGCAGAATTCACACAGGCTCCCGGCATTCCATTCTTTCCTGAAGATACCGATGAAATACTTTTATGAGACCATGCATATGCGCTTGAACAATATACTGATTGCCACCTGCCTGTGCGGCATGCTTGCTGCCTGTGGTGGTGGCAGTTCCAACTCTACGGCCCCCGTCACCACGCCAGCCGTAGAAGTACAAAAACCGGCAATACTATTGACCGGAGAAGCACTGCGCACCGAAGTTGAACGCTTCCGCAGCATCAACAATTTTCCCGCAGTTTCAGTCACTATCGTCAATCAGGATAAAGTGGAAAACGTCGTGACAGGCACCAGACAGGTGAATGGTAGCCAGAATGTGCAAAGTACAGACTTGTTCCAGCTGGGCTCGCTGACAAAAGCTGCGACTGCCACCATGATAGGCCGCCTGGTAGAGCAAAAGAAGATACGTTGGGATACAACGATAGCAGAAATATTTCCCGCCTGGCGCACGCAAATCCGTTCGGAATATATGAATGTCACGGTAGAACAATTACTGCGCCATCGCTCGGGCTTGCCACGCGAAGTGAATGACGGCACCATAGAAAAAGCACTACCCTTGCTGACTGGTGACTTGCTGGCAGATCGTCGCTCTCTCGCTGTCCTGTTACTACAAGACGCTCCTGAATACCCACCAAACAGCAAGATGGTGTATTCGAATATAGGTTATGCACTGGCAGGTCTGATGGCAGAAGTCGTCGGTGGTGACAGCTATGAAAACCTGATGCAAAAAGAAGTGTTCACGCCGCTCAATATCAAGGGACGCTTCGGATTTCCTGAAGATGTAGGCAGCAATAATAACATCGGGCATACGCTAGTCGCTGGCAACTGGAAAGCCACGCCTGCCCTGATCGATCCCCGCTATGCCTTTTTTATCAATGCGGCTGGCGGCATGAATTTGAGCCTGGCCGACTATGGCATCTTTTTACGTGAACACCTGCGTGGCTTGCAAGGGCAAAGCAATTACCTGAGTCAAGCCAATTTTCAATTGATGCATACAGATGTAGATAGCTATGGTCTGGGCTGGGGTGTCATGACCGTCAAGGGTCTGGGTAATGTCAGCATACATAACGGCACAGAATTGACCTACTATGCCAGCAATAGAGTCATCCCCAGCAAAAACGTTGCGATTGCAATTACCTGCAATTGTTATAACGAGGCGACTATCAGCAAGCTGGATGGTTTTGCTGATTCCTTGCTGCTGCCGCTGATACCACAGCAATAGCGAAAAACTGAATACTTAAAAATTGTTTTGCTTCCAAAAAGTGGCGAAGGTAGAAACATCTTTCGCCACTTTTCAGCCGGGGACAGACATAAACAAAGAAGTTTAAGCATGGCTTGCAGTATAAAACCGCACCAGAGCCAAAGACATTGCAAACACATAGCCATTAATAAAACGCCAGAGGCGCAAGCCATCACCAGTTCGCCAGGCAGAAAATGCTGCAGCAAACAGGCCCATTAGTAGTGGAGTCAATATCAGGTTGGCGACACGTCCCAAATTGCTATGAATAAAAGCTTGCGGAAATATCCATAAGCTGATGAAACCCGCCATGATGCCAAAGGCGATATAAATAATTGCGGTGACAATGGGTGACTGCGGTTCTCGCTGACGCTTTCCAGCTCCTGAAGTAAATACTACTTCAAGAATTTCAAAAACCAGTTGCAAGAGAACTTCAAAAATGAATTCAATCATGGCGCTATATCTTTTTAAGATTGATCAGGGCTTCATACAGATACGATAGAAATCAGAATGACGAAGACCCTGTCTTAGCCCGTAGTAACGACTTAGCGTCCCAGCAATTGCACCGCAACCATGGCCTGCGCTGCAAAACCCGTTAAAAAGGCCAGGGTACGCACCCAGGGTATGCCCAGGGTATAACACACCGCATGTACCAGACGGGCAGCAAAGAACATCATGCTGGCATTGGCGATCGTCACATTGGAAATATTCATGGCGTTCGCCAGCAAGATCAGGGTAGCGAACACCACCAGGTTTTCTACAGCATTGCTATGCGCTTTCATCAGGCGCACTGCCCATTTGGATTGCGGCTTGCTGTTATCTGGATAACCAACTGCTGCCAGCAGGCCACAGGTCAGCACACGGTCAAGTATATAAGGTATCCATAATACGCCAGTCAATATGGTGACATAGCTCAGGTACAGCAATTCTGTTTTCATGCTCGCTCCTCGTCTCAAATTGGATTATCATTGACCGGGCGACTATGTTAGCGCCCGGTGCCAGTGATTATGCTATGACAACAAGCACTTGTGCTTATTTTTTCAACAAGCTCAATTTTTGGCATGAAAACAGCAACAGTTTTATGCAATCCTGCTTAAAACTCCTGTTTTATCCAGGCGAAAACGCGCGAAGTCCTCAGCCAGAAACAGATTCCCCTGATAATGCGCCCTCGCCTCTGTCTCAATATCGCCTATGAATGGTGACCTTTCGCTGTCATGCTGATAGCGCGCACTGAAATGCGTTAGCACCAGATTGGGCAAGGCAGCAGTAGCGGCAAAGCTGGCGACGGCGGCAGCAGAACAATGCTGGACGCGCGCACCCACTTTCTCCGCCACTTCTTCTGTATAAGTCGCTTCATGTACCAGCACGTGGGCTTGCTGACTGGCTTCCAGCAACAAGCCTGGCGCATCATTATCACCGCCGACGATGATGCTGCGTAGTGGATAAGGGTGATGCAGATAATCGTGGCTGATTAATTTTTTCCCCTCATGAATGACATCTTCACCCTTTTTCAAACGTCCCCAGAGCGGGCCTGCAGGTACGCCCTCACCTTGCAGTTTGGCGGTGTCCAGCACCGCCTCAGTATGCTTCTCACTGAAGCGATAAGCATGCGAAGGTACACGGTGTGACAATTTGATTGCGCGCACCGTGACGGCATGATCCTGCCAGGCATCCATGTTCTCAACATCCGTGAATATCAACTCATACGGCAGGAAGGATTCTGACATTGCATGCGTTACCTGCAGCCAGTGTTGTATGCCTGCCGGGGCGATGATATGCAGAGGGCTTTTGCGACCATGCATGGCAGCGCTGGCCAGCAAACCCGGCAAACCATAACAGTGATCACCATGCACATGGGTAATGAAAATCCCCTGCAAATCATGGATGGATAATGAGGTCTGCAATATCTGATGCTGGGTAGCCTCGCCACAATCAACCAGATACCATTCACTGCCCTGGTCAGGCAATAAAGCCAGGCCAGTGACGTTGCGTTGTCGGGTAGGTGCACCTGCCGAGGTGCCTAAAAATAAAATATCCACAAATTCCTTAAACTTGATTGTCTGTTTTTGCTGATTGTATTTGAACGCTGACCTGTTGCAAATTCTAACAATACAGTCTTTAGCATACTATGCTGTATGCTGATTTGCGCTTATGATGCAAGCTCACAATTCATCATCTATCTGAGACATGAAAATTCCTGTTGCCCTGCAATCACTGCAGTCCGTTACCAGTGCCGTTACCAATGCCTTGAGAGAACGCCAGAAAGAACGCAAGCGTCTGCGTGGCCCTGCTGACTTGTATTATGCCATCGCTGACTCCATCAGCATGCTTGATGCAAACTCCTGGCAGGAACTGGCGGCACAATCCGGCTTTTTCATGTCGCTCGAATACCTGGCGGCACTCGAACAGGTCTTGCCACTTAATCTCTCCGCCCGCTACGCGCTGATATTTGATGGTACGGGCGCAGAGCGCCAACTGGTCGCCGCCGTGTATATGCAAATTGCCGATATCAGCCTCGCGCAGGCAAGGCCAGAAAAATCGACTAACACGGATAAAAAATGGGCACTGCCGCTGGACCAACTGGCCCAGCATGCCAAACAGCGCATACTCAGTTGCGGCAATTTCCTGACCTTTGGCCAGCACGGCATTGCCTTTGCCAAAGATGTTGATCCCAAGCTCGCATGGCATGGCGTGGTCGAAGTGTTATACCGCGTGCGTCAGGCAGAAAAACTCGCAGGCAAAACCCATTTTGTCATGATCAAGGATTTACATGATCCTTACATAGACCAGGCTGCCCACCTCGAAAATCTCAGTTACCGCTATGTTGAAACTGAGCCTAACATGGTGCTTGAACTGTCACCCGCCTGGAAAAACTATGATGACTACCTCGCCAGCCTGGCATCCAAATACCGCAGCAATATCCGCAATGCCATCTTCAAACCACTCGATGAAGCTGGCTGCAGCGTAGAAAGGCTGGATGACCTGAGCCCGGTGCTTAACGATATCTTTGCGTTGTACAAAGCGGTACAGGTGAATGCCAACTTCCGTCCGTTTGAATTATTGCCCGAATACTTTCCTGTCTTGCAGGCCGCCGCTGGAGAGAAGTTCAGGTGCAGCGTCATCAAACGTGATGGCCGCTTGTTG
Source organism: Undibacterium sp. TC9W (assembly GCF_049339865.1). NCBI lineage: Bacteria > Pseudomonadati > Pseudomonadota > Betaproteobacteria > Burkholderiales > Oxalobacteraceae > Undibacterium > Undibacterium sp. TC9W. The sequence goes on along the minus strand of NZ_JBMPPJ010000007.1, from coordinate 113,767 downwards.
GGCTTCTTGATTTCCGTCGCAGACGGCGAAACGGCAATTGCCTATCACATAGGTTTTGACCGCGCCGCCGCTGAAGAATTGCCAATCTACCTGCGCCTGCTGCATGCAGGCATTGCCGATGCAATAGACCTGGGTTGTAAACGCATTTCTTATGGCCGCACAGCACTGGAACCCAAGGCTGCAATCGGTGCCAAGCCGCAAACCTTTGGTGTATTTGTGCGCCACCGTCAACCCGTGCTGAACAAACTCATGAAACGCCTGTTACTGGGCATAGAACATGAAGATGCACCTGACCGCAATCCCTTCAAAAAAGAAAAAGCGGCCAAAGCTGAAACATAATTGTAAAGCCTCGTACAAGCTGCTGCGTTCAGCAGCAGCTTGTACGATAAGCAATAATCGATAAGCGATAAACTCAATAAATCAGGATGCGCCGCACACTACGCGCGCACCACCGCCACCCAATACTGCAGGGTGATCAGAGTGGTTGTCACCACCTATATGTATCATCAGTGAGCGACCTTTGAGGTCAGTCAGTTTCAAACGTGGTGCCAGTACAGGCTGGTTCGCATTGCCACTTGCATCGACATACAAAGGTGGCAAATCGCCCGCATGACCATCACCCCAGGGTGTGCCATGGCGATTGCTGCTTTCTGGATCATAGTGGCCACCTGCACCCAGGGCAGCAACCAGCTTGCCATCTTTTTCTTTGGCGCTGCAATCTGCATTCTGATGTACATGGAATCCATGCAAGCCAGGTGTCAACCCTGTCAAGGCAGGCGTAAACACCAGGCCATATTTGCTTTCAGAGACAACAACCTGACCTAGTTTGGTGCCAACACCAGCTTCACTGACCTGGTTCATGTTCACAGTGACATCCGCCGCAGCGATCAGCGGCAAGGCGCTTAACAAGCAAAAAATTAATTTGGTTTTCATGGTCTTATTACCCTCTTTTACCTTAAAGAAATACAATCAACGCCAACATACGTAACGTATGGAGTGAAAATATACGCGACTGGCATGCGATTGGCAATTTCGAAAAGCCGCTTATAGCCGGGCCTTACATGGCGTTACAAATATAAAGTAATACTATTGCTTTGCGGCAGCTTGCTATCACTATCCAGCCAGAATTTTTCAATATAAGGACGCACCAGATCAAGCTCAGTCGAGGCATGGCGGGTATCTGGAAATTGATGCAGATTTTTCGTTTGCAAGGCGAGTATATGCGCATCCTGCGAAGCAACCCGCCTCAGGAATGGCCACACCAGCAAACGCAATAACCAGGCTGGTGCCCAGCGGTTTTCAATATGCATGCTGGCAAATACATGCGTCACATCTGCAGACTGCGGAGTGAAATGCAGGCTGATGCGCACTATGCTGCCATCCTGATAGCGATATTCAATCTGTGTCGTACCGGCTTGCGCATAGTAAGCACGCTCAGAAATGCGGGGCGATTCAAACAGCCGGTAAAGTATGCCGGATTGCTGCACTTGGCCTCGATAATCCACTGCAAAACCATCTGCAGTCTCGGTGAGAACTGCTTCTACGCCGTTGCGCTGATTATCTTTTCGCACCAGGCCAGGATGAACAAAATGCGTGTGCAGGGGATCAAGAAAATTTTCCAGTGCATTGACGATATGCGAAGACCAGCTTGTTTGCCACAGAAACCTTCTGGAACCCGCAGGCAGATCAGTGATTAGTCTGGGCAGCCCTCTGTCGGCATCGCCATGTTTCGCCAGCCTGACCCAGATCAGCCCATCAAACTCCCTGACATCAAAAGCACGTGCTCCCACTTGCGGAAGGCAAGCCTGTGGCGGCAAGCCAGGTACCCTGACGCAGCGCCCGCCGCTGCCAAAGGTCCAGCCATGGTAAGGGCATTGCAAGCCATCGGCAGTCACCTGGCCCTGCGACAAGGGCACTTGCCGGTGCGGGCACCGGTCTTCGAGGGCCAGCAATTCACCTGACTGCAAACGTGCCAGTGTCAGCGGCTTATCAAGTACTGTCACGGCGATTGGTTTTTGTCTGAGGTCTGCACTACAGGCAGCGACAAACCAGTGTGCATAAACAGCAGGGTTCCACTGACCGCTCATAATTGATATTTCTTCATGACAGGAATGCCTATTTTAGTCGTCAGCCAGCCCAGGCAAGCAATGACTATCCGCGTTCGCATGGGTAAATGCGCAGACCATACTGCACTGTATTCAATAGCGGGCTTGCCACCACGCAAACGCTTGAAATGCGCAGCACCGGCACTGAGATTGACAATCAGTTTGTTTTTGATTGCATGCTCAAATACGGCAGCCATTAGCAAGCGGTACAAACCGAGTTCACGTGGCAGTGCTGTGTTGTAGCCAACGATGGGCGCAGTTACCACGCCCTGTAGTTGAAATAAACCGACAACGGCTTGCAGCACGCCATCGTCTGACTTAAAAGCATAAAAATGCAACAGACCCGCTGTATGCCAGGCTTGCATGAAACTGGCTGTATATTCTGGATTGAGCTGTGAATATTTATCGATATAAAGCAGCTTATACAACTCTGCAATGCGGGCATAATCCTGCTGCCGGATTTCACTGTCGCAGACGCGTAAGAGCGTTGTCGATTTGAGTAAATGCATATCACGCTGTAAATTCGCATGTTGCCTGACACCGTTTGCCAGATCATCAAACAGATATACCTGGCGACTGGGAATAAGCGTCAATCCCTGTTCTCGCAAAGCATGGAGCCAGTCTGCATTCAGCTCCTGGTTCAATGAGCGGAACCAGATGCCATGTCCAGGCCATTTTCTGCGTGCGCCTGCAATCATCTGCGTCAAGGCTTGTTCATTTGTGAGTGCGGGATAGATATTGGTACTCAAAGCCCAGTTATTGATGGTGACAGCCTGGTCTATCCTGGCAAACTTCAATAGATATCCATACACATGGCAGATGAATAAAAACAGGACGCGGCCCATGACATGGGCATAACGTGACATCTCTTCTTGCGCATAACGCCAGTAAGTAGTCAGGGGGGAACATACCCAGGCATCATTGAATTTACCTGAGTTCACTGTGACGGGGAAAACAAGGTCATCAACCCGCAGCACATCCATATCTGCATGCAAGTTATTGATCAATGCGGCATGTGCACCGCTGGTATGAATCTGTGCAAACTTCTCCACGCTGGCTGTAAATTCATGGCTTATCTGGTTTTGATCGGCAAGCATCATGGTTCAGCCAGCTCCTGCCCATCCCACTCTATGTCACGCGTCGCCGCTTCACGCATCGAGCATTTTTGCTGCCATGCCATCAGGGCGAATGAACTCATGTCAGCCAATGCGCCCAGCAAGGGCAAGCGATCTTGTGCTATGCCTATCACTTCGCCCGCTGCTTGATAGTCAGCCCACCATGCGCGTAATTTTCTCTCTTGCACGGCCTGTACCAGCCCGGCACTCAGCATGATGGCTGCAAGCATGCGTGGAGTAGTTGCGGATGGTTGCAGGCACGCATCCAGTTCCCCTGCCAGGGCGGCTGGCAAGGCATCCTGCATGCCAAACAGATGTACGCCGCTGACAGCCCTGGGGTTGCATTCAATCACGCTGGGTATGCCATCCAGTGACTCTATCCAGTCAAATGATATCTGTCCTGTGTAATTGATTGCGGCCACCAGCCTGGTGACGAACTCACGGATTTGCGGCGCATCATAAGGAGCAAAGTAAAAACTGGAACTCTTGCCCAGCCTGTGTCTGGGTTCATACACGACGTGGGCCAACAAACGCCCCTGGTCAGCAACGCTATATGAGCAAAGTTCGCGTCCGGGCTTGAAATGTTGTGCCACCCATGCACCCTGCTGGCCCAATGGAGCCTCGTTATCAGGCATGCCCTGTGGGTAGAGACGGACATGCACACCAAAGCGGGAATACTCAGGCTTGAGTACCAACGGCGTCTTGCCTGCCCAAGCGCGAGCCCCGTCAATACTGCTGACGAGACTGCTGGGTGGGGGATTGCCGCCATATTGTTCTGCCAGCTTCAGGAAATGCCATTTGCTGTGCAGCGTGCGCAATTTATCAAAATCATCGACAAGCACCCTGACACTGACAGGCAGGTATTTTCTGTAACGCGAAAGGAAAAACACTTCTTCGCAAGTGGGCATGAGCAAATCAATTTGGTACTGCGTTATCGCCCGGTTCAAATCATCGATAAATACCTGCGGATGCTGGCTGGGTGCTGCCAGCTGTATGCTGGTTTTTACCGCTGATGACCAGCCTGACAAGCGGCAAGGCACACTGTCTGCGATATAAGCAGTCCAGCCTTGCTGAGAAAAGCGCCGTGCATGATCAAGTGCGACCGGTGCTCTGCCACCCAGTATCAAGACATTAGGCATGTGCCACCTCTGCACTTTTCTCAACGATGTGCCGTATGTGCTGTATATCAGTGCGACTTACACAGCGTATGCGCCGACGCTTGCTGCTTATCTCACCAGCGACATAAGTCATGCTTTTAAAATTGGGGGCTAGCAGGCCCAAGCGCTCTGCCAGACCTGTGATGGCCGCAATCATTTCATTCATCGCTTCATTTATCGTTGCAGTCTCACCGGATTCGATAGCAATCAGCAGTTCGCTGCCATGCTGTTCGAGCCGGTAATCAGGCAAACTAATTGATGCCATGGTAATCGCATGCCTGAGCATGTCAGGATACACCGCCACCAGCTCATGGCCATTGCGCTGCTGCCACCACAATATGTCATCACAACGTCCTTCTATCGCTGCCAGCGCAAGGCTGACACGGCCACATGAACATTGAGCGTCACGTACCCGCAATACATCATTTAGCCTGTAACGTATGACTTTTTGGGTGACTCGGGTAAAGTCGGTAATGATGGGAACAAAACGGGTCTTTTCCTGATCCAGCCATTCTGGTTCTATATGGATAAATTCTTCATTCAGATGCAAGACGCCCAGCTCACAAGTGTAGGCAAGAAAGCCTTCCGTGCACTGGTACAACTGATGCACAGGCAAGCCAAATGCAGCTTCTATTCGCGACTTGTCGTCGGGCTCCAATACCTCGGCTACAGAAATGACGCGCTGGGGTGAAATAGTCAAATGGCCCTGCAATTTCAGTTCTGCAAGCCGGCTCAGGATATGTGCAGGGGCAACCAGTATCGTCGGCACCTGCGCTTGCAACTCTGGCAGATGTACATCCACACCTTCGTATAAATCGTAGAACTTGAAATGTATTCGCTTGCTATTCAAGGTAGTATAAAGATTGCTGTTCGCCCGCAAGAAGAAGGCGATCCTGATTGGTGTGGCGCGAAAGATCAGGCTGTGCAACAAATCTGCAGGCATGGTCCTGGCCATCATGATGCCCGCCCATTTGGCTCGTTCTTTACCTGACGTCAAAAATACGCCGCGTGGCCCTTGAGTGCCGCTGGACAAACCAACGGTAATGCCATCCAGTTCAGCAGAAAAATTACGGCTGTTTTCACTCTGCAGTGCAATGGCACTGGCTTGCTCAAGGCTGATATTGGCGACATTCATATGCTGAAAATATTCCAGCGCGACAGCTTTATCAATCACAGGCAATTCCTGCAGAGTCAAACCAGCATACTGTTGATAAAACGGTGTCAATGGCAATTGCTGTTTGAGAAATGCTGTAATCTTTTTTTGTTGCCATGCTTGTAGCGCAGCTCTGCTGGAAAAGCGCAACAGCCAGCGCGTCCTGACAAAATGAAACACCAGCCTGCAAAGATCAGTCAGTTTCATGCTTGCTGCCCACCATTCAAATGTTCCCAGCTTTGCTTGCAATGTGATGGCAGCAGCACTGCGCCATCTGCTATGCAGGCTACTTTTTGCAAAGCTGCAAAACTTTGCTGATATTGCCTGACACTACTAAAAATGCGGCTCGCAAACCAGGTCGGCAGCTGATTATTTTTCAGCGCTTCGATAGACCAACAGGCATCCGCAACCAGGAAAATACGCCTGTCATCATGACGCTTGAAGCTAATGCCTATCTGCCCCTGGGAGTGACCAGGCAAAGGTATGGCAATCAGACTGCCATCACCAAAAATATCAAAACCGTTGCGAAGCGCAGCAAGCTCAGCAGGAAGACCCAGGCTGGCACTGTCTTCCGCAAAAATCACCCTGTCGGCAAAATCAGGCGGCAGCAAGGCAGAAAGAAAACCATGCATCAAACCGCCCAGGCGCGACATGCTGCTGGCACTATCGTATTCAGCACGCGAGATGATTAACTTTGCATTGGGAAAATCGCACAGTCCGGCAATATGATCACCATGGACATGCGAGATCACGACATAATTGATGTCGCCAGCCCGTATGCCTAATTGCGCCAGTTGTTGCGTCAACACTTCTTCCGGTGCCAGTGTCATTGGTGTAGTCCAGCGGTACAGGCGCTCAGGAAACGGCTGGGTCGCCTGCATGAAGTGCTGGCTATAGCCAGTATCAAACAGGATATTCCCGCGCGTGGGATGTATCAGCAAACCACACAGGGCAGGAAACATCACGCTCTGCCAGCGCCCGCCACGCATCGCGATACATTCCGGATGATTGCAATGACCGGCTTTCAGCCAATGGAATTGAAGACGTGGTGTGATCATGCCTGCAAGCCTTGCTGCTTCCACCATTGCGCGGTGCGGGCTATGCCTTCGTCAAGCGTCACAACAGGACTGTATCCCAGCACATCACGTGCGCGGGATAAATCCAGGGTTTGTGAATAAGCCAGGGTTGCCAGTGAATAACGGGTAAACGGCGGTTCCCATTGTGGCCTGAGCTTTGCGACACCTTCAAGCAAACGGGCAAACAGGTCTGCCACAATATATGGCCGGTGTACCGTGTGCAAGGGAATACCAAATTGTTCCGCCATTTTTGCAAACAGATCGGCGGCGGCAATGGGCTCACCATTGGAAATATTGAATACCTGCGCTGTATCTGATGGAGCCAGCTTCATGGACAACTTGACGGCGTGAACGACATTATCAACATAGGTCATATCCAGCAAAGCCTGCCCGTTCCTCAACAATGGCAATCGTCCATATCTTAACAGGCGCAGCAAACGCGGCAGCAAGGCATTATCCCATGGACCAAAAATGGCCCTTGGCCTAAGTATCACGCACAAGGGTATAGCCCCAGCGATAACCAGTCCTTCAGCCTCTTGTTTGCTGCGCGCATATTCGTTCACGCCTGCTGGCAAGACACTATCTTCACGTATACTCAACTGATCTCGAAATTTAAAATAAATGCTGGGCGACGAAATATTGATCAGGCAAGGAATAGCATTTGCCTGGCATGCCGCCAGCACTTCGCTGGTGGATGCGACATTGGCATTGTGAAAAGCACGCTGGCTACCCCACGGCGAAGTCAATGCGGCGCTGTGTATCATTACATTGGCTGCTTTACTGCAAGCCAGTAATTGTTCACGCGCATGTTGTGTGCCATGCTCCAGAGGAACGAATTCAACCGACTTTGCCGCCGCCAGCACTATACTGCGGGCGACATCTGCATTGCGCCCTGTGAACAAGACCTCATGGCCATCTTGCGCCAGTTGCCACACCAAATGCCTGCCCAGAAAACCCGTGCCACCCGTAATAAGAATTTTCATATCAATACGTCAGTAAACCAGCACCATGCCGCCCAATGTCAGGCCTGCGCCTGAACCTATCAGCATCATGCTGTCACCTCTTTGCACTTGCTGCCCGGTTCTGCAAAGGTGCAGTGCAGTCGGTAGAGAAGCGCCTACCTGGTTGCCATAATCTGCAAAAATATTCATGACCTTTTCAGAGGATACGTCCAGACGTTTGGTCAGATGATGTATGGCCAACTGGCTGGCCTGATGCGGCACTATCTTCTTGATCTGTTTCATGTCTACATCGGCAGTTTCGAGCAAACCCTCCACAAAGTCAGACATTTCAGCAGCAATCAGTTTAAAGGCCAAGCGCCCTTCCATCTGGAAAACTGACAAGGGATCAATCGACGCCAACATCCTGCGCGGATGGTAACGCGAGCCACCGGCTGGTATCCTGCAATGCTCAACCCCGGCGGATATCGTCACACTGCGCGACGACAATATGCGTGAAGATTCGGTCGGCAATGATCGCCGTATCACTACCGCAGCTGCGCCATCACCAAAAATACCGCATTCGGTCAGGTTACTCCAGTCCAGCCCAAAGGTGGCGATGTCTGATGACACCAGCATCACATTTTTATAGCGCCCGCATTCAACCAGATAACTCATGGTATCAAGGCCAGTCAAAAAAGACATGCAACTGGCGCCGATATCAAAAGTCGTCGTGCGGCGGCCAGACAATTTCAACTCGGCATGGATCAGTGCTGCGTTATAAGGCAAGGCCTGATCCATAGTGGCCGAGGTAGCGACCAGGCAATCGATATCGTCCGAGGCCAGGCCGGCATCTTGCAGTGCCTGGGTGCAGGCACGTGCCGCCAGTTGAGCGGCGGTTTCGGTAGTCGATAAAAACCGCCTGCGCACACCGGTTTTTTTGAAACTGGTTCCAGCGCGCAAACCAAGCCTGTTATCCAGTGCAGCACTGCTGACTTCTTGTGCGGGTACAGCCATCCCACTTCCTATGATCCTGACATGACGCGTGTTCAAACAATTCTCCATCTGGCTAACACCCAATTGGGTACTCATATAATGAGTCCATCATAAGCAAAAGCACCATAAAAATAAATATTCTTGTAAAAAACGATGACATATAATCTAAAAAGGATCAAATATTAATACCAATCCCATCAATCACCTTATGACTGAAGCTAAACGTCTGCTAGCAACCCTGAAGCGCCTGCTCAAATCACGCGGCTACACTTACCGCAAAATCGCTGCAGCACTGTATCTGTCCGAGCCCACAGTCAAACGTCTTTTTTCAAATGGAAACATATCGCTGGAAAGGCTGACACAACTGGCAGCACTGGCCGACATGACGATACAGGAACTGGTCAACGAAGCAGGCAATGACGAACCGCGTATCGTACACCTGAGTTTGCAGCAGGAAAAAGAACTGGCGGCCGACACCATTTTATTGCTGGTGGCAGTGTGCACCTTGAATCAATGGAGCCTGGCAGATATCGTCAAGGCCTACCAGATTTCAGAACCCACATGCCTGCAGCACTTGCTGCGGCTCGATAAACTAAGACTGATAGACCTGTTGCCAGGCAATCGCATACGTCTCAATATCAGCCGCGATTTTGACTGGTTGCCAGAAGGCCCGATACGGCAACTATTCCGGCAACAGGCATTGGGAGATTTTGTCGATGATGGATTTCATGCCACCAGTGACAGTTTCGTTTTTTTGAATGGCATGTTGACACCGGCTGCCGCCCTGCAATTCCAGGCAAAATTAAGACGGCTGAAACAGGACTTTGCAGACCTGCATCAGGAAAGCCTGGCCGTGCCGCTGGCACAACGCCATGGCACCGGGCTGCTATTCGCCATGCGCGTGTGGGAACCAAAGGTTTTTAAAACGCTGCGTCGCCCTTAAGAAATATTTACGCTTCAAGAATTTGTCGCAAAGCCTCCTGGCCTTTGGGCGTTACACTGACGACACGTGAATGCGGGGTACGCAGTATCCAGGCTTCTCTAACAAACAAGTTCAACAACTCGGCACCCAGTACACCCGCCAGATGCGGGCGGCGCTGCGTCAGGTCTATGCAGCAGCGGGCATATATGCGGCGGCTCTTTGTGTGCTCAGCGCTTGTCTCAGGCCTTGCAATACCCAGAGCGACGAGCTTTTCACTGCCCAAGGTGCTTGGCTTGAAATTCTTGCCATCTGCTTCCAGCCATTTCGCTTTGAGCATGGCATCCAGCAATTGCACGGCCAATTCACCTGCAAGGTGGTCATAACAAGTCCTTGCATGTAAAAACGGCTTGGGCATGATACGTACCAAGGCAGGCTGAGCTGGCCGGCGTGATGCTTTAGTGTGAGTTGCTGCACCAAGAACGGCCATGGATTCTATGAGACTCGCAGCCTCAGCACTGGCAATACGAAAATAGCGATGCCGTCCATGTGCCTGCGACATTAACAAGCCACCTTCAACCAGCTTTGCCAGATGCGCACTTGCAGATTGTGCCGACACGTTTGCTGCAAATGCCAGTTCACCTGCAGGACGCGTAGTGCCATCAATCAGTGTCCATAGTATGGCTGCACGTGCGGGGTCTGCCATCAAAGCTGCAATGCGGGGAATAATACCGGGAATATTGTGCGCATCGTCCATAGTTCATCCTGGGCTGAAATGTCGGGATGACATCTTGCCCATAATGTACATCACTATCCACAACGAAAGATGAACATGCATATTCCCCACAATATCGGCATCGCCAGCCAGATCGGCAAATACACCGATGCGCAAGAAGTGTCTGGTCACGCCCGGTGGTTATTTACCTCTGGCACACCAGGCCTGGATGAGGACGGCAATTTGCCAGACGACATTATCGGCCAGGCCGATCTTGCCTGGCGCAATATTGTCCACATGCTGGAAAGCAGCAAAATGACAATGGCGGATATCGTCAAAGTGACTCACTATCTGACCAGAGAATCCGACATCGCGGAGTACGTCAAGGTACGCAGTCATTATCTTGGAGATGCGCGCCCGGCATCCATGCTAATGATCACACCAGCCTTGGTCAAGCCAGGCTTTTTGCTGGAAATAGAAATCATCGCAGCACAATATTGATACTGCCTTGACAGCGGCATGAAGCTTGATTGAAGCTGGTGATTTGATTGGCCATGTCCCGGCAAATGCCTGTTCATGGCTGCATCCATTTATATTTTTATACTGGCGCGATCATATGTCCAGATCATAACAACGCTGGCTCAATGCAAATTGTATAAGGACATGTGCTTCCTGCATTTGCAGGAACTGATTTCATAATTATTATCGAAATGAAAAAAGTAACGCAGTAAGGCCCAGGTTTCATGCAATTTCAGTCATCTATCCGATTGATTTGCACCCTAATTCTATTCATGTACTCGCAATTTCACACTATTTAGCTGACAATGCTGCTGATACTTTGCGCGTGGAGAATTGGGTGGAAATTGGGATGGACCTGTTGTTGAGTGTGGGCATAACACTGATCGTCGTTATTTTGCTTTTGCAGGCCGCAACCCTGCTGGTAAGCGCCAACCGCTTACTAAAATTACCATTATGGACACCACGCAAAACGCCCTGCCTGCGCACAGCCAGCGGCGGACTTTTACCTATACTTGAAGCAGCCCGTGCTGAAATGGAGAAAGCCGGGTTCCGTTACATGCACAGTTGGCGTGAACGTTCGATGATCGCGTCCGAAGATATTCCAGCCAGTTATTGCGATGTCTATCACCATCTGGCGCAAGATGTGCTGGCTGAGGTTTATCCAAACGAGTCGCTGCTTGATTCAAGTCTCTACACTGTTTTTCTATGGAATACCTATGTCGATGGAAAAACCCTGCTGACAATCAATGGTTCTTTGCAAACCAGAATACCTTACCCTTCAAGGGTCAGCGCTATCAGCGACAAGAGTGGCAATCTGGCGGGACAACTGGCAACGCATTTACATGTGCGCGAGCTGATTAACGTGCAACGCAGTGACCCTGCCGATGCCCCGGGAATTTCCCAGAACCTGGCCGAACGCTGGCTGGTAAGACTGGAAAGAGAAGGCAAAATATATCAACGAGACCAGCGCGGCGAAGAAAATATTTATGGTTTCCGCCTGTGGCCCGCCCTGAAACTGGCGTGGCAATTGCGCAGAGAGAGCACACATAAATCCATGAAATCTCTGTCAAGATCAGACGCAGCCAGCACTTTGGCGAATATTGACGGAGAGCGTTTGAACACGGCACTTCGCTTGCGCGACCGCCATGCTTTCATACGCTCGCTATGCACCTTGCGCTCAATGCGCGCACCACGCTGGTATCAATATTCAAGCTTTGCATTGTCAGCTTTGTTATTTCTCGCATTGGGTACCTGGTGGTGGGGCATTGCCGGTGCCATTGTCATTGGCGCTGTCATTGCCTTGCATGAAAGCGGGCACTGGCTGGCAATGAAAATGGCAGGATTTCGCGATGTACAGGTATTTTTTGTACCAGGTATGGGAGGCATCACCAGTGGAGAAAAACATGAAGCCCGTCCTCTGACGCATTTGCTGGTCTATCTGGCAGGCCCTCTGCCTGGCCTGCTATTATCTCTGGCCGGCATGGCCTTGATATTCAGGGAACCAGGCATACTCAATACGGCATGGGGGCCACTTCTGTCGATGGCAACGATGGCATCTTTCATGGTGAATGGATTTAATCTCCTGCCTTTATTGCCACTTGATGGTGGTCGGGTGATAGAGCTTTTGCTCATGGCCCGTTTGCCCTGGTTGCGGTTTTTATTTGCCTTATGCAGTGGCCTTGCCATACTGGGATATGGCTTATACAGCGGCGACAAGGTATTGGCTGGCATAGGCATGTTTGCGCTCATTGGTGCGCAATTCCAGTACAAATTCGCCAGCGCGGCTGCACTTTTATCCAGGCAAAATGTCGGTGCACCAGGAAAGGAAAAAAACTTTTCTCAAGCGGCGGCTGATTTATTTGATTTTCTGAGTCAAGAAAAATTCAGCAAATGGAGTTACGCCAGTAAACTGACCGTGGGTCAAACCATATTGTCGCGCTACCTTGGTGGCCTGCCCGGCTGGAAAGAAAGTAGTGCAGGTATGGCTTTGTATCTGGCCTGCATTATTTTACCGCTGGCCGCCTTGTTTGCCATGTTCTACTCTGCACCATCCGTCATGACGAGCATGACATATCAGGGCATGTCTGCATTGCTGGCCTCAGACGATGCCAGCAAGCCCGTGGCAATAAGCGAGCATGCAAACAGGGATAACGAACGCTCCTGGCAAGAAGAAAGGATGAAGCAAAGACAGGCAAGATCCGAGAAAATCTCTGCCGCGCAAGGTAGTGAAAGAGCAGACATACTCAGGTCTGTACTGGATGAGGCCAGGGAAGCTGATCCTGAAGATGCTTTGCGTATCGCCAAAATGTATTACGCTGAAAATAATAACTCGTTGCAGCCAACCTATCTGCATGCAGATGCGGCGCTGGCAATGGCAAACGCAATACGTGAATGGTCAGAGCTGGATGACACTGAAAACGCAAAGAAAAACGATACAGACATCGCCAACTATCTGCAGGAAGCAGAAGCCATTCTGCGTGCAAGACTGCGTGAGCAAGGTGAAAGACGTGACGCACGTTTGCTGGCAGAAGTTTTGCAGGCACGCGATATCGATACGGAAAATCCCGCACAACTGAGCTTGAAAGAAGAAGTCGTCAACCTGCTTGCAAAAGACAAAAAAGCAGATGACACAGAGTTACTGCAAGCAAGGCAGATGCTTGCACGCGCCTACTATAAAATAGGCAGGGCTGAAGATGCAGAAAATCAATTGCGCACCGCAGATGAAGATTTTTCTTGCGCAAGCAAAGACACCGAAAATATTCTCTGCCGCATGTTAAAGAGTGATCAGGCCTGGCTATTGCTGAATCTCAAGAAACTTGCTGCTGCTCAGCACATGCTCAAGTCTCTGGCATACCATCCAAAGCAGCAAACAGGGGTGGATATCGTCGGGCGCGACATCCACCAGATCAAATGGACCATCGCCATGCACCAGAAAGACTATAACCAGGCCAGGCTGGAAGCCCTGGCTCTCGCGCAATCACCGGTACCTGGTACTGGCAACTGGCTTACAGATCTGTTCATGCGGCGCGCCCAGCCGATAGATTTTCAGCAATCAGAGTTGATGCTGATGCTGATAGAAACGCTGCGTGCAAAGGGTGAACAGGAAGAAGCAAGCAAAATTGCAGGCCAGTTGCAAGAAGCACTGCACAAGGCGCGGACAGAACCCGGCAATATCAGGTCAGTCAGCAGTGAAAACCCATGCAGAACCCATGTCCAGGGTGACGTCTGGAAAAGTCAGTTTCAGCAAACCCTGCTCAATATTGAGCAAAGAGAAACCCGCTGCAGTCCCCGCACGAGTATGGGCCAGATGTCCCGTTGAGACTGAGAAATGAAGCAAAACCAGGCGAATGCCTGCCGTACTTCTTCGCCGGGAACAGAACGAGCCCAGAGTCATGGCATTTTCCTGTCACAGGCAAATGTGGGTGTCGCAGCTTGCACTTGTAGCAATTGATAAAGTAAGCAATACTCTTGCTTGCAAGATTCCGCAACCCAGTCACCTCTAAAGCATATGATCAAAACGAAGATTGACCACGTGTGTTCGTTCATCAAATCCGCTCTTTACACGACCAGCCTGATTTTTCTTTGCAGCATGCTGCTCGTAGCCGCTGATTCCCAGGCCAGAGCCTCCGTATCAACTGGTACTGCATTCGCCATCACCAAAAACGGTCATCTCGTGACAAATTTTCATGTGATCGACGGCGCAAAAGAGCTTTTTGTTCTTGATCAAAACAAAAAAGCTTTTCCGGCACAGATAGTTGGTAAAGACCCTGTCAATGATCTGGCCATATTGAGCATAGACAAGGCCACCGCCCCACTCTATCTGGAATCCAATCAGAAAATTCGCAGGGGTTCAGAAGTCTCGACCCTGGGCTTTCCTAATGTTGGCATCCAAGGTGCTGAAGCCAAATTTACCAATGGCACGCTGACAGCAGAGAGCGGTCAAGGTGACGATATCCGCAATTTCCAAATCAGTACCCCCATACAACCAGGCAATTCTGGTGGCCCATTGCTTGACAGCCGTGGCTACGTCGTCGGCGTTATTGTGTCTAAGCTCAGTGACATATACATGCTGGAGAGGCAAGGTGAGGTTGGGCAAAACGTTAATTATGCGGTCAAAGTCCAATACCTGCTTGCCATGATCGCAGGAACCAGGCAAGTCAGAGACCAGATATTGCGTGCACCTGTGAAAACTGCCAAATCCAGGGAAGAAGTTGCCGAAATGGCTGAAGAGGCCGTTTATCTGGTCGTAGGAACAGTAGACGACAAACGTAAAGAATCCGAATCGCAGTCCAGAAAACCTCCTGCCGCCGCTCAGCCTGAAAGTGGATCACAAGAATTCAGGGGCAACCAGCAAGTTGCCAGCATTCCAGGTACCCGTCTGGTACGCCTGGGACATGTGGGGCCACTTACCGGGGCCATCGGACATCTTGGACGCGATAATGAAAATGGTGCAAAAATGGCCATTGAAGATTTAAATTCCATGAATATCGTCATCGGTGGTCAGGTAACGAAGTTTGAGTTAATCACGGAAAATGATGGCGCAGACCCCAGAATGGGAGTAAGCGCAGCCCAAAGACTGGTCAGCATGCGGGTCAAAGGCGTGGTAGGTCATTTAAACTCTGGCACCTCCATTCCCGCTTCGGAGGTGTATTTTCAGGCAGGGATACCACAAATATCGCCATCGGCGACCAATCCACAATTCACCAGACAAGGATTCAATACAACCTTTCGCATGGTTGCCAACGACGAGGCTTTGGCAAGTCTGATAGCAAAAGTGGCGACCCAGGACCTGGTAGCACGCAAGATTGCCGTCATTGACGACAATACCATGTACGGAGCAGGTATTGCATACGCATTCAAGCGCGCAGCCGAGGCAGGAGGCGCTACTATCGTCAACGTCCAGACCGTCCACAATAAAGCAACCAACTTCAGCGCAGAAGTCGCGGCCATCAAGAGCAGTAACCCAGATCTGGTCTTTTTTGGCGGCATGGACAGTCAGGCTGGTCCTCTACTCCAACAATTGGCGGCACAAGGAGTGAATGTCAAATTTGTTGGCGGCGACGGCATTTGCACTGCTGATCTGCCGAGGCTGTCAAATGACGCCATACGCAATGACCAAGTGTACTGCGCAGAAGCTGGAGGCGTTGAAGCTAGCCGTACGGCAACGCTCAGAGAATTCAGGCGCGTGTACAAGGATCGCTTTGGCATGGATGTCCAAATTTATGCACCTTATGTATATGACGCGTTCTACGCACTGGCTGCCGCCATGGTAAGGGCCGGCTCTGTCGAGCCATCCAAATACCTGGCTTACATAAAAGGTGTCAGGTACAACGGCGTCACAGGCCTGATCTCATTTGACGACAACGGCGACATCCAGCAACCGGCCCTGACTTTGTACACCTACAGAAATGGCAAGCGCGCCTTGCATCACGTGGCCAGATAGAAAAACATAGCAAAGTTGCGCAGATATCCTATCCTGTAAGAATGTAGTACTGCGTATTCTGTTGACATAAAACAAGCAGGTGACCAGGCCTGGTCACCTCAAGCTCTGTGCTACATATATCCAAAGGGCCAACATCAGGTCTGCTGATGTGCAGACATTGTAGGGAGCAACATGGCTATCCTGCGTTTTTGCATCTTCATTCTCGGCATTTCCTTGCCCTTGCATTGCCGCTCAGAAATACTGGTCACCGAGGACTACCCTCCCTTTAATATCGCCAACCCCAAAACAGGTGAAGTGACTGGGCTATCGACCGAAAAGGTGCAGGAGCTTATGCGACGCGCCGGTGAAAAATACAGTATCACGGCTTACCCCTGGGCAAGATCGATACAAATGGCGCAGAACAATCCTGACACCTGCGTTTTCTCAACCTCACGTACACCTGGCCGTGAACAACTTTACAAATGGGTGGGCCCGCTGGTCAAAAACAACTGGGTCATATTCGCCAGGGCCGACGATACCCGTCACCCCAAAACCCTGGAAGACTTGCGCATATACACCATAGGCTCTTACCGCAATGATGCCATTGCAGAGTATTTTTCACTCAAGGGTTTCAATACCGAACTGGCCAGCACGGATGGCGACAACCCGCGCAAGATGCTGGCAGGGCGCTTTGACTTCTGGGCCAGCGGAGAGTTACTGGGTTGGGATATACTCAAGCAACAAGGCCTGACCAAGATGGTAGTGCAGTTGTTCACCTTTAATCAGACCGAGATGTACCTGGCTTGCAATACCACGATGTCACAAGCGAAAATTGATAAATGGAACCAGATCTTGAAGGAGATGGATAAGGATGGCACCAGCGCTGCCATAGAAAAACGATACAAGTAGATCTTCATGAAACTTGTTTCCCTGCGAGAGGCATACGACGCATATGAGGCAGTGTAAAATCAAAGTCGCAAAAAACTCCCGGATTTATCCTGCATGAAAAAAATCTTATTGCTGTTGACGTGCTTGTTACTCAGCCTGGCATGCCAGGCCGCTGACCCACGCTTCACCGTCATCACTGTAGATACGGAACATGAAGAGTTGCAGTTGTTCTTGCGTGATGAAGCTGGCAAGGGATACAGGCGCTTTGAGCAACTTAAGAATTCACTGGCAGCACGCAACAAGCAACTGCTGTTCGCGATGAACGCTGGCATGTACCATGCAGACTACTCACCTGTAGGTCTGTTTGTACAAAATGGAGAACAGATCTCTGCACTGAACTTGAGCAGCAACTGGGGAAATTTTTTCCTGAAACCAAATGGCGTTTTCCTGCTCAACAAATCAGGCCCGCAGGTGGTTGAATCTTCAGAATATCCGGCACTGGCCAAGGATGTTTTACTGGCGACCCAGTCTGGCCCGCTACTGCTGAGAAACGGCGCCATACATCCCGCATTCAAACCCGATTCAAATTCACGCCTGAAGCGTAACGGTGTTGGTGTAATCGGCAGTAAAGCAATATTTGTGATCAGCGAACAGCCTGTCAATTTTTATGAGATGGCGATATTTTTTCGCGACACGCTGCACTGCCAGGATGCCCTGTATCTGGATGGCAGTATCTCTGGCATTTATTCAGTGGAACTCAACAGGAATGACGTGACCGTAGATTTGGGGCCGATCATCGCGGTAGTTCGTTGATTAGTGCGTTGATGTTCCTTATTCGCTCTACCCTGCTCACCCTGGGCTATCTTGGGCTACAACGCGTAGCTTGATCACTTATCGCCATACCTACGAAAGTAGGTATGACTGATCTCCAGCAACTCATCAAAACTCAGCTTTAGGGAGTTGGCTGAAATGACGACCGCGCTACCACACAGCTTGTAATTCATGCGGTTCAGCATGCGCTTGAACATGCCACCAGCAGCAATGTAGCGCTCTGGCTCGCGCACCCTGACGACCAGGGTTTTCTGGTGTTGCATTTCAAAAATACTGAATCCAACAACTTCAGACCACGGTACAAAGCCCGCGGCAACTGCACTGCTATTATCGAGCAAACCAGCCGAATTCAATATCAGACCCGGTCTGTCATCCAGCAATTTTCTGGCACCAAACACAGCACAAAGCCCAAAAAACAGGATAGCCACTACACCTATGCCATGCATCATGACAGGATTGTTATAACGGCTATGTGCCTCAATTTCAGCAGCATCCAATTGCACCATCCAGATGCCCATTGCGACAAACAGGATGGAGCCGACAAACAACAGGCGTAATTTGCTCTTGCTTAAATCTATGCGCTTTTCGTCTTCGACATTCAAATCATGGTTCATCAGTGCACCTTATTTATAAGCAGATTTAAAAGCAGATTCAGGAGCAGGTCAGCAGTAGAGAGCAAAGCATTTTTTCATGAGGCTACAGCTTATTGACTTGCCTTATTGCCTGAAGCCGCGGGGGCAAGGCTGTCAGAATCCAGCAATTCAGCCGTCGTCAGAATGCCTACACTGACAATGTCGTAGCCTTCTACACCTTCACAACGAATGGAACCCTCAGTGCAAAAACGGATGTCGCCAAAACGGCTTTGTCCAGGGTAGTAAAATAGCATCATGTCACCAGCACGATCTATATACATCGCACGATTCAATATCTCTTCGGGGAATTTACCTTGCGTTGCTGCCAGCAACCATTCACGCAAGTGGGGAATCGCCGCCACCGCGACCTCATGTGTCTGTTTTTTATGCGGGCCATGGAAGCCCAGGCGTGTGCGAGAGAGCGCTTTGCCTGCCAGCATTTGCCTTTTCACACCAGCCATGAAAATGATCGCACATGAAGAAAAACAATTTCCCTGAACTGCCGTATTGATTTTGTTGGCAGCGATAAGTTCAGCGATGGCATAACCCGCTCTCAAATCGCCACCCGGGCTCTCACTCAAAACAACTTGCCTGACCACACCTTTTTCAAGATGTTTGCGAAAGCGCTCTGCATCATCTGGTTCAACACCACCAAACAGGATCAGGGTTTCATATGAACGTACCATGCTCATCGCAGAAACATGAGCTGAAAAAAAAGTACTACATAGTGCCAAGAACAATAAAATTATCCGGGAATTCAATTTCATATACCTATCATCTTTATTGCAAGAGTTACTTCGAATATGTATTAGCCCTATCCAGAGCAATACCTGGTGAAAACCAAATCCGCATACAAGCAAAAAGGATTTACTTTTCGGCATCTTATTATTTAAAGCAGTTTTTGCGCAAATTAAAATCACTTCTTAAAGTGAGAAAACAGTGCCATCAACTAAAATAAATAAGCATTGCATTGCACATAGGCAATTTTCTGGATTAAAAACTGAACAAATGCGTGAATGCATAATCAAAGATCATCACAATTGCCTGATTGGAAATTTTCTGCTAAGTTTTGAATGCGCATTTAAAACTAATTGCTTTTGCACAGGCAATCATCCCAGGATAAGCCATGTTTGATCACGTCAAATTCGGAGTCAGTGACTTCACTGCGAGCAAAACCTTCTTCCTTAAGGCATTAGAGCCCTTAGGTGTAAAAGTAATAGCCGAGGGGATACCGAGCTACGGGGTCGAGCTTTGTGCCAATGATGAAGTGTCATTGTGCCTGTATCAAACCGATGAAAAACCCGCCCATCTTCACCTTGCCTTTAAGGCAGAAAGCAGGCAACAGGTGGAAGATTTCTACCGTGCTGCACTTGAGGCCGGTGGCAAAGACAATGGCCCTCCCGGTCTGCGCTCACAATATCAGGGGCGGTACTATGCGGCTTTTGTGATTGGTCCTGATGGTCATAACATTGAAGCGGTTTACCACGAGCCTGAGATCTGATCTTATGACTTTCCCCGGTACTATCAAAGATTGCCGCCCCCCCCCTTAGGTTTGTGGATGACATGGATTTGGCGTACGAAAAAAATGGAAAATGAAGGTCAGGATGGTTTAACGTTTTTTAGTCAGTGCATGTTTGAATCAGTGCATGTTTGAATCAGTGCATGTCTGTCATTCGCGGCAACATGCCGGGCTAAGCCCATTAAAATTTGCGATATAAACGGCAAGCTCACCATATCAAGAAGCAATGCATATATGCATGATCAGATACAAGAAAACACTGTCCAACATTTACTGAATCGCCTCAGCGAGTTACCGGATCATCCCCGCTTCACCGGTGCCCCGTTTGATCTGTCCTTGCTCGATGCCAGGCAGTTAGGCTCAATCTGGCCAGCTATGCGCCGTGCCCAAACTCTTGAATTCAAGGATCCCCGTGCTCAATTTGCACACTCCTTGTGCAAGCAGATAGAAGAAGCTGAACTAGCTCCTGTGCTTGATGAATTTAGTGCCCTGGAAGTTTTTCGTCACATCAAAGCGGGGCAATGGGAGCAAGCACTCAGAGATTTGTCTTATCTTGCAGAAAAACCTGCCGCTCCCCTGCAACAAGAGTTGATCAGGATTCTAGAAACAAAACCTTCCAGTTATCCTGAAAGCAGGGAATACAAGGCATATGCAATCAGCCATTTTGCAGGTGGACATGGATTGCCTGAATTAAGGTCTGAAGTGGCTGAGCGCTATAAAAACTCGCCATACCGCTTGCTCGAATTTGACATCCTGCCTGAACTCAGTCCGAGTAGCCTGCTCGCCCTGGCAGGTACGATCAACGGGTATTTCATGCCATCAGGCTCTCAACTTGCGATTGATGATCCCGCAATTGTATTGGCTGACGAAGCTGCTTACATTGAGTTTGCGCGCGAAACTTTGCTATCTGCTGCGCAACACATCAATGAAATTCAAACTGGGAAGATAGCTTACAAGGCCGATGCTGCTTTCAGCACTGATGACGCACAAGTCATCAGTCGAGCAGCCCGTGTTGCCGCCTACAGAGATGAACCGTGGTTACGCCCGATTATTGGCCCGCTACTGGCAGGTGTTTGTGTTGCGCCTACGGCTGCCAAGACAACTCCATCACAATCAGTCGCCATTACAATGGGACATTCAATCGAAGCAGTGCCAACACCAGAAAGTGTTAGGGCGTTGCGCGATACGCTTGCTCTTGTCCGTCATGCTGGCATCAAGAAAAAGCTTTCCCGTAATGTAAAACCGGCAGAGCGCGCTCTCGCAGAAAGACCCAGTGTTGCACTACGTATGACGGCAGATGCAAAGCCCGGCAAAAAACACCTATCCCTGCTTGCCAGTTGCATGGAGTCAGGTTACTGGCTAAAAATGGCGCTGAGTGTTGAAGAATGGAGAAAGCATCTGGTTGACACGCCTGCAGGCGCTGCGTTTGCCAACAGCGTCGTATGGCTGGAACAAAGGCAAGATGGCAGGAATTTGTCTTTCACCGAGACCACCTCGAATGCCGACACCTACATGACAAGTGCAGATGGTACTGCTCATGTCGTTGATCATGCCAGTACCATCAGCCTCTGGCATCCTCTTACTGCTATTGCCGCTGAAAGACATGCGTGGCAGAGCATCTTTTTTGCCCGCAAAATCAAGCAACCATTGCGGCAAGTTTTCCGCGAACACTATGTAGCGGATAGCAAAGAGCTTAGCTCGAACGAGTCTTCCATGTTTGAGGGACATATCGTTTCCATCAGGCCGCTAATCGGTCTGGCACGCAAGGAAGGATGGTCTATCAGCAAGTATGAAGGACTGAGCCGCCAGTTTGGCGATGTCAGTGCAAATTTTGACATCTCGGCAGACCTCTATCCCGGTGCGACTGGTTACGGCACGTCGGGCAAACTTCGTTTCGCACACAAGAATGGAAAGCGTTGGGAAGATCTGCCGATTGCCGATCTCGATATTGTCATTTTCTCGGAAGTCGCACGCGCAGTCGATTTGCTGGTCAGTGTCACCAGCTTTGCAACTGACAACGAAGCTAACGAGAAACCAGTGACAGCAGGCGATTTAGGCTTGCACTATGCTGAGCAAGCCGCGCCATCTGCACAATCTGCACAATCTGCACCACCGGCATATCACCCTACAGTTGCAAGATGGAGGCACCTGGCCCATCTTTCCAACTTGCCACTCGGTGTTATGGCAAGCAACAGAAAGAATACACTCGCTATGGTGCTTGCCAGGCAAATCAAGGAAGGCAAGATCACGCTTGATGAGCGGCATGTCCATGTTGGCGAGTATGCCATTCATATTGCAACAGCAAGGGTGATGAAAGGCGGCGAACCAATCGAGATTGCCGTCAACCAGGAAAAAGCACAGTTGGCAGCAATGCCATGGCTACCATACGATGAGATTTTGCTACAACGCATCCTTGATAACGTTGCCAGGCTAATGACATGACAAGCAAACTGCTTGATTGACAAACCTCAAAAAATTCGTGCGCACCTTGGATTGCAATTTGGGCATGCCGAGCAACCTAAGGTTTACTGGCGTTCGCCATAGACCACCTCAAGAAAGTTTGGCGTAAATTTGGCGTAATGACTTAAATAGCTATTCAGGTTTTATCGGTGTTTTGCGGGTTGCATAAGCGGCACAATATGCGCCTAACCCTTTGATTTAACTACTTTTTATATTGCCTTAGATTGATTGCAGTTTGTGCAACTGGTCCCGCCGACAGGAATATATTTTTCTTTTAAATCAATATGTTGCGTTGTAGGTGGGTAAGCTGTGCGTAATACAAAGTAAGACCCCAACTATGAATCCACCGTGCATATGTCGAAACAGCTTTAGCACCATTTGGGCGAGACAGTAGTACTTGGTAGCAACGATTAAACAAACGTCAATTATTCTCCAACAGACATATCATTGACCATAATTCGTCTTGATTCGTTAGAACTTTAAAATAAAGTACCCCTCGGGAAAAAGGTAACTTAGGTAACTTAATCAATCGAAACCGTGGAAACCGTTGATACATAAGGCTTTCCAGCGAATAGCAAAAGGTAATAATAAGGTAATGTAAAGGTATTCTAGTTACCTATATAAAGAGTATTTTCTTCATTTATAGATATCCTTATAAATCAAAGACTTAAAAATAAGTTACCTTTTCAATTACCTAAAGTTACCAAATAAAGTAACAAGATATATCCATATAAATCAATAACTTAGCATTGATTTATTGATGCCGTTACCTTAGTTACCTTTTTCCCGAGGCCATCCCAAATTTAGAGAAAACTAGAGCTTTCCCTATATACAGACCGTATTCAACTATCAGGATAATCATGATGGTTGCCATTCAAAACGGTTTCAGTCGTGGAGATAATCACCACAACTGGCTCCAACCGCGGAGTTGTTCTCCATAGTTGAAATGGCATAGAACCATTGGGAAAATCACAATAGATGGAACACAAACACGTTATCGGGCAAGCGTTGACGACAGACTGTGCAGACCGCCGAACGAAGGAGATATTCTCCCCAGTCGTCACCATAATGATGGCAGTTGAGGGGATTATCCCCCCAACTGATTAACCGTTTCGGCCATCGATACAGGCGAAGATCAAATGGCCCCAATCACCGTCATTATGACGATAGTTCTAGTGACACTCAACTGATGAGATTATCTCATCAGTTGAAAACTACCCGACACCTTATTGTCAAGGTAGTCGCCAACCATACAGATAATCTGTACAGCTTTATCTATTATAGATACAACTGAGGTACTTATCCCCTCAGTTGATCAACTGCTTCGAATATCGAAACGGTTAAGTGCTCATCACATGAAATTTGCGTCAAATTGCGTCAGCGTTTGGGGCCATCCATGCGGCCGCAAACGCAAGCCAGGCTTGGCCCTAACTGATGACGCATATTTGAGTAAAAAGCGACCTATTTAGCGGGCAGGCGTGGTGGGGGGATGTCTGCGCGCCAGGGGGTGAAATGGGTAAAATATTGCAAAAATGCAACAAAATCGAAATCGGCCGGGTGGCGCGGGCTTGCCGCTGACCTTGGCACCAGGCAAGCGGGCAAAAGAAAAGCCGCGCAAGGCGGCTTTATAGGGCTTCTGAGGGGCGAAGCTTTAATGTGTGTGTGTTTCCAGTAGATCGGCTACCCAGGTGTTTAAACTCTTTCCTGATGCCTCTGCATACATTGCAGCTCTTGCGTGTGTTTCTGGTGAAATTCTCAGACGCATATTGCCGGAATATGGTTTCTGTGCTGGCCTGCCGGTTTTCTCAGCAACCGCCAAATAATCATCGACCGCCTCTTCAAAGGCCGTTTTCAATTCGCTGACTGAGTCGCCATGAAAACCAACCACATCACGGATACCGGCAATGTGGCCGACGAAGCACTCATCCTCTTCGCTGTATTCAATGCGGGCCGCATAGCCCTTGTAAGTCATCATTCCCATTTCTTGCTCCTATTCTGGCTTGATGCCTGCTAATTGTAGAAAAGCACGGGCATCCCGAACTTGGTACGCTTTGGCTTCTTTCTGTGGATGTGGCCGGTGAAAAGTACCAACTACATCATTCAACAAAAAACGAACTCGTGAACCTTCACCTTCAATGGTCTTTGCACCCAGCGCCACGAAAAGAGATTCAATTCGTGACCATTCCAATGTCATGGAAACAGGGTTAGTGAAAATGACTTTCAGGGTTTTTGTGTGTGCGCTTTTCATGCTTTGCATAGTACCACAATTTGACACCATGCAACCATAATTTGACACCATATACAAATGCATTTAGTATCAATGACAAAATTACCAGCATCTTCTAAACTGAATTGACAAGTTCTGGAGTACTACCTATGCAACAGTCGTATGACAGATTTGGTGTGCCAGATGAAAACCTCAAAGCTGCAAAGAAGTGGGCAGCCACACAAAAAGGTGAAAAGATAGAAATCTGCGTGCCTACACGTAAAGAAGTTGCTAATCTTGGGCGTAAAAAAATCACGGCAATTTTGACCGACTGGATGTGCAAAAGCCCTACAGAAATCATCCCCAGCCGCACCCAGATTGCCGAGGTGAGGGATATTTTACTTGCAAGAGATGACGCGAAAAAACTCAGCGGCCTGATAACAATGTGCAATTACTATATTGCAAATGATTAATTGGAAGATTGCCCAGGGCAAAAAAAAGGCAGCCAAAGGCTGCCAAGAAGCGCTCAACACCGAGGAGATGTCATTTGCAGGTTATACCTAATTCATGACAGTCCAATGACTTTAAAAGTGAACTATTGTTGAGTTGTTCGCGTTAATGTTTTAAGTTCAATTGCCGTATCTATTATTCAAAGCCAAACAGCGTTCTTGCCTCTCAAAGTCATCCCGGCAATCGTGGTTGCAGAACAACAAGCCAGAGCTAACAGCCTCGTCACAAAACCGACAACGCCCGATACTCTTCATTATCGGCTTATTGCGGGCATGTGCGATGGCAGAAGCAATAAACGTTTCTACATTCCTGTCTGACATATCAGCGATATCACTCATTTTGTGGTGCCTCCTGCGTCACCTAGAGAATATGGGGTAAATCGGATTACTTCCTCGCCTATCCACTCGTTGCACTCCCTGAAACGCGCCTGCAGCGGCTCCAGCTCGTTCATGGCAAATACCTTGGCCGCCGGTTCAACAGCCCCAAAACCGCCCGTATTGTTCGGCACCAGGCCCAGCAACTGGGGCGGCACCCGGTGCGCAGCCAGCATGTCGTCGCGTGTCACGTTCTTGATGCTGAAAAACTCATCCTTGGCCGCCACCTCAGACACCGGCAATATCTGGATGCCGTCCTTTTTGCCGTTCGGTGCATACATAAACACATTGCGGAAATTGCCCGGCCCCTTGCTGTCGCGCAGCGCCTGGCGCATGTTGTCAACGTCACTTTGATTCTGTGCCGGGTCCGTCATGTACAAGATGAAACCGGCGTGTGAACCGTTCTTGTAATACTTGCGCCTGAACAGCGTCGCCGCCTCATTCAACCAGGCAGAATGCAAGGCGCTCAGGTATTCAGGCAGGCCGTACACCTCTTGATTAATATCCGGTTCCATCAAATGAAAAATCGTCCCGGCTTCAAATTCGTGCTCGTCTTGCCAGCCGCGCACAAAAGCGTATTTGCTTAAATCGTCACTACTCCGGCGCATGTACTTGGCAAGTGCAGGCTCAAGCTGCAAAGGCTTGCCGGTGCGGCTCTTGCGGTTTTCCAGATAGGCATTGCCAAACACCAAAAAATCCAGTGCAAACCGGCTAAACGCCTCGCGTGACAGCAAGGCATGCGGCACAAACGTGGCCGCCAGCAGGTTGCGTTTTACATAGATGGCCGTCGAATGGTGCACACTGGCCCTGAAAGACTTAGCCAGGCCGTCCCAACTGATGGGCGGTTCGTAATACCGCCCATTCGTCCAGCACTCGATATAGTCCAGAATTTCAGCGCGGTCTAATACCGGCGTAGGGTCGCCAAAACTGAACACTTCAGCACCCGGCGGCGGTGCCAAAACCGCCGTGGTCTGTTCCGGCGCGGCACTATGCGTTATAACTTCCTGGCCGCGCCTCTTCTTTCTCGTCATGAATACACCTCCATAAATGATTGATTGCTGCCTATGCCGCCGTCTAATGGCTCATGGTCCAGCGCATGCATACACGCCCAGGCAAGGTCTGCATGCCCGGTTTCCTCGCTACGGTCTGCCACATAGGTCACATGCTGGCCGCTCGCCGTCAGCGTCTTTTTAATCGTCATGAATGCCTGCGCCAGATCCGTGGCCCCGGCGTCAAATTCCAGCCGCCCCTTGCTGATCACATCGCGGGCCTTGATGACCATGCGGCTCTTCACAGCCGGGTCATAATTGATCTTGGTCACATTGGGATAGAAGTTCTTAACGAGCTGGTGCACACCCTCGCCCATACCGGTGGCGTCAATACCAATAAAGGCAACGTGATAGCGAATCGTGGATTGCCGTATCTGTTCAGCCTGGGCCGCAAAGTCCATGCCCCTGAACTGCATGCGCTCCAACACCCGGAACTTGCCGCCAGGCGTGCGTGGTGGCGCAAGGATCACCAGCCCGGCACTATCGCCAGTGAATGCCGGGTCGTACCCTATCCAGACCGGGTTATCCCCATAAGGCCGCGTGGTAAATGGCTTAAAGTCTGTCCAATCTACCCAGGCATCTACCATGCACTTTTGCAGCTCTTGCAAAGGGAACACAGACGCCGTGTCATCAATAAACTGACACATCAGCAGGTTTTCAAACTGATCCGGGCTGTACTCATACAGGCGCAGCTCATCAATATCGAACAGATCGCAGCCCCCAGCCTGAGCGTCCATGATCGTTACAATCTGCCGCCACATCTTGTCTTCGCCCGTAAAACCAGACGCAAGCCGTTTGTGACTGACATCAATATTCACCCGGTCTTTTTTAGGCCGCCGCTTGTTGAACAGCTCCCCCGTCCAGAAAGGGTAAGCCTCATGCGTGATGCTTGACGGCGTAGAAAAGTAAGTCTTACGCCACTGCTTATGCAGCGCCATACCAGACGCTACCTTGTTCAATTCCTGAAACTTATGCGTCCAAAAAAATTCATCAAAATAGAAATTGCCGTGATAGCCCTGTGCCGTCCTGGCATTGGTACCCAAGAAGTAAAGATGTGCGCCATTTGGCAACACAATCGGGTCACCCGCCAGCTCAATACCCGCCGCCTCCTTGGCAAACTGAATGATGTATTGCTTGAAAACATGCGCCTGCGCCTTCGATGCAGACAAAAATATCTGATTGCGCCCGGTTTCCATGGCATCGGCCAATGCCTCACGCGCAAAGTACCAGGTAGCCCCAATCTGCCGTGACTTCAAAATCACTCGCGTGCGCTCATGCCCATTGCGCAGCCATACCTTCTGATAATCAAACAGCGAATCCCTAAACGCCTCTAACAGTTGATCCCGCTGCTCATCACTAAAATCATTGCGTGCTGGTTTCTTCTTTGGCCCGGCATTGCGATTTGCCAGCTTAGGATTCAAATCCACTTCATTACCGCCCGGTGCCTCATAGCGTCGCACACGCGCTGTTTGCACAGCCTGGCGCATCAGCAAATCTATTTCCTTGAAGTCGCCACCTGTCTTAACTTCCTTGGCAATCAGTTGAACCAGGCGCGTTTCAAGGCTGGCTTCTATCTTTTCTATAAACGGGGTGTCGTCCCATTTTTCGCGGTCGCACCAGCTCTGCACAGTGGTGCGCTTGATGTCCAGATGCCGGGCAATGGATGAAATGCGCCAGCCCTGCCAGTACAAGGCCTGCGCGTGTTTCTTCAGGTCGTAAGTGGGCGCAACAGTCGCGCCATCTGTTGGCGCTTCTGTGTCGTTTTCGGTGAGGGTTTCAGACGTGTCATCGTCGGCAAGATCAATCATGCCGCCAGATTACGGGCTTCGCGCCCGCGCAGGCAGTCCGAGCAAGTTGTTATAAATCTTATCAACTCCCTGCTGATTGAAGGGAAAACCCACAGAGCAGACTATGGCAACTGCACAGCCAGAAATCAATTCTTGAAACCGACAACCTACACCATCAAACCATGACCACAAAAAAATTCAAATCAAAATTTTTCCGTGTGGCGCTCGAAGGCGCGACAACAGACGGCCGCAAGATTGAACGCAGTTGGATTCAGCAGATGGCAAAAAACTTCGACCCGCAAAAATATGGCGCACGCATCTGGATGGAACATATCCGCGGCACGCTGGCCGATAGTCCATTCCGTGCTTATGGTGACGTGACTGCAGTAAAGGCAGAAGAAGTCACCATAGACGGCAATAAAAAACTGGCGCTGTTTGCCCAGATAGAACCAACCCCTGACCTGGTCGCCATGACCAAGGCCAAGCAAAAAATCTACACCAGTGTAGAAATCAATGACAAGTTTGCCGACACTGGCGAAGCCTATCTTGTCGGCCTGGGCGTCACAGATAGTCCGGCCAGCCTTGGTACTGAAATTCTTGCCTTTGCCGCTCAAAACGAAACTAACCCTTTTGCTAGCCGTAAGGCCAGCCCCGGCAATCTGTTTTCAGAAGCCACAGAAACTCTGCTGGAATTTGAAGAAGTCGATACAGAAACCACCAGCCTGGCCGCCAAAGTTAAAGGCCTGCTGAACAGTTTCAGCAGCAAAAAAACAGGTGACGATGCCCGTTTTGCTGATATCGGCCAGGCCGTCGAAAGCCTTCTTGATCATGCCAGTGAACAAGAAACCCGCTTCAACGAAGCCAGCAAACGCGTCACCGAGCTGGAAAAGAATCTCAAAACCGTCACCGACAATTTCAACAGCCTGAAAACCCAGCTCGACAAAGAACCCGGCAACCAGATCACCCGCCCAACAGCCACAGGCGGCAACGGCACAGAACAAACCGACTGTTAAGCCTGCAAGCGCAAGGCACACCACAACACCAACACATTCAAAACACGGAGTAAGCACGCATGAGAAACAATACCCGCCTGGCCTTCAATTCCTTGCTGGCCCGCCTGAGCGAACTCAACGGCGTCGATGACGCCACCAAGACTTTTAGCATCGCACCCACAGTGCAACAAAAGCTGGAAACCAAGATACAACAATCCAGCGAGTTCTTAAGCAAAATCAACATCATCGGCGTCACCGAAATGGAAGGCGAAAAGCTGCACCTCGGCATTACCAGCCCGGTCGCCAGCCGTACCGATACCACCCAGACAGAAAGACAGACCCGCGATTTGACCAGTCTGTCCAATGACCGCTACCGCTGTGCCAAGACTGATTTTGATACGCATATCCCCTATGCAAAGCTTGATGCCTGGGCCAAGTTTGCCGATTTCCAAACCCGTATCCGTGACGTCATCGTCAAACGCCAGGCGCTGGACCGTAGGCGTCAAAAAAGACATAGAACGGCTTGAACGCCGCCTAAAGAAAACTGCAGACGATGAAACGGGCACCAGCCCGCCGCCACCTGCATAAGAGGCACCCTCCGGCGCCGGGCGGCGTGGGCCGATCAGGGATTTCTAGCCATTTACCCTGTGACAGCCCACCCACCGCCCACTTGTTTGACTCAATGAAGATCCAGACCCATGCCCTCATTTATTGCCAACGCACCAGGCGGCCAGACCAGCTCAAGCCAGCCAGACAACATCATTTCCAATGATGGATTCTTTCCAGACATTGATATTGCCGCCATGCGCGACGCCATCAGGCTGGACGGCACTGTCACTGATGCCCGACTGATCGCGGCCACCGTGGACGCCATCATCTTTGTCAATGATCAGGTCAAAGAGCTGAAAGCGTCAGCCGTAGGCGCAGGCCACGCCAGCATGGCCGCCATACCTGCCGACCAGGTCAACCGGCAAAGCGTCCTGATATCCCATTACCTGCGCGCTGTCTATTGCACGGCAAAAGCGGATCTGATTGAGCGTTACAAGGATTACGACAGCACCGCCACGTCACTGGATGACAAGAAACTTGTCGGCTTCCTGGCAAACGGCCCAGACGAAGAACGCAGAAATGCAGCCTGGGCGATATCAAACCTTATGGGCCGCCATCACGTCACGGTAGAGCTGATTTAGACATGATCGTACGCGCCCAACAAAACGACACCTTAGACCTGCTGGTCTGGCGTCACCTGGGCAGCACCAGCGGCATCGCTGACGTGCTGGCCTTGAATCCGGGCATTACCAGCCTGGGCGCGTTTTTGCCTATGGGCAGAGCAATCACTTTGCCAGACCGCGCACCTGCAGCGCCAGTGCTGCAAATGATTAACTTGTGGGACTAACCATGAACGAAAACCACATGGAAACAATAAAGGCCATACCGCCCGTTGCCATCAGTGCCATCACGGTTTTAGGCGTGCCGCTCAATGAATGGGTATTCATCCTCACCATTATTTACACCGTGCTGCAAATTACTTTCTTCTTACGCGACAAGGTAATAAAGCCCTGGTTCCACAGACGTGCAAATCAGAGTGCCAATGCACAGAAAGGAAAAAATCAATAATGAGTACCGCCGATATCAAACAAAAACTGATAGCTGCTAGCATTGCTGCAGCCTTGCCCCTGATTGTCCTGTTTGAAGGCACCAGACAAACAGCCTACCTTGATCCCGTCAGCATCCCCACCATTTGCCGGGGCCACACTGGTGGCGTCAAGCTGGGCCAGACTGCCACCATGGAGCAATGTGATGACATGACAGTGCAAGACCTGCTCAAAGCCAAGGCATCAATGGAAAGCTGTCTGAAAGTGCCACTCAACGACAACCAGCGCGCCGCCTTCACAAGCTTTGTCTTCAATGTAGGACCAGGCCGCAAAGACGTCAAAGACGGTTTCTGCGTGCTGGAAAGCGGCAAGCCTTCAACCATGATTACCTTGCTCAACAAAGGCGACTACACCGGCGCATGCAATCAAATGCAGTTTTGGAACAAAGCCGGTGGTGTGGTGTACGCAGGCCTGACCAAGCGCCGGGCCGCAGAACGCGCACTCTGTTTGAAACCAGTATAAGGAAGCCACCGCCATGCCCGACTTCATCAAACTGCTGGACCCACGTCCATGGATAGCCCTGGCCGTAGCAGCCGCCGTCCTGTTCTGTGTCGTCAAATACAAAGACGCCATACACCAAGTAGACAAACTCACCGCCCAGATAGCAAAGGACAAAGCAGAAGCCACAGCCACAGCACGCGAAAATGAAAAGCTCATGTCCCGCAGCCTGGCCGCCATCGCCACCACCCACCAAAAGGAATTGCAAGATGAAAAAGACAAACGCGATAAGTTTATTGCTGACGTGCGCACTGGTGCTGTGCGCCTGTCAATCCCAGTCAAAGCTTGCCCCGCCCGTAGCAGCAGAGATACCACCGCTGGATTCAGCAATAGCCCAGAAACGCGAGCCGAACTTACGCCAGAGGCTGGAGCAGCTCTTGCAGCCATCGCCGCAGACGGCGACGACGCCATCAGGCAATTAAACGCCTGTATAGACAGCTACCAGGCAATCAGGGCCATTTCCAACCGTCAGCAATAATGTACAAACCAAATAGCCTGCGCGCCCATTTAACGGCTGCCATACCCGATTTAAAGCGCAACCCAGACAAGCTGCTCGTCTTTATAGACAAAGGCAGCCTGGTCACCACCCGCACCAAATCACGCTCGTTTGAATATGCCTACACCTTAAACATCATCGTCACCGACTACAGCGGTGAAGAAGACGCTCTCATGGTGCCCCTGCTCGATTGGGTAGTCACCCACCAGGCAGACCTCCTGGGCAACGACGACAAGGGCAAAGGCATACGCTTTATGGTCGATTTCAACAACCACAACAGCGTCGATATCTCGCTTGACCTCGACCTCACAGAGCGCGTCGTCGTTAAGCAGACGGGCACCCGGCTAGACATCGCCCACGCAGGCGAAGTCACAGCCACGCCACCCTATACAGACCCCTACTGGCAACTCTACAACGGCGACAAGCTGCTGGCAGAATGGCAGGTACACCCCATACCACCCACATAATGCAAGACGACCTCACCGCGCTAGAAACATGGGCCAGCACCCTGCTGGCCAGGCTAGACCCCGCCGCCCGCCGCAAACTCACGCTGCAAATGGCACAAGTCCTGCGCCGCCAGCAACAAACCCGCATCCAGGCACAACAAAACCCCGACGGCACCCCCTACGCACCGCGCAAGCAACGCAAAAACATCAGGGCCAAGCAAGGCCGCATCAAGAAGCAAAAAGCCAGCATGTTCAACAAGCTGCGCACCAACACCCACCTCAAGGCAAAGGCAGACGGCAACGGGCTGGAAGTGGGCTTCTATGGCCGCGTAGCCCGTATTGCGCGGGTGCATCAATACGGGTTACGGGATAGGGTTGTGGCGGGTGGGGTTGAAACTCAGTACGAGCAGAGGCGG
Source organism: Undibacterium sp. TC9W (assembly GCF_049339865.1). Lineage (NCBI taxonomy): Bacteria > Pseudomonadati > Pseudomonadota > Betaproteobacteria > Burkholderiales > Oxalobacteraceae > Undibacterium > Undibacterium sp. TC9W. Next base: position 80,893 of record NZ_JBMPPJ010000007.1, on the reverse strand, counting down.
GTTTTGGGATTCAAAAGTGAAAGTGTTGTGAAATTTTTCAATTTATTATTTCTTTAATTCTTTGAAATCAAACAAACTCATGATCCTCTATTTTAAGAAGCTCAACAAAAATTGCTCTACTTCTCGAATCATATTGGTGACGTCGACTTTAGTAAATTCATTTGGCTTTCCATGGGCTGCACTATTTCTAATGTCGGCTAATGCAGTAATTTGCTTCTGTTGAAGTTTGTTAAAGATTCCTTTCTTTGCTAGTTCAGCATTCATAAAGTCTAACTTCCCATGACCAATCCCGTTCGCGTCGCACAAGTCCCGAATAGCAGTCTCGAGTACGACTCCTGCAATAACTGCTGCTGCAAGCGTGTAGTTATTATCAAGTAGCTCCTGTGCTTGTTCCAACTCGCTCTCAAACACATCTGCTTGTACAAGTTTCTTCAGGGTCGTAAGATATCCCCCCTCAAAGTCCTCTTTGGCTGCATTAAAAATTGCACCAAGCCGCTTCGCCATATTAAGCGATGAATCGTGAGTTGCCGCTTTTGATGAAATTTCAAATTGTTTGAAATGTTGTGACGTATCTCCACACACGCTGTTAAGCAAACTTCTAACTTTGATCACCCATTTCAAAAACAACTCACTGTCAACGTCTTCACTTACTGTGAACCCGTCTTCTATGACGCGCGAGGTGACTTTGATAGCCTGAAGTTGGGCCGCCAGATCGTCGAATCGTTGAGCGAAAATCGCGTTCATATCAAATCCTAGGGCAAGGTATATAAAATTATTGACATATTAAAGCGATCGTTGGAAGTTAAATGAATATCATCTACAAGAGCTGAATATTTGGAGCTTGGATAAGCTGTAGCATCATTTATCATACCAAGGTCAATTCAAAACCCCTTTGATCAAAGAAAGCTGTTAAAGCTTTCGAATATGTTTCATTTTCTTCTGTTTCAACGATATCCAGTAGCTCTCTTCCGGCAACACTTAGTGCAACACCGCTGACTTTAAAGTGGATTTGCTCTTGCCATGTGCGTCCTGGTTTTGGAACAAGCGCATAATCTATATTCATGTATCTGAAGGGCAATCCACATTTATTCCCATCACGGACAACTGTATCAATATACGGCATTGATGAGTTATAGTCGCCGATGATCAGCCCGTATTCAAACAATACGTTTAAGTCGTCGAACGACAGACCATAAGGCACAAGCCCGTTGGATTGGGCAACATCTCCAATAGCAATAACTCTGGAGTCTATGATTCTTCCAGGAACAGACAAAGTACAAGCGAGAGAACAGAGTTTTCTGAACAAAATTGCTGCACGATTGTCCAATTGGGCGATTAGCTTAACGGTTCGAATAGAGTATGAGCCAGGCTTCTGTATTTCTCCGGCAAGAATCTTACCAAAATGCATTTGCATGTGTTCACTGCTCATATTGACTGCTTCAGACTCAAAGGCATTTAACCAATCGTCACTGATGTCCTCTACAGTTTTATCCTCTACAGTTTTATCCGCTTCAGTTTTACCCTCTGGAATTGGTGGAAGTTTTTCAATCTCGTCAGCAGCATGTTGAAGAACTTTTGTGGAATTTAACTGTTGCCGTAATATTTTTCCTGCGTAAGTGTTTGAAGCGATTGCTGCTAGGTCTTCGTCAACCTCGATTGACTTTGCCAATTTCTTGCCAGTTGCTTTTATGAGGTCAACACGTGCATCATATAAAGCCTTATTCACTGCCGACTGCCCATCTATATGCGAATTCGGAATTTTCATCAAATGCCCAAATGCCTTGGCAACATTTTTCTTGAATGCAGAAGTTGGATGAAGAAGATAAGTCTTCAAAAAATCGACAACAGCAGGTACAAAATCATTACTTTCTTCTCCACTTTCAATTTCATCTCCTGGAAAGTCATCCATTCACGTGCCCCTAAAAAAAATGATAATGCTACGTCGCTATTCAACGCAACCTGCTCTGCTCTGCTCTCAAGAATACGCAGATTAGAATAGCATTTTGGATTCGCATCGTTTTTAAATGAATATCGATATTCTTGCAAAAACCGCTGCCTCATTTAGGTTTTGGCGATTTTTTTGCAGGAATTTTGATTGTTTCAACCACAGCAGTCTTTTTGTTTTTTTCAGCCACTTTTACTGGTATAAATTTACCTGAGCCAGCATCTCTGCCGATTTTCTTAGTTGCCATCTCGAAATCCTCCTAAAGTAAAAAGTTCATTCATCTGACAATTGATGCAAAAAACCCTACGAATGAGCAATCTCATTCGCTTGAGCAAAAACAGGTGATTTTAAAAGGGCCACGCCTATTCTTGGAATAATGCGATCAGCAAGATATTTGTTCGTTGCCTGGCAAATCGTTTCCTTAAATAATGCATCCTCGAAGATGTAATTATCACTATCTACATACATCTTCCATACCTCTACATCCTCATCTTTAAGCCTTGCACAATACTTATACTCAATGCCCATCAAGTCACCATCGCGCACGAGTAAGCGATGCTTAGCACTCAAACGTACCCCAAGACAATCTACGACCAGCTCATTGTCTTCGACATGCAGTTTATGCGGGCTCCCCTCTTGGTAAGTAAGTTGCTTTACTGCTTCCATAAACGAGTCGTGTGCTTGTTCCAAAATGCTCCTCGCTCGTATCGCAATTTCATATCTTCTAGCCGGATCCATTCAATTCCTCCAGTAATAATCAAATGTAGATGCTTTCTTCTGCTTAAAACAGAAGATTGGTGATTTCAAATCTAGACTCTTATTAACGAATTTATATTTAAATTTAGCAAATGAATTATGTGTACTAATAGTTAATTGTTGTTAATTGCTTACCATTACGAAACTTTAGTGTTCATAACCATACACATTGCCAAAACACCCAAACCTGCGCTATCCTTGCGTCAGGTGCTGAACACACCTAATACCGTCAGCGGCCAACCACCCGCGCCCGAAAGTCGTGGTTTTTTTACGTCCATAGGTTTACCTATGGCCGGGTAGTGCGTAACGATACAAGACCCGCAAGGGGAAAGTTGCGGGCCGTCTGACGGCGGTGTTCAAGTACCCGGCCACCCTCTGAACAAGGGTGAAATTGAACTTATTCCGTCAGGAGGCCATCATGGCTGCTCATACCCCTATTGCGTCTGCAATAGCTGCATCATCACAACCCTCTTTTGCCTTTTCCAAACTGCAAGACCTGCGCGCCAGCTTTGAACGCCTGCGCGGCCTGCAAATCGACGCCCTCAAAGCCATGGGCTTTGACACCCTGCTCGACGACCTCGCCAGCATCTGCGACGCCTTAACCGAGCTAGACCGCATCAACGCCGACATGGGCGTCACCGACAGCGCCCTCACCATGCTCCTGTAACTGCTCGAATCCGCAGGCGAACAACCCCTCGCCCCCCAAGGCCTCCACGCCCTCCTCTCCCCCGTACAACAACGCCTCCTCACCACCTGGAACCATCTGTCTGACCTGATTTGATCTGATCTGCCGCAAACAACTGCCACATTTCACAATGTGCAATTTGCGTCAGCTCTTCGCGGTCTCGTAATATTTTGCAAACTAATTTACTATTTTCTATGCGCGCACAACGAATCCAATTAATTAAAGGAAAGAACATGCAAACTCAGATTATTTCTGTCGACTTCCATAAAGATAAGCTGCAGCTGATTGATAAAGACAACGAGCCTATGGTGCCGATGAAACCTATCGTCGAAAACATGGGGTTAGACTGGTCAACACAGCGCAGAAAACTTGCTGCAGATAAAGAAAGATGGGGTATGGTCATCATGACCATACCTTCGCAAGGCGGGGATCAAGAGACAGTTTGCCTGCCTATCCGAAAAATTGCGTCCTGGCTAATGACCATCAGCCCCAACAAAGTCGCCCCAGAACTCCGCGACAAAATCACCCTTTATCAAAACGAATGTGACGATGTGCTTTGGGACCACTGGTCAAAAGGCGGCAAAAAGACTGGTGCAGTACAAATCCAAATGCTCGCCCCACGCGACCCGACCCCTATCATCGCCGATGGCTATACCCCGATGAATCTCAAAACTCGTGATCTAGTGACCTTGCAGCAGCAAAAATACAAAATCATGCGCCAGATTGAAGAAACCGAAAGCCCCGCAGTCCGCGCCGGCCTGTATTCAGACCTGCGCAGGATGTCCGACGCGCTTGGCACCGACGTACCAGAACTGGATGCTTTCGCCTTTCCCAAAGCACAAAAACCGCTGCTGATCGAAGATTAAGAGGCAAAGTGTATCTCTAATTTATCAAAATCCTTTGATTCCAAAAATTTTAAACCATCACTCCAAGTCTTTTTAACTCCATTATCTACGGCTGCAACTTCCAGATTTTTAAACACTCGTGAAGAGAAATCTGGATACGCAGCCATTAAAGTTGAGCGAAACAATTCTCTATCTTCTTTGCTTCCATTTATACTTGATTTGTTTGCAGCAATGAATTTTGCGAGTTCAATGCTGTGCTCACGGTTTTTTTGTTGCTCTTGCATTCCTAATTCTCTATCTTTTCCAATTTGAGCAACTGTTACCTGCGCATTTGTAACTAATAATGTAGCAACTGTTGTTGCAATCGAAATAATCAGAGTCAATATTGTGATTAGATGCTTTTTCAAAAATTGATTCTCAGATTCAATCTTCTTCTTTTCAAATTCGAATTTATCTCTCTCTAATTCAAACTGTTTTATTTTCAATTCCTGCTCATTCATTTCAGATGTCCTCCAATTTATTTTCTTGAAAACTTCTTTAATGCTGCTTATTTTGCAACGTTAGTGTACCGTAATGTTTGTTGTTGGGTGATGTAATCATATCAACATTGGAACGTCAACAATCCAATCCATTCATTACGCCTCAATCATTCCATTTCCCCGGGCTTTGAAGATGTAGCACTTCATCGACTTGCCAGCGATGGCGCTGTTGACGACGGTGTTTTTAGGTTGGCGCTGGATAGCCCAGCAGGGCGCACCAGTCTGTTAGTTCTTCTAGCAGACACTGACGTTTGACGGGGTGAGTGGTGGTTTTTAGCTTGTCGAGGGCGGCCTGGTGGGCGGCTTCTACTAGCTGGCGTTCTTTGGTGGTCAGGGGTTTGGTGGTAGTTTGCATGGTGGGTTTACGCGGATAAAAGTATCTCAAAGGACCAATTTACAGAAATTGGTAAAGAACTAGAAAAGTATCCATTTGCAAAACTTAAAAAAGCACATTTTCAGTCTGAAAATAATTGGTTTTCAAAGACTCCAACCATATTCTATTATGTTGATAGCAACCGCGAAACGGCTCAAAAATTAGCAGAAGTATTGAAGGGTATTACAAATCTTGAGTTCTCGATCTTAAAAGGAAAATACTTAGAAACTATTTCTGGAAAAGAGCCTGTGACACTGTTTATACATCTCAGACAAGACAGAGAGAATACAAGCAAATCTTGAGCCCGCGTAGGTACGAATAGCCCCGCGTATTCGTACGCATGTTACCTCAAAATATCTCACACCCCTCGCGCACGCGTAAACGCCGCTGAGTTACTAAGCCGCTTAGCAACCCCTCCCCGCGTGACTGGCTAGCCCGGTCACGTCACCATAGACGGCATGGAATTCACACTTGCCGACCTCTCCCGCCGCCTGCAAAATCTAGTCCGCTTTGGCACCATTGCTGAAGTAAAGCACGGCCGCGTACCGCAAGTGCGCCTGCAAATTGGCGATATTAAAACCGGCTTCTTGCCAATGGCAACGGCTCGCGCTGGCAAAACAAAGACATGGAACCCGCCTACGGTGGGCGAGCAATGCGTTTTGCTTTCACCCTCTGGTGAATTCGCGGGCGGCGTGGTTTTGCCAGGCATTGCCAGCAACCACAACCCAGCACCAGACACCAACCCAGACAACACCCGCACAGAGTACCGCACAGACCAGCCCGGCAAAGTCATCATTGGTCTAAAAGGCCAACTGGTGCGAGCATCCAAGGCGTTTAGTCTGTCTTTGCCTGTCACGGTGAAAGCATGATTGATTTAACCAAGCTGCCACCGCCTGCAGTCATCGAAGAGTTGGACTTTGAAGCCCTGGTCACCGTCCACAAACAAGACTTGCTGCAACGCCAGCCAAGTGCCGCCAATGTGCTGGCCTTGCCGTCTGAACCCCTGGTCAAGCAGGTAGAAGCCTTTGCTTACCGCGAAATGCTTTTGCGCGGCCGCATCAACGATGCAGCCCGCGCCAACCTGCTGGCCTTTGCGACTGGCACAGACCTGGATCACAAAGGCGCGTTCTATAACCTGGTACGCATGCAAGGCGAAGCAGATGAGCGTTACCGCAACCGCATACAGTTGCGCATTGCCGCCCTGGCTGGCAATGGCACGGCAGAGCAATACCGCCTGCTTGCCCTCTCTGCCAGCCAGAACGTGCGCGACGCCAACGTCACCAGCTCTACACCCGGCAGCATTGCCGTGGTGCTGTGGCTGATCGATGCCAGCCAGGCGCAAGCCACCAACGCCACCGTCCTGGCAGCCATGAACGCACCCAACGCCCGCCCGCTGGGCGTGCCTGTCAGCGTGGCCGTGGCGCGCCCAGTGTTCTTGAATGTCACCGCAACACTGTGGCGTGAAGCCAGCGCGCCCGCAGATATCGTCACAAAAATTACCGCCTCTTTTACCGCTTCGCTTGCCACTTATGCCAGCCTGGGCCGCAGTGTCCCGCTGTCCTGGGTAACCGCACAACTACAGCAACCAGGTATCAGCCGGGTGGAATTCCCGATCGCAGGCCAACCCGCAAGCAATACCGTGCTGGCCGCCGATGAATACGCCATCGCTGGCGCCATCACCTTGACAGATGGCGGTGTAGCATGACTGACTTGGCTTTACTGCTGCCACCCAACGCCAGCGAACTAGAACGCAATCTTGTACGCATCGCCCCGCGTGCGGATCTGGACACGGCTGCAGACTCCCCGGCTAACATTTCCAGCACCATGCCCGCCGCCTTCCAGCCCTGGCTTGCCGCTGAATGGAATTTGTCTCAATTCTCGCTGCACTTTGCCAGCAATGCCGAGCTGATCGCCGCTGGCTTGCCCTGGCTGCTGGAACGCGGCAGCGCCGCCAGTGTAGTGCGCGCCTTGTCTTGGTTGGGGTATGACCAGGTTGCAATAGAAGAAGATGAATTCTTAATACACATCGACCCAGGCACCACAGCCGCCGCGCTGGATCTGGCACGTATACGCCAGGTGGTGAATGCATCAATACCCGCACACAGCCGTTTTTATCGCCTATACCATGGCCTTGATTTACGCGCTGGCCGCTTTGATGCCACCGCCTTTGATCAATGCTTGTTTGACGATGATTCTGGCATCTGGTCTGGTGACCCGGCAACTGATGGCGTCAAGCTGTCGTTCGGTGAAACGCATACCGGCCTAGTCAATGCAGCACCGGCACTGGTACCCATTGCCGCCCACCGCCCGCGCCAGTTAAACACCATCGTTGACGATGCCTTGATGCAGTTGGATAGCTGGGTGCTGGATAGTGAAATCCGCTTAAACAGTGTCGTCAGCATCAGCGATTTATCCAGCAGTGTGGTGAATCAGCCCGCCTTGCAGCCATTGAGAAACGCGCACCACGCAACCTATTGCGCCGAGCCAATGGCGCGCGCCATGCCTGCACCTGTCACCGCCATTGCACCAGGAACCACCACCAGCGTCACCAGCCCGGCCTTGCCTGTTTATGGCTGGGCTGACCAGTGGGCCAGCGGCTGGGCCGTCTGCTACCCCTTAATTTCAAATCCATAGAAAGGCACTGACATGGCAGTCCTGCAAGACCAAGGCCGCATCGAGCTGGCCGAACAATTTAAAAACCGGCCGCTGCACCTGGCCTGGGGGCATGGCTTGCCCGCATGGGACGCCGCGCCCACTTCTGAAACCATCACTGCCACCGCCCTGGTGGACGAGATAGGTCGCCGCGTGGCAAGCCAAAAGCAATTCGTGGTACCAGAGACAGACCCCAACGCCGCCAACACCATCAAAGTGCCAGGCGGTGACCTGTACCGCATCGTCAACACGCCATCACGCTGGGTATTAGTCGAATTTGTCTTTGATTATGGCGACGGCGCGGGGCAAGACATACGCGAGCTGGGCTTGTTCGTCGGCACCGAAGTGGCCGCAGGCCTGCCCGCCGGGCAACGCTATTTCACACCGGCGCAAATCACAGCACCTGGCCGCCTGTACATGCTGGACCACATCCCGCGCCTGATACGTTCCGGCGCGACTGAGCAAGTCTATCGCTACGTTTTGCCTTTCTAAGCACGATATCTATGGATAAAAATATTAATTTAGCTGGCTACTTGAACCGGCACGACGCTGCAAAGCAGTTTGATACGGTGCTGTATCGCGCTGACCATGTCATCCAGTCAGACGAACTGAACGAAACACAAAGCCTGCTGCAAGCCCGCATTAAAGGCGTGGCCGATGTATTGCTGGCAGATGGCGCGGTCATCCGTGACGCCCGTATCGTCGTCAACGCCACCACAGGCGCAACAACCTGCGAATCTGGCGCGCTGTATGTGGATGGCGCAGTACGCGGCATAGCGCCTGCAACGCTTTCTATTGCCGTGGTCGGTATCGTCATCGTGGGCGTGTATCTGCAACCGCATATCATCACTGAGCTGGAAGACCCCACACTACGCAACCGCGCACAAAATACCCGTGGCTTTGACAAAGCCGGTGCAGGCCGCCTGCAAAAGCTGCTTGCCTGGGGCTTTGCTGGTGACGGCCAGCCTGGTGATTTTTACCCGGTCTATACGGTAGAAGACGGCACAGTACGCAGCAAAGAACCACCGCCCCAGCTCGATGGCGTAACGCAAGCCCTGGCCCGCTATGACCGTGATTCGTCCGGCGGTTCGTATGTCGTCAATGGTTTGAACGTCACCGCAGCAGATAATTTGCCAACTGGTGAACAGGTCTATACCGTCAGTGAAGGCCGCGCAAGGGTATCCGGTTTTGCTGTGGAACTGCCCACTAGCCGCCGCCTGGTGCGCGCTGTCGTCCCTGACTTGCGCTACATCGAGAACGAGCCGCACCAATCCACCGGGCCAGCCGCCCAGCGCGTGAACTTTGATCGTGCACCGGCTGCGAATGTCACGCATGTGACCATCACAGCACAAAAAACCATAGATGTGGCACACGGCGGCTTCACCGGCGCGCTGGACCCGCTGGAAGATGGTTCTGTACTGGTCGTGCTGTCAGTCAAACAAGGAGCTACAACCTACACCAAGGACGTGGACTGGAAATTCACCGCCCAGCAGATTGACTGGTCTTTACCAGGTGCAGAACCAGCACCCGGCAGCACCTACCAAGTCACCTATCAATATTTGGCAACGGTGCCAGCCAGCGCCATTGATGCTGACGGCTGCACCGTTACCGGCGCGATGGCTGGCACAGCTATCCTGATCAGCTATAACCGCATGCTGCCACGCATAGACCGCTTGTGCATGGACAGCGCCGGTGCGCTGGTCTGGCTGTCTGGCGTGGCCGCAGACCGCAACCCACGGCCGCCAAGTGTCCCGGCTAATCTCTCGCCGCTGGCATCTGTCTTGCAAAACTGGCGCGCAGGATCGCGCACAGTAATGATAGACAGCGTGCGCGTGGTTCCTATGGACACACTCGCCGCCTACAGCAAACGCCTTGATACGTTGACCGAGCTGGTAGCACAACAGCGCCTTGAATCCAGCACCCAATTGCGCGATGCCACGGCGAAGCGCGGCTTGCTGGTAGATCCGTTTATATCTGACAGCGTGCGTGACCAGGGCTTGCCCCAAACCGCCGCCATCTTTGGCGGTGAGCTGACCTTGCCTGTCTCTGTGCAACCTAATTTGCTATCCATCAGCCTGGCCGCGCCGCAAACGCTGCCATTCAACCCGGTCACGCTGCTGGAACAGCCATGGCGCACCGGCAGCATGAAAATCAATCCCTACGATGCTTTCGACCCGTTGCCATCTGATGTAACCCTGACCCCGGCAATAGACCGCTGGACGGACGTTGACACCCAATGGAACAGCCCAACCACTGAAACCATCACAGAAAACATTACCCGCCGCGTGGGCCTGTGGATCGTTGAAAACGGCGAAGCCTACGACACCACCAATGAAATCACCCGCGACATCAGCCATGTGAGCAAGGCAGCTGAATACATCCGTCAAATCAGTGTCAGCTTTACCGTGAAGGGTTTTGAAGCAGGCGAAACCATCCAGAGCTTGCGCTTTGATGGCATAGCCGTGGTACCGGGCAATCTGGCAACACCAACACCCGGCACCATCACCGGCACGTTTACGATACCGGCCAAGGTGCCTGCAGGTAGCAAGCGCGTGGAATTTGTCGGCAGTGCCGGTAGCTTTGGCGTGGCGATATACAGCGGCACCGGCGTAGAAATTCAGGATGTTAAACAACTGGTGACCGTGCATGCTTCTGGCTGGGTGACTTTCCTGAAGGCTGACCCGCTGGCGCAGACTTTTACACTGGCTGCTGATAGGCAGATTGCCGGGCTGGACCTGTGGTTCACGGCCAAGGGCAATTCTTTGCTGGCCGTGCAGATACGGGAAACCAGCACCGGCATACCTAACCAGAAAGTCATTGCCCAGGCGCGCATCTCAGCCGCAGCCATCAATGTGGACGGCCAGGCTACCCGTATCAGCTTTGATTATCCTGTTTCGCTGACTGGCGGCGTGGACTATGCGCTGGTTATTTTGTGTGACGATGCCACCACGGCCGCCAGCATTGCCGAGCTGGGCAAGTATGACGACCACAAGGGCCAATGGGTAGCCAGCCAGCCCTACACCGTGGGCGTGCTACCACACAGAAAAAATTGAATTCGACTGGACAGCAGGCGGCCTGCTGGTCGATGCGCTCTTGCAATATGGTGCTGTCACTCACAACGCCGTGCAATTGCGCTTTGCCGGTGCTTACCAGAACGATGACACCGCAGAAGTCACGGCCGTGGAAATCGTCGTACGCGGCCGCCATAAAGAAATCGAAATGGGCAGCGCCAAGATGGCCGACAAGAGCGACCAGAAATACAAAACCACCTGCAGCTATTACAAGCTGATTATCAACGGCCAGGACATCATAGAAATCGACTTTATCAACGGCGTTGAGATAGTCGGCGGTATTGATCGCCGCGCCGAGCTGCGCGCAGCAATAGGCATGTGAGGCAGGCAAAAACAAATTAACAAACAAGCCTTTTTTTAACCAACGTTTAAGAAAGTATCACCATGACAACAGCAAACAGCAATGAAGTAATCATCATCAACAGCAAAACCATCACTCTGGACGAACCTATCAAGCGCGGTGACACCACTATCACCAGCATCACCCTGCGCAAGCCCAAGGCAGGCGAGCTGCGCGGCGTGTCGCTAGTCGAGCTGGGCCAGATGAACGTCGCAGCCCTGCAGCAAGTGTTACCGCGTATCACCACCCCTATTTTGACGGCGCAGGACGTGGCTAATCTGGACGTGGCTGACCTGGTAGAAATCGGCTCGGAGGTATCGCTTTTTTTGGTCAAGAAAGCGGACCGCATGGCATACCAAAAAGAGTAGAAGACGCCAAAGTCATAGACCACATAGACCAGACCAATGAGTCAGACATCAATTTTTTAAACCGGCTGGGCAAACGCTTTGATGCGGTGGCCACCGTCAAAAAAGACGCCCTGCTGTTCTTGCCCATTGATGAAGGCAGCAACAGCAAAGGCGAAAGCCTGCCCACCATCACCCTGGAACGCCGCGAGGGCGACAAACACCGCTACCACACCGCCAGCCGTGACGCCTACAGCGGCGTGCGCGCCCAATGGCACGACCCCAACGACGCCAAAGAAAAAAGCGAACTGATAGGCGAAGACGACAACCCAAAACGCCTGCGCCACACCTACCCCAATCAAGAGGCGGCAGAGCAAGCAGCCAAGGCAGAAATGAACCGGGTGAAGCGAGGCAAAGCCACCCTGCAATTTAGCCTGGCCCTGGGCAGGCCAGACATTACGCCCATGATGGGAGTACGCATCCCCAGCCTAAAAGCACCTATCGGGGATACGGGCTGGATCATCGTCAAAACCACGCACAGCGTTACGGTGCAGGGGTTTATTACACAGTTGGAGATGGAGACGAGGAAGGAACAAGAAAATAGTAACGTCGGTGTACGCAATAACGCCGAAAATTGATGCTATGCTAACAGCGCTTTGCTAAAGCTTACGCTTTATTAACGCGTCCATTAAATATTCCTGTAGCTGCCCGAAAAGGCGCGTATATAAAACAGTTTGTCTTAACCTATTGCTCTGTCACAAAAAAAAGTCAATTCTTGTAAAGTCGTAGGTAATTGTGGATAACCTTCTTCTGTCCATCTAATTATTGTGTAATATCAACATTCCTGCAAGCATCATTGACGCAACGCAGCAAAATTAGATAAAAAATAAAGGAAGAATCAGCACTGATTGGTTCTCCGGCACAAACACCGATACTTGGTTATTTGCCACTAAAAACGGGGACAAAATGAGATTTCAATTTCGCAGTATCAAAAGCTGGAGTGTTGGTGCAAAACTGACTCTCACCATTTTTTTTCTGGTTTCATTAATGCTGGTTTCGTTCATCACGCTAATCAATTTCAATCTTTCAAAACAAGTAGAGCGGCAAGTCTCAGCCGATTTGATAGCGCGAACAAATTTAATCGCCGAAATGATTGATAGCTTTGACCGAGATCAAAAAGCGCAAATTGGAGTATTTTCCAGAATTTTCAAAAGTAATTTTGCTGATGACTTTTCTGTAGACGAAGCTACGACCGTTGACATCAATGGCACCCCTGCTGCCACCATGTCAACCAGCGGCAATGTCTTGAATATGAATTTCAAGACACCAGACCTGTTCACAGCCCAAACTGGTGGAGTTGCAACCATTTTTGTGCGGCAAAAAGATGACTTTGTTCGTATTTCCACATCGCTAAAAAAAGAAAATGGGGAACGCGCCATTGGCACCAGTTTAGATAAAAATGGTGCAGCCTATAAAAACGTTATTGAAGGCAAAAGCTACGTTGGTAATGCCGTTCTTTTTGGTAGGCAGTTTGTTACCCAATATGATCCTGTAAAGTCCTCAGACGGCAAGGTCATCGGTATTCTGTTTGTAGGCTCTGACTTCACAGAATCGGCAAAGCGCATCAAAGAACAGATACGTCCCTTAAAAATTGGCGAGACCGGCTATTTTTATGCGATTAATTCCAAGGAAGGCAGCGATTATGGTCTGCTGACACTACATCCTAGCAAAGAGGGACAGAATGTGCTCGCGTCAAAAGATGCAGACGGCCGCGAGTTCATCAAAGAAATGTTGGAGAAAAAAGAAGGCATCATCCACTATCCTTGGATTAATAAGGAATTAGGGGAAACAGAAGTACGTGAAAAAATGGTTGCCTACAGAACCAACAAAAACTGGAATTGGCTAATCGCTGGTGGCGTATATACCGATGAATTCACACGTGAATCAACAAGTTTCATGAACATGATCAGCGGCTTGACGATCGTCGTTCTTCTGATTATGGGGGGAGTTCTGTACTACACCATGCGCCGCCGCTTGAGTCATCCGCTGCAAGAGGTGAATGCTGCGGCTATGCGTTTGGCAAGTGGGGATTTGACCGTCTCGCTGAACGTGACACGCGTTGATGAAATAGGTCAATTGATGCAATCGATTAATGAGATTGGCCGCGGATTGACTAGCGTAGTCCATCAAGTACGAGGCAATACCGCATCGATAGCGCAATCGTCCAAAGAAATTGCTAGCGGCAATGCCGACTTGTCTGCCCGCACAGAATCGCAAGCCAGCTCACTGGAAGAAACTGCGGCGTCAATGCATGAACTGACAGGGACAGTACAGAAAAATTCAGAAAGCGCTGAAAACGCCAACAATCTGGTTGTAGCCACGTCTGAAATTGCGGCAAAAGGTGGCGCGGTCGTGACCCAGGTGATCGATACGATGGACTCTATCCAAACCAGTTCTCGCAAGATTGTCGATATTATTTCTGTGATCGACGGTATCGCCTTTCAAACCAATATCCTGGCGTTAAACGCCGCTGTTGAGGCGGCCCGTGCTGGCGAACAAGGGCGCGGCTTTGCTGTAGTTGCTACTGAGGTGCGTAATCTGGCACAACGTTCTGCAAGCGCTGCCAAGGAAATCAAAATCTTGATTGATGATTCGGTTGAAAAAGTCGATGCAGGTCATCGCCTGGTGATAGAAACTGGCAGGACAATGACTGAAGTCGTTGATGCGGTTGACCGGGTAGCCACCATCATTGCAGAAATCAGCGATAGTAGCCGTGAACAAAGCTCCGGAATAGCACAAATCAATCAGGCAGTTGCACAAATGGATGAGATGACTCAACAGAATGCTGCCTTGGTTGAACAAGCTGCAGCCGGTGCTAAGGACATGGAAGAACAGGCGCAAACGCTAGTGCATGCAGTACGCGTATTTAAAGTTATGCCTGCTTTAAATTAGCCCAGGTAGGGCAATTAGCAATCGCCTAATTGCCCGCAGGGTTAAATATGTTGGAATGTTAGACCTGACCCCACACCCCGTTTTCTATTTTGATGCCAGATTTCACTATCGTCCCCTTTTACTTAAGCCCGCTCAAGAGCGATTAGCGGCGCGTTATCGCCTGCCGGGTTGGAAATGTATGAATGTCAGACCTGACCACTCGCCCGTTGGTAAAGACGGGAATCGCAGAACCTTGTCAGCAATTATCGGTATCCTGAAGCAGGCTCACCCTGATATGAAAAGTTTCTCTTTTCCGAAAATCGAAGCGATACTTTCCAGCGCCGGGCAAATCAGTAAATTTTGATAGTTATCTTAAGGGCTGCAATTTAGAAGAGCAGTTGATCGCGCAAACAGTCTTGACTAACGCTATGATTTTGTACATACACCTCTTCACTGCACTGCGTATCAATATTTCTATAGACCTCGTGACCTAATCCATATCCGTTTGACCAGGACACTTCGTCGCCGATATTTAGTTCAAAATCTGACAGCAATTCAATAATTGTGTAAGCATCGTCTGCCGTGGCAATAGCAACCATACCTCGGCTTGCATTGATTAATGCGACTGTTCCCGTTCTTTTCATAGCATCACCTCATTTTCATTTGGCTTTAATGGTTATTTTTCGGTTTCTGTGGAATATCCCAGTACGAAGGCGCATCACCTGGCGCATCCATGCATTGCCTCACAATGCCATCTGCCATTCTTACCGTGCTGCCTATTGACTGCGCTTTACCATCAAAATGGCAGTTTTGATCTGCAACGTGCTCAATTGCTGCTTTTTCTTGGCTTGCTTTAGCAGGTGCCATAAAAGTCAAGAAAACGGCTTCAGTAACAATCATTAATACCATCAAACCGAACAGCACCAATATCTTGAAGTGGGCTTTCTTCAGTGACTGCGTATTCTCATGGCACGTTTCACAAGGAATTTCTTTAATTTGAATTTGTGACGATGCAGTTGCAATAGAAATAAGGGGTGGTTCTTGAGTTTCTGGCTGGTCATTTTTCATGTTAGCCCCGGAATATTCAGCAATTCTTGAGTCAAGGTGATCACAAGCCTCATTGAATTTGCTACGCAAGAATTCATCCATGACTGCGGCACCAAATTTGTTAAGTAATTCTCGGTAAAAAACTTTCCAATTGATACCAGAAATCGCTTCCAGTTCTTTTACTTTTTTATTGATCTCAGTGCGCTGCATCTTGGTGAGAAATTTTTCTTCTTTCTCACCCATGTTCAAGTTCAACACATTATTGAGTGATGGCCCAGCCGTTGAATCACCCATAACAACCTGACCAACATTACCTCTAAATTCATTATTCTCTGTCATCACAAATCTACACTCAATCGTTCCAGCATTTCAAACCGTGCTTATTTAAAAAATCTTTGCTGTTCAAGACGTGGGTAGAGAAGGCCATGCTATTTGGCACTAAAGTTTCGCCACGACGATCAAAAACAAGATTTAATTCGATAGGCTGACTATCGACAGTTTTCCGCAGCTTAGGAAAATACTGTAGGTAAAAATAGGATTGATTTTGCTTGCTATCAAAATCAAATTCAGCTCTGTTATTAATATCCCACGGGCCACTACATTGGATAAGAAAATCATATAGGTTTTGGCCGTTAGCCAGTTTCATTTTTTTTTGCAAAATATAGGCCACGCAATATTTCATGAAACTGATTTTTAAAACCTGCACTATCCGTCCGGCTAGCTTCTTTAATACGTGGATGCAATACTTTTAATTCTGGAAATTCTTTATAGATGTCTCGCTCAAAACTTTTGTTTCCATAGCAGGCACTGTCATCAATGCACACTGCGTCTTGAACGAATTTTTTTTCGCTGTCAGCCATTGGTACGTTTAAAAAAACCGGCTTTGCTTTGGTTGATGCAGAGACATTGGTGTTGACTTCAGCATGAGATTTCTGCAACTTGGCTGCGTCTGCGTCCTGCTGGGAAACAGTTGCTGTGTCATCGCTTGGCGAAACCACATATCCAATGCCGGATAAGATCAATGCTACAAGAGTGAATGAGAAAAATATGCTTTTCCTTGTAGGAATGGGCTTGTCTTTTTCCGCTATTTTATTAGGAGAAATCAGGCCAAAAATCATCCCCCCTACTGAAGCAAACGATAATATGAATGCTACAGCAGATATAAATTCCCGCATCTATTTATCCTTACCGAAAATAAATGTCTGCGGTGTCGTGACATTGCCTTGAACAGTTTGCCCCACACCACCATGGAATACGTTTTGTATTTTTGGTTCGGTAGTTGCAGGGACCATGCCGCTGATCATTCCGAGCACGCCTGCTTTGCCCCTAATATCAAGTTTGCGATAGCCCTCAATAACTTCCAGCTCATCTTTTTCAATTTTGTTTGAGGATCGCTTGCCGGTGATGATGTAGTAAATGTCCGCACCAAGCTTGTCCAGGCTACTGAGATATGCAGCATCCGGGGTAGTCTCGCCCAGCTCGTATTTAATTTGAGTTCGAGATGTTTTTTCTAAAATTGCTGCTAAGGCCTTCTGTGAATAACCTAAGCGGTCACGCTCTTCGGCTAATCTTGCCCCTATGGTGAATAAAACTTCACTAAAAACATTTGACATATGAATAAATCTTCACTATTATCACGTTACCACTAACGTAACACAATGATACATCATGTCTCTTGACACTCACACATCATTCCGTCGCGCCGCCCAAATAAAAGGGGCAATCCGCACCCCAATCAGTCTTTCTAAAGAGGAATACGACCAGGCTGTAGCTTACGCTCTGGCCGAGCAACGCTCCGTTGCTTCTTTCCTCCGCGTTACATACCTTCTTGGTCTGAAGGAATATGTACGCCAGCTCACGTCCAAGTAACCAGCACAGACAGGATACGACCATGTATGCAGACAAAAAACGCATCAAGGCCAACAAGCTGATGCTTCGTTTTGATGATTATGAGTTCGCGCTGATCACCGCTATGGCGGAATATCAGGGCGAACAGCCGTCCGCGTTCTTGCGCGAACTGGTGCTCCGTGAAGCTGCTTTGCTTAATCAAAATTGCAAGCAAATGTTAGCGGCAAAGTAAATACTTTGACAGACACTGATTAGCCACTCTTAAGCACTTTTAAGTTGACGAAAACAAGAACATGCCTTCATTAGATGCCGATTTCACGGAAGACGAATTAGAAATGCTTGAGAGAATGCGCGTCCAGTGGGGGCTAAGTGATCTTGAGGAAACAGCCCAATTTTTGGCAAAGCGCTTTATACGCCAGAGCATGAAGGCAATGACCGGACGTGGTCGTGCAATGAGTTTAGTTTCGCTTGAAGATTTAGAAAGGACCACGGAATGAGAGTAATTGGTATGCCTTGCCCTCATTGCGCACAGCGTGTGCGGGCCATTAAAAGCCGCACTATGTCGCCCATGCTGAAGGAAATCACCTACCGCTGTAATAACGAGGAATGCGGCCATGTGTTCGTCGCTGGCCTGGAAGTATTACGCACCTTGTCTTTATCAGCCACGCCTGACTACAAGGTCAGAATTCCAATTTCAAGGCATGCCCGACAGTCGGCCTTGAATCAGCTATCGCTGAATTTATCAGTCGGGTGACGCTGATCTAGCAGAACCACTATTGCAGTAGCCAACATGCCTTTTTTCAGGCGTGAGGGACTTTTTTTACCTAAAACTTTTGGAGGCCTACATGCGTTTGACATTTGCATCCCGTTTTGTATTGGCGCGAGAGATACACAAGCTGCTGGCGTCATCCCGTCGCGGCCCAATGATGAGCCGTTTGTATAACCGCAGTCTGATCGGGGAAGTTATCCACGATCTTGGCGGCCTTGCCGGGGAGTGGTGAGCATGAAACAGCCTGGTGATGACTTTACACGCGACATTTTTAATAAGCCTGGCAGGGGCCGCCCACGCAAGCCCAATACCAAGACTGCAGCCCAGCGCGCCAAGGAATACCGCGACCGTGAAAGAGAACGGAAATTCAATTTTTTGAGGGGGCAACGCAATGAAATTTCCTAATCAGGTGTATGTCGCGCTGTTGGGTGCCATCAGGCTGGGAATTGCTGAAAACGAACGCCTGCAGGTTGTATCTGAACGCCTGGAGGATGTGGAAATGGAGCAGGAGTATTCCCGCAATGTGCGTTTGCTGGAAGAAGGCCGCCAGTTGCTGATTGAAAACCAGCACAAATTTTCGTGACGGCGTCACAAAAAATCATGCCTATACCAACGACCACAGATGACGAGCTGCGCAAGGTACATGAAGCGCTACGCATCACGGTGCCTTTTGAACAGTTGCCGCCACTGATGCGCCACAGCCTTGCCATGGTGGCGCATTGCTGGCGTGACCGGGTACCGCCGCACCTGTTTGGAAAGCCTGCAGCAAGAAAAGGCCAGACACAGCCCGGCAAGGCTGCTGTAACCGATTTTAAACGCCGCGCAAGCGGTGACTTTGATTGAATGACTATGAATACCACATCTACCACTATAAACCTGTCAGACCGCGAACAGCAGCCCATTGTGTTCTTGACCGCCTACATGTACCCCAGCGAGCTGCAGCCGTTAAAAGAAATGCTGCAAGAAATGATGGATAAGGTTAATGGATATGATCCCGAACAAGCAGAGCTTTGGGGCGGTCTGTGCGCGCTTATGTTTGGAGTTAAGTCCGTAATTCAAAACTTGGATTCAGCGAACAGCAAGGCGGGCGCGTAATGGATGAATCGCTTCGTCACGAAATCCTGCAGCGCCTGGTTGAATTCAAGTTCAAGCCAGAGCAAAACGGCATGCTGCGCGGTGGCATCTGCCCGGCCTGCCAGAAGAAAGAGCTGTACACGAATGCAGAGCACCCCTGGGTGATTCGCTGTGGCCGCCTGAACAATTGCGGTGAAACCAGACACGTCAAAGACCTGTACCCGGATCTGTTTGATAACTGGTCTGAGCGTTACAAGCCCACGCCAGAAAAGCCAAACCCGAACGCTGCCGCTGATGCGTATATGCAGCATGGCCGGGGCTTTGCACTGGCGAAGGTCCAGGGCATGTATACGCAAGAGTATTACTTTGATCAGGAATTGAAGATAGGCAGCGGCACCGTGCGCTTTCCGTTTGCGAATGGCTATTGGGAAAGGATCATCGACCAGCCTTACCGATTCGGCAAGAAAAAGGCGCATTTCAAGTTTGGTACCAAATACCTGGGCCTGTGGTGGAGGCCTGACCCTGTTGTCATTCAAGACAAGAAGGAAATATGGATCGTTGAAGGCGTTTTTGATGCCCTGGCGCTGATGCACCATGATATCCCGGCAGTTGCCCTGGGTAGTTGCAATAACTACCCGGAGGAGGCCTTGCGCAACCTGGCCGCCTCGCGTGGCAACATGGATTGCCGCCTTGTTTGGGCGCTGGACGGTGACAATGCCGGGCGCAGCTATACCAGGAAGCACGTAGAAAAAGCCAGGGCCGCAGGCTGGGAATGCGTGGCAGCGCAGATACCACAGAACGGCAAGAATAAGCTGGACTGGAACGATGCCCACCAACGTGAAGCACTGACTGAGAAGGACATAGAGGAATACCGCTATCACGGTGACTTGCTGCTTACCCGTACTCCGTCTGAAAAAGCCTTGCTGATCTACAAGCATGAAGGCGACCAAACAGAATTTTATTTTGATTTTGGTAATCGTCTGTTTTGGTTTCGCCTCGATCTGGAACGCTATAACAAGGCCAGGGAGCAGCAGGACAACAGCGAGGATTCAAAAAGCTTGTCTGAGTATGCCTTGCGCGACCAGGCGCTGGTGACATCGAGCACGGTCTATGAAATTGCCAATTGCTTGCCGAAGGCTTTGTATTTTCAGGAAAACCTGATTACAAACGAGAGCTGGTATTACTTCCGTGTGTCATTCCCGCATGACGGCAAGCCGGTGAAGAACACGTTTACTGCATCTCAAATTGCATGCTCTGCGGAGTTCAACAAGCGCTTGCTGGGTATGGCTGGGGGCGCTATGTATAACGGCAGCAGCAACCAGTTAAAGCGGATTCTTGCGGACCAGCTTTACAACATCAAGCGTGTGGATACCATCGATTACATCGGCTACAGCCTTGAGCATGGTTGCTATGTGCTGGGTGATGTGGCGATGAAAGACGGCGTTTTGAATGAGGTGAACAGCGAGGATTTCTTTGATATCGGCAAGCTGTCGATCAAGTCATTGAATAAGTCTGTCAATCTGACCATTAACCGCGACCGTCATGAATACCGCACCGATTGGCTGGAACTGATTTGGACGGCCTTTGGTGCCAAGGGCCTGGTCGCCCTCACCTTTTGGTTTGGATCACTGTTTGCGGAGCAGATCAGGTCTAAGCAATCGTCTTACCCTTTCCTTGAAGTAGTGGGCGAAGCCGGAGCCGGCAAATCAACCTTGATTGAATTTCTGTGGAAGCTGTTCGGCCGCAATGGGTACGAGGGCTTCGACCCGGCAAAGTCTAGCCTGGCTGCACGGGCGCGTAATTTTGGGCAAGTGTCTTGCCTGCCGGTAGTGCTGATTGAATCTGACCGCGAACGCATGGGTGAAGATAAAAGCCATGTGAAGTCATTTGATTGGGACGAGCTGAAGACGGCTTACAACGGCCGCAGCATGCGTGCCAGGGGCATGGCGACCGGTGGCAATGAGACATACGAGCCGCCTTTCCGTGGATCGATCGTGATATCGCAAAACAACCCGGTGAATGCGTCTGAGGCGATTTTGTCGCGGATTGTGCATTTGTATTTTGACCGTTCGACGCAGACAGCCGCGTCTGGCGAGGCGGCCGATAAGTTGAAGTATATGTCTGTGGAACAGGTGTCGGGCTTCATTCTGGCCGCTACCAAGCGCGAGAAAGCCATCATGGAGCTGGTGGGTACCAATACCCCTATGTATCTAAAAGAGCTGCGCCAAAACAAAAATATCAAGATGCCGCGCCTGGTGGAAACCCACGCACAAATGCTGGCCCTGGCTGATGCCCTGGCGCTGGTGGTAAAGCTGCCTGAATCGCAGCAGGTGGCATTGAAAGCCCAAATCGTGACCATGGTCGAGGAACGTCAGCAGGTTATCAACAGTGACCATGTGCTGGTGCAGGAATTCTGGGAGGCGTTTGATTATCTGGATAACGGGGATATGTCGATCTTGAATCATTCGCGTGACCCTAACCTGATCGCAGTCAATCTTAACCATTTTCTGCAGGTGGCAACAGAGAAACGTCAGCAAGTGCCGCCATTGCGCGACCTGAAAAAGGTGCTGATGACCAGCAGTCGCCGCAAATTTGTAGAAACAAACCGGGTTGTCAACAGCGTGATCCGCAGTACGCAATCGCCCATGGCCACCCCTTCCACATCAGTGAAATGCTGGATTTTCCAGAATGAAAAATAACCAAAGAAAGGACGAAATATGAGCTTTCAAGTCTATGTAAGAACGGTCACAAGCAAGTATGAATACATCGCCATTGCCCAGGACGCCTGCGCTGTCTTTGGCGCGGCCTATGACTTTTTCGGTGCATGTGGCGTCACAGTGAAACCATGGCGAGGTGAAAAATGATTGTGCCTAAACATCGCATTTTGCAGGAGTTCGCCATTACCTACGCACCAGACAGGGCCAACGCGGCCCGCTTTGATGAAGTTGCCCGGCTGTTGGGTATCGATGCTGAAACAGTAGCCGCAATTGTGGCTGAATCGATGGGGGAAATATGAGGATAATTAAGCTGATATCGTATATGAATGAGGCAGAGGCGCGGGCATTGGCTGTCTTTTTGCGCTCTGACTCTTTGGCAAATTTTTGCTTGACGTTGCCAGGTGCTACTGATGTAGAACTTACCTTGAGTGCAGGCAATCAGCTTGCCCGCGCATTGGCTGACAATGGTTTTTTGCCAAAGTGAAAATTTGACATGAATTCAAAAGTGTCACGAAAATTACAAGCATTACTCAGCATCGAAGTAAATATGAATAACCAAATTAGGAATAATCCATGAGCGATGTAGACATTATCGAACGACTGGCAGCAGCAGTAGCAGAGCGCATCAAGCCAACAGTTCCCTTAAATATTGATCTTTGGGATATTGCCACCATTGCTTCATACATGAAGCGCGATGTGACATCTGTTAGAGAACGGTTTGCTTGTCTGCCAGACTTCCCACCAGCAATTAGATTGCCGTCCGCCAAAGGTAACAGAGCCCAACCACTATATAAGGCAACAGATGTTATAGCTTGGACATTGAAGTACCAAGAACGCCGTGCCTAATCCAAGCGAGCCGCCATATTGGCGGCTGTTTCATTGTAGTAAATCTGCAGCATTCTCAAATCTTTGTGCCCAACCATACGCGCCAGATCAAGAACGTTTAGTTTCTTAGCCAGGCGCGTTATAGCTTCATGCCGGGTATCGTGAAAATTTAAACCTTCGACCAGACACTGGTCCCGCGCTCGTCGGAATAATGTACTCAAACTGGCGGCCGTTAGCATGAATAAAGGTGCCTCTTTTGACTCTGGCTTAGGTAGGCAAGACAATACTTCAAGCGCTTTTTTTGACAGTGGTACATCCCGCTTTGATCCATTTTTTGTCAACCGCAGATGAGCGACAGCGCCATTAATGTCTTCTGCAGTCAAACTACAGATTTCTGATTCACGCATCGCTGTCTCAATAGCAAATATGAATGCAGCACCGACCGCTTATGTTTTTTTAGTGACTGGCTGAAAGTGAAAATCGAGGTTGACACAAAGCCTATCAATTTCATCCTGGCTGATCAATCTGTCACGTGGTAAAGCATTTTTTGGCCGGCGGACGTCTTTTGTCGGGCTTTCCGGTATCCATTTCCATTCTCTGGCCGCAGTCCGTAAGACATGACTTAGCAAGTTCAGGTCCCGGTTAAATGACGCGCCGGTTACTGCCCGCCATTCTTCAGTGCCTTTTAAACGCTGATCGCGGAAGCGCCCTAAGAGATCAGCAGTCACCTGGGCCAGCTCTCTATCTCCCAGTTTGACGCCATCAATCTTATATTCACACATCCAGTTAAGGCGTTTTACTTCCCATTCATGGCCGCGTTTATGAACAGAAACTTCTTTTTCATATCGACGGCATGCATGATCTAGTGTTTTTCCATCAACTATACCAGTTGCAATATTATTACGTAATTCGGTTTCACGAATAGCTGCCCACGCTATCGCCTGGCTTTTTGTAGCAAAAACTTGTGAATCTCTTGTGCCTTTGACATAAACTTGCGCACGCCAGCCCGAAGCCCTTTTTTCAAAACTAGCCAAACTCTATCTCCCGTGGGTAATTGGTGGGTAAATCGTGGGGAGATACTAGCAGAAATTTACTGTTTTTTACGGGGTTTCGATGTTTTTGAAAGTGTGCCAATCGGCTGGAGAGCCTTGCTACGCTTGGCTTTACGATGATTTGCGAGAATTCGCATTTAGGTGCCTGGTCCCGCCGACAGGAATCGAACCTGTATCTTACGCTTAGGAGGCATACGTTCTATCCATTGAACTACGGCGAGACACGGTGAGAAATGGCAAGTTTTGCTTGTGCATTTCTCAATCAGCCCGCCATCTTACCTGAGCTTGGGCCAACAATCAATTCAGCAGATGAGTTTAGGTGCCCCCTAGCGTACAATACTGCTTTTCTCCAATTTATGTCCGCGCATCTCCATGATGCCGGTTCCACAGGGTTTTATGGCAGTTATCTCATTAAGCGATGCCCAATTGGCATTCGGTCACGTTGCTCTGCTAGATCATGCAGAGTTTTCCATAGAGGCAGGCGAACGTGTAGGTCTGATCGGGCGCAATGGTACTGGCAAATCTTCTTTGCTGAAGATCATTGCCCGCACGTCCAAGATTGATGACGGCTTGCTGGTCATGCAGCAAGGCATACAAATCGCCTATGTTGAGCAGGAACCGCAATTTGACATGGAACTCAGCGTATTCGACGCTGTGGCATCCGGTCTGGGTGAGCTGCCAGCCCTGTTGCAGGAATATGAAGCACTGACTGGCCAGTTTGGCGGTGACAATGATGATGCCCTGATGGAGCGCATGCATGACATACAGGTAAAACTGGATGCGGCTGATGCCTGGAGCCTGGGTAACAAGGTAGAAACCACGCTGGACAAGCTGAACCTGTCAAAAGACGCGATCATGGGCACACTGTCGGGCGGTATGAAAAAGCGCGTGGCACTGGCCTGTGCTTTGGTCAGCGCACCGGATGTCCTGCTGCTTGATGAACCAACCAATCACCTGGATTTTTCATCGATACAATGGCTGGAAGCTTTGCTGAAAGACTTTAAAGGAAGCGTGCTGTTCATCACCCATGACCGTAGCTTTCTGGATAATGTAGCGACCCGCATCATAGAACTGGATCGCGGCAAGCTGACTTCTTTCCCTGGCAATTTCACGACTTACCAGACCCGCAAGGCAGACTTGCTGGAAAATGAAGAAGTGGAAAACGCCAAGTTTGACAAGTTTTTGGCGCAGGAAGAAATCTGGATACGCAAAGGCGTCAAAGCCCGCCGCGTGCGTGATGAAGGCCGCGTCAAGCGCCTGGAACAATTGCGCCTGCAACGTAGCGCCCGCCGTGAACAGCAAGGCCAGGTCAAACTGGATGTAGGCTCTGGTGAACGCTCAGGAAAGATCGTGGCAGAACTGGAAAACGTCAGCAAGCGCTTTGGCGAGAAGGTCATCATCGATGATTTCTCCAGCATTATTTTGCGTGGCGACAAGGTTGGTCTCATCGGTCAAAATGGTGCCGGTAAAACTACCTTGCTGAAACTGATTTTGGGGCAGGATGAACCGGACAGTGGCACCATCAAGCAAGGCAGCAAATTGCAGATCGCTTACTTTGATCAAATGCGTGCGCAATTGAATGAAGAAGCCAGCCTGGCGGACACAATCGCCCCAGGTAGTGACTGGGTAGAAGTGAATGGTCAGCGCAAGCATGTGATGTCTTATCTGGGTGACTTTTTGTTCGCCCCTGAACGCGCACGTTCTCCGGTTAAATCACTCTCAGGTGGTGAACGCAACCGCCTGTTGCTGGCCCGCCTGTTTGCCAAGCCAGCCAACGCGCTGGTGCTGGATGAACCGACTAATGATCTGGATATCGACACCCTGGAGTTGCTCGAAGAATTGCTGGAAGAATATACTGGCACCGTTTTCCTGGTCAGCCATGACCGCACCTTCCTCGACAATGTGGTGACTCAGGTTATCGTTGCTGAAGGCGAAGGACAGTGGCGTGAATTTATTGGTGGCTATACCGACTGGGAACGCTATCGCAGCACAGTGCCAGTCACCAAAGCAGCGAAGACCGAGCAAAAACCGACCGTGGCAGCAGTATCGACCATGAGTGCACCGGCAGCAGCCAAGCCGAAAAAGCTCAGCTACAAAGAGCAGCGTGAACTGGAAGAATTGCCCAAGCTGATCGCTTCTCTGGAAGCCGAGCAGGCTTCCATCACCGAAAAACTGGCCGATGCCAATCTGTATAAAAACGGCCCGGAACAAGCCAATCTCTTGAATGCCCGTCATGCTGAGATTGACGAGCAATTACTCGAAGCACTGGAAAAATGGGAAGTGATAGAAGCACGTAGTAAAGGTTAATTGTCCACAGCGCACAGCATCCCTCGCAACTGCAAGGGATGCATTTCAGTAGGGTGCGCCAAGCGCACCACCTCCCCCTCCCAACTCCTTTCCCGCTCTAAGTCCACTCTGTCAGCGAAGATTTTTCATCCCGGTTACCATAGCTGGATGATATATTTTATGCGTTCTTGATGGATAATTTAAGAAGGAGTCGTCATGACAAAAACCGCCAAAATAGCATTGGTCACAGGTGGTAGCCGCGGCATAGGTGCTGCTACGGCAAAGCAACTGGCCGCTGCCGGTTACGTCGTCTGCATCAACTACCTGCACAATCATGAAGCGGCACAGCAAGTCGTGCAAGAGATAGAGGCGCAAGGCGGTACGGCGATTGCCATGCAAGCTGATGTTGCCATTGAAACAGAGGTCGTACGCCTGTTCAATGAAATAGATGCGCGGCTCGGCAAGCTCGATGCGCTGGTCAATAATGCTGGCATACTCATGCAGCAATGCCGCCTGGAAGACTTGACGGCAGAGCGCATCAACCGCCTGCTCAGTACCAATGTCACCAGTTATTTTCTATGCTGCCGCGAAGCGGTGAAACGCATGTCAACCAGGCATGGTGGCAAAGGCGGTGCCATCGTCAATGTCTCTTCAGCCGCTGCGCGCCTTGGTTCAGCCTTTGAATACATTGATTATGCAGCGACCAAGGGCGCAATAGATACGCTGACCAAGGGCTTGTCGGTGGAGGTGGCTGCTGAAGGCATACGTGTCAACAGCGTGCGGCCTGGTTTGATACACACCACCATGCATGCAGATGGAGGCGAGGCGAACCGGGTAGAAAGACTAAAAACCAATGTCCCCATGCTGCGCGGCGGCGCACCTGAAGAAGTGGCCTCTGCCATCAGTTTTTTGTTGAGTGATGCGGCTTCTTATATCACTGGCAGTTTTGTTGATGTGTCTGGCGGGCGGTAATTTTATTGAGATGCGTTTCGTACTGATGTCATTGCTGCCAGCGCCTGCTCCCAGGCCAGCAATTGTGCAGGTGGCTCTTCAAAGCGCAAGCCCAGCAATTCAAATGGTTTTACTGTTAAGCGCCCGCGCTTGAATTTCATTTTGACCAGTAGCTCAGCATGTGGCTCAACATGTAGCGCATCACTTGCGTAGAATGCATGTGAAAAATATGCGCATTTTTCATCTACAAACATGATGCGCGTCTCTACCCGCACTCTCTGGAAAATGTGCATGGGTTTCATGAAACTGGCCAGTTGCGATACATTCACAAAAGCCGTTCCGCTACTCAGCATGGGGCGCAACAAAGCGGTTTTGATGACAAAGTCCAGTTGAGCAGATTCTGCGAACTGGAAGTATTTGTCACTCTTCAACGTCCTGATGCCAGTGTCCCATGGCGTGATCCAGAAATACGAAGTAACACGGTCACCTGCAGTAGCGCGGCAGCGGACTATGCGGTAAGCAAACAGGGCCAGTATGACCGTCAGGAAATTACGGATAAGTCCAGACACGGGCACGTCCTTTTACCGGATTGGGAATTTTGCATCATAACCCGGCAAAGGCTTTTATTGCATTGCTGCGCTGATTCACATCGCTGAATTTTATTGTCCGCCCTCACGCAGATAGGGTGCAGAGTCCAGCGACAGAGCCCGCTTGACCTGGCGCGTAATCTCATCGGCAAACACTTCTTCCCTGCCCTCTGCTATTGCCTCCATTACCTGCAGGGCGACTTGCTGTGGAGTAGATTTTGGCATGGCCAGGTGTTGCGTCATATCGGTATCGATGAAGGCCGCATGTACGCCAACTACCAGCGTACCCTGCGCCCGCAATTCATTGCGCAAACCGTTGGTCAATGACCAGGCTGCGGCCTTGGATGCGCTGTAACCATTGATGCCAGCCAGATTAATCCAGCTCAGGACCGAGAGCATATTGACCAGTGCACCGCCACCATTGGCTTTCAACACAGGGGCAAAAGCCTGGCTCATTGCCAGCATGCCAAAGAAATTGGTGTCGAACTGTGTACGTATGGCAGCCACGCTATCGCTGGCAAGAAATGGTGACGGCTGGGCAATGCCTGCATTGTTGATGAGCAGGTTCACGTCGCCACATGCCTGGGCTGCTGCCAGCACCTGCTGCTGATCTGTGACATCCAGCTGTATGGGATGGAGACCGGGCAGAGTAATTTGCTCAGGGTTCCTGGCCGCCGCATAGACTTTTTTGACGCCCGCATCCAGCAAGGCCTTGGCAAATGCCAGACCTAAACCACGGTTAGCACCAGTAACGAAGGCGACAGTATTCTTGAGTTCCATGATTAATCCTTTTTGATGAATGAGTTTGATAACTAAGTTTGACCGCTAAGTTTGGTAACCAAGCTTGATAAATCAGTTTGATTGGATAGTGTTGCAAGCCAGACCGTCAAAAACTTGCTTTTTCCCCGCTTGAAATCAATCAAGTTAATTAGATTATGATCGTCATATTTTTAGATGTCAATCATCATTTAAATAAATTTCAAATGCTCTTTGTAAAAAAACTGATCAAAGAATGTTACGTAATTTACAAAAATCAGGGGCCTCCCTGCCCCTACAGCTCACCACTGTGCCGGGCAGGATGCTAAAGTAATGAATCTTTATCTCTCTGCATTGGTTAATCAGTATGCGCCCCGCTCTCTTTATTTCACTCGCTATCACCCTGTCACTGCAAGCTGTGCTCATCGTTGGCAGTAGCCTGCCTGGCCAGGCCCAGGCGCAAAACCTGTATCGCTGTGGCAGTACGTATCAGGACAAACCTTGTGATGGCGGGCAAGGTCAAATGATCAAGAAAAACCCCAGCCCTTCTACCTCGGACAAACTGCCCCTGGATGCCAATTGCGTGCGCCGTGGCGAAGAAGCGAAGAAAATGATCTGGTACAAGGAAGGCGGCGCATTGCAGGACAGAATGCTGTCTGAAGCCAAGACTGCCGAGCAGCGCAGAATCGTTGCCGATGTCTATGCCATGAAAGGCAATACCAATGACGTACGCATGAAAATCGAAAGTGATTGTATGGCTGAAAAAGAAGCCGAGCGCAAATTTGGTCCACGCGCGAGTGAAGATGAGGCCAGCCGCCATCAGGCCGCCGAGCGCAAGGCATTGACTGGTGAAAACTCAAAAGACAGCAGCAAGCCAGATTCTGCCGAAGCTGCCCGCAAGCAAAAGCAGTGCGATGAACTACGCAAGCAAATCAATGCCTTGCGTAGTGCTCAAAAAGCAGGTGGAACGGCACAGGACATGGAAACACAGGCCAATAACAAGCGCGACACTGACACCAGTTTGAAAGAGCTGGGCTGTACAAAATAGTAGTGTGCCTGGCCTGAGCGTGCCTAAGCATGCTTAATAATGCTTAATAGTGATGACCAAACAATTCAGCCGTAGTGCGCACCATAATGCGGCTATTGGCTGGAGTCGCAATATTCGACCAGACCCAGTTGTGGTGCTCGACTATTTTTTCGGCTTTCATATGGGGTCTGTCGCCAGTCGTATGCGCATCAGACAGGGCAATCACATCAAAACCATGCGATGCGGCAGCGCGGATTGTCGTATCTACACAAAACTCTGTCGTCAAACCACAAACAATCAGTGTATGCGCCCCTGTGACTTTTAAATGTGTATCCAGGCCAGTACCAGCAAATGAATCACAGGCAGTTTTATCGACGAAAACATCGCCAGGAGCAAATGGCAGTTCAGGTATGACTTCCCACCCTGCAGAACCAGCCAGCGCTTCGTCATTGGCATGACGCACAAAAATCACCTGACCACCATGCTCACGGGTATGCTCTACTGCGCGCTGTATGCGCTTGATGACGTTTACCTTGTCAAAACGCCGGGTTAGACCATGTAACCAGGCATTTTGCATATCGATAATCAGTAAGGTATTCATTGTAGCAAAGCCTAAAAGCACAATATGGCATAAAGCAATATGATACTGCGGATATGGCAGCCAGGTGCAGCAACGCTAGATCTGTTCAAGCTGCGCTGCCAATTGTGCCGCAGTATCCAGCACCAGCAATGCATCTTCGATAACTTTCTGCGCACTATCACCCTCTCCAGCAATTGCGCTGACTATCAGCCGTGCACTGAGACAGACGCGGAGTGCACTAACGGGCGTTTGCTGGCGAACGCCGCACAGCACTGGTTGCCCTAACTGCATATGTTTTTCTTTTTGCAATCGCCTGTATACCAGCATGGTTTGCTCACGATTAAGAAAATGCTGGCCACTGGCGTCCTTGATTAAAAAAGAGAAAATGCTTGGTAACTGGTCCCAGGACACATTTTCATGCAAAGCACCGCGTTCAGGAATGACGATGGGTAGCAAAGCCAGATGAGCGCTATGTTTAAAATAAGACTGGATGGCATGTCCAAATTGCAGGACAAAACGATGGATGGCAGTTTCCGGCAGCTGCCGGAACGCACGTAATTCAGCGAGCGCTGCCACCCAGCGCAGTAGCAAACCTGTATTGACTTGCCTGCCCAGCTTGTCTGCCCCTGGCCAGTCACGCGGCCAGTCGGCACGGCTGGAATATGCTTGCAAAGCCAGCGGCAAACTCAATGATTTGAGCTTTTTTGCTACTGGAGCAGGAACAAACAATGCACCAGAAAAGCTGGGGCCACTTAGAAATTTGGAACCGGTGACTGCGACCAGAAAACCTTGCTGCAAATAAGCATGCAAGCTGGCATTGGATATGCGGAACTGACAAGCATCTACCATCACATGAAAATTGTGGCGATACCGCATGCTTAAACCCGTGGCAACATCGATAGCAGGTGCAATCATGCCCGTCTTGCTGACATCTGCCAGAACCAGCATAACCTGCCTGTGCTGGGCAATTGCCGCCTCAGTCAATGCTCTCACCTCTGTATCAACATCTTGCAAATTGCGCGCACTGCCATCGCCCGCCCTGATGCTTACAGTGCGCAATTCTGTGGGTATGCTGCCAGGAATAGTTTCGCCTGCAGAGACGGTGACATCAAGAGCAGAACGGTTGCTGAAATGCTGCCCGCTTAAAGCGGCTGGTACCGAGCTGCCTGTTTCACCTGGCTCGACCATGATCACCAGCATGGGCAAGGCAGGATGACCGGCTTGTGATGACAAGGCGAGCATTTGCGCTGCAATCAAATGCAGGTCGGTACCTGAGGCGGCGAAGACCACATCAGTCGCGGCCAGGTCGGCAGATTTACCCTCCCCTGTTAATCCACATAATTGCTTTAACTCTTGCCTGGCAAGTTCAAGCTCATGTTCTGCTAACAGGTAATATTCTGCCTCGCCATCGACGGCTGCCAGTTTTTGATAAACAGCGTCGGCAGCAGACCGTGCCATATCAGAGATTGTTGATGCAGTCGCAGAACCAAAGGCCAGCGACAAGCTGTCTGGCACAATGCCGCACCCGTATTTATTATAGCCATCATCGTCTAAAGCGATACGCGCATCGCCACCGCCTGTCAAAAGCTGATCGAACGATGGGAATGCGGTATGAGTTTTATTTGACATGGTTAGGCATGGGCTTGTGCAATCCGGTACAGGCTAGCCTTGATAGGCTGGCGACATTCTGGCTGTCTTGATCAGCAAATCCCTGAATGCGGCAAATAATTTTTTCATCGGCTCCTGCTTGTAGGGGAACATATCGACCGGGTCCATCGCATGCACAATCATGTCGCTATCGACTTCAAAAATCAGCAGCTTGCCGTCCTGGGTCTCGCCACAGTCTATGCCGACATAATCAAGGTCCAGGCGTTTGAATATTTCTGCAAATGCTGTTGCATTCCGGGGCACAAAATCTTCATCAAAGCTCTGCATGAAGCGTGCTTCTTCATCCCGTTTTTCTGCGCTGTCTGTCATGCCTGCGTTCAGATAATGGATCATCCAGTGCCTGGAAATACCCATGTGAGAGATAAAGGGTTTGCCATCGATCAGGATAATGCGGTACTTCCTGAACTGACCATCTGCAAGGCTGCGGTAATCAACAAAGCGGGCGATATAAAATTCTTCACTTGGCACGGCTTGCAGGTAATCTGGCACATCTTCAGCCGACAATACTTTGCGCAGGCCATGGCCCGCATGTGAACCCAGAGGTCGGGCAATGATGGGAAAATCATCACCACCCAAAATACTGCTGACAGCCACCTCGCCGCCACCTATGTGCTCCAGCGTTTGACGGCTGATACGGGCTGACGTTGGCATGGCGACACCCGGCGCGTTCTGCAGCAAGGCGCAGGCCCGGTCGCGGCCCAGGTGGGTAATGCGTTCAGGTGCGTTTAACACTGGTGTGGGCCAGGTCTGGATAATCTCTTGCAGGTCAAGCAGCAAGCTGTTCTTGTCATCTGCCTCACCCACAGCAACAAACATAACATCATGTGGTGGCAACTGTTCCACTGCAGGTATGCCTGCGCCTACATATAACAAATCAAGTGCGATGTCGGAATCTTCGACCAAAAATTCAAGCGGGGTATTGGCCATCAGGTCACCGTCTGTCATGAGTGCCAGCAGGCGCAAGGTGGGTTCGCGGGTCGTGGGGACAGAATACAGCGGCTGCAGGCGCAATGCCTCCATCTGGGTGGACAAAGCCGCATCACGATGACCGAGCAAGATTAATACCGTTGCCAGGTTCATGAGTGCATGCGCGTCATGCGGATGTTTTTCTGCATAGGCGATCAATTCTTTACCCAGGGGTTTTAAATCGCCACCGGAAAAAGCAATGCGCATCAGAGGTGCCAGGCCTATCAATTTACTTTGCGCTGGCTTGTTTTCTGCAACAAGGGATTCGTCGATATTGGTCATATTCTCAATCACCCGAAGTATGAATTTGCTCGCCTATGGCGAGAGTTGCATTGAGCAAAGCGTCTATATCGGCAGAGGTAGTTCTGTGATTGACGATTGCCGCGCGTATGGCAAGCCGCTTGTTGATGATGGTGGTCGATGGTGCCGCTATTCCTGACTCTTGCAAGGCCATCACGATACGGGCATTGAGTGCATCAAGGGCTTCATCACTGAGGCCATCAACAAGGTAGCGGAAACAGACGATATTCAAGGCGACCGGTGCCATCAATTCAAATCTTGGATGTGCCTGGATGCTGTTTTTCAGATACTGCCCCAGCTCGCAAGTATGGGCAATCATCTGGCCAAGACGTTCTGCGCCGTATACCTGCAAAGTGAACCAGGTTTTGAGTGCCCTGAAGCCGCGTGACAAATCAGGGCCAAAATCACAGGGCCAGGGTGAGCCGCCTGCCAGGCCCTTGCTCTCA
Source organism: Undibacterium sp. TC9W (assembly GCF_049339865.1). Taxonomy (NCBI): domain Bacteria; kingdom Pseudomonadati; phylum Pseudomonadota; class Betaproteobacteria; order Burkholderiales; family Oxalobacteraceae; genus Undibacterium; species Undibacterium sp. TC9W. The sequence continues at coordinate 47,513 of NZ_JBMPPJ010000007.1, read as the reverse complement.
CGCCGCAAATAACTGGCTGGCGTGGCAAAGGTCGCATAATGGGCATCGCTGTCACGCACCAGAATAAAGCCGGCGTCATAAGGTACTTGCAACCACTTATGAAAATCAAAGGCAATAGAATCAGCCCGCTCTATCCCAACCAGGCGTGCAGCAATAAAGGGAGATAGCATACCCAGCGCACCAAATGCACCATCAATATGGAACCATAATTTTTCAGTGCTGGCGACATCCGCCAGGGTCTGCAAATCATCAATCGCACCAACATCCACTGAACCGGCAGTACCTACCAGCATGAATGGCGTCAATCCCGCCGCGCGGTCTGCCACAATTGCTGCCTGCAATGCGCCGACATCCATCTCAAAGCTGGCATTCATGGGGATGACGCGCAAGGCGTTTCTCCCCATCCCGGCCATATCCATGGCCTGGGCAACGCAACCATGCGCTCCTGCTGAGGTATAAGCCACCAGCCGTTCAGGAAAAGCCGTGAGCCCTTGATGCCTTACCTCTGCACCCAGAGCGCGCGCCCGCGCTACCAGTACGGCAATGAAGTTAGCCATCGACGTGCCAGTAACAAACAGGCCGCTGGCAGTATCCGGAAAATGAAATAGCTCGCTGACCCAGCGCGTTATCTGACGCTCGACTTCTATCGGTATATGATCACGCCCACCGAGATTCGCATTCAATCCCGCTGCCAGCAACTCCGCTAAAGTACCGACAGGGTTGCCACCACCCTGCACCCACCCCATAAATCCAGGATGGCTATTGCCTACTGAATACGGCAAGATATTTTCCATGAATTGTTGGTGCACGTCACCGAGCTCTGCCGGCGCAGTTGGCAAACCCGACTGGAACTTTGCGCGCACTTCATCCGGTATCACTTGCCACACCGGGCGCTCGCGTATGTGTTCTGCGTAATCAAGGATATCGTCCAGCATGCGATGTCCCTGCGCACGCAGGGCCTGCCAGTCATCCGGATCCAGTGAGTTCTTTGGCGGTACGGTCATTCAGATATCCATCCGTGAATAATTGCAGCATAAAGACAAGAAACGCCTAAGCTTATTCACATTATGGATGAGCGGGTGGAAAATGAAGTGCCGAATAAAGCAAATTTTGCTGCTTTATTGATGCAAACGAATAGTTCAATAGCAAGAAGTGGCCTAAAGGCAACGCTTTATTCCACTTGCTTATGTCCAGAGCTTAGGGGGAGAATTGTCAATTACCAAGGTATTCAGCAAATAACTGTTTCCTGGAGCGGGCTCGTGGGCTGGACCAGTAATCTGCCACTTCCATGATAATTTCATCGCCAGAACGAATGCTCAATCGATAAGGCTTTGCCATGATCACGCTATGCACATACATGGCAAAAGCCTCGGCAAAATCATCATAGGCATTGGTTGCGGCATACAGACTGGAAAAACCGGTTTTTTCCAGCGCCTTGTAGATGCCGGGAATTAAATCTCCCGCAACTTGCTGATCACTATAGAAGTGCAAGTCCTTGCGGTGCTCAAAATCATGTCTGAGCAAAGGAATGATGTCGCCGTTCATGGCGATTTGCCAGGACAGACTCAAGTAACTATATTCTTCAGTCGATTTGAATTTTTGCGAACCTATCCACCAGTCGGGTAAAAATTCGCTATTGGCAGTCAGCACATGACCAAATTCATGCAAGAGCAAAAACTGCATGGCATTTTTGCGGTTATCGTTTTCCGCTGCTTCAATTTGCAGATGGACTTGAAAAGCCGAGCCCGGCAAAAATGGCGTATTTTCTTTCCAGCTCGCCCAGTCATTGGCAGTGCGACCTAAAAAAGCGTCGGCATCCATAAGTATCGCAAGGCCGAGCACCTTACCATCCGGGCCTGCAACAACGTCAGTCACCGCAGATGATCCCAGGCCGCACCCTAAATAGACACCCAGCAGGGGTTTATCCAAAAGCTGCAGCACAGAAGGTGGCATGTCCACTATCGCTGCGCGGATATCGCTTAAAAAATCGGAATTAAGTTCTGCTTGCGCAGACAATCGGTCAGCAGAAGTGCTTTTATTCACTTTCGCAACATAGGCCAATAATTCTTCAGGTGCTTTACCTATCCTGTCGGGGAGGGGAAGATTTGCTTGCTTTAACCAGTATTCAACATCAGAGCTGACAATCACTCTTTATCCATTCATGCATGGTCGTTCAACAAAACACCTTTTTTACCTTCCAGATCACGGGCTATAGCCAGCACTTCTTTTGAAGGAATTTGGCGCAAAACGACATTGGTTTCATTATCAACAATCTGCACCACTACTTTACCGGAGTCATTATCGAGGTTGAGATTCACGCTTTTATTCAAACCTATGGCGCGGTTGATCTGATCGACAGAGTTCTTGAGTTCTTTAGCTGAAATATCACTTTGGGGCTGGCTGTCTTTGCTGACCGCACTTTTAGCGACGTCAGCAACTACCGGTACAGGTGCCGCTTTAGCAACGACTGGTGCAGCCTTGACATCTTGCCGGGTATCAACACTGACACCGCCAGTGGCCCCACCTGCTATTTGATTGATGCTCATTTTGCTCTCCAGCCCTAAATTAAACCACGTGACGGATTACCGCATATTGTGTATTACGGTCGTTTTTGTCAAAAGTTTAGGTTTATTCTTGAAAGCAGCTTAATTTAATAGGTGCTTAGTGCGAACGAATAGGTGAACAGATATATGAGCAGATGTAAGCAAGCATTTGGCTGACCTCATAGAATTATATTAAATATAACATTATAAAAAATCAATGTTTTATTTTTATCAAACTGGACCGACCTTGTTCATAACAATAAGTCATTCATTTCTGCGCTGGAAAACAAGTCGATCAATCCATCAGCCACTGCCCTTACCCTAGGTGATCGGCGCACATCATCATGCATGACCAGCCAAAGTTTTCTGCGCAGAGGACAAGCCTGATGCTCAATACGGTGCAGCTCGCGGTGACTCTGGCGCAAATAATGCGGTAATACGGTTACGCCAAGGCCTGCCGCCGCGCATTGAGCCAGCACCATTTGGTCATTACTGCGCAGCATGACTTTGCGCTGCGCCAGATAATCTTCCAGCCATTGATGATGGGGCGTTGCAGAGTTTTTTTCATAGGCGACAAATTCCCAATCTTCTTCCTTGCGCTTTTTCAGATAAGTTTTGCTGGCGTACAATCCATAGCCCACACTGGCCAAAGGCTTGATCACCAGACCCGCCGTTTGTGGGCGCGCCATTCGTAAAGCGATGTCTGCCTCGCGCTTGCCCAGACTGACCTGGTGGCGCTCTGCCTGTAACTCCAGCTCCACGCCGGTCAAACTGGCGCAGAGTTTTTTAAGCTGGGGCGCGAGTACAAAAGTCGATAAACTGGGTGGTGCAGAAATACGCACTATACCTTCCATTTTGCTGGTACTGAGCGCTTTTCTCTCAAAATTGAACCAGCGCTCTTCCACTTCCCGTGCGTGGGTAACCAGGTCATGTCCTTCTGTGGTCAGTTGCCAACCGCGCACCAGTCTGTCGAACAGACGCAGCTTCAATGCTGACTCAAGCGCATCAATCCGCCGTGCAACCGTCGTATGTTCTACCTGCAGGCGACGCGCAGCCCCGGTCAGCGTACCGCAATCGACCAGTGCCAGAAAATAGCGTAAATCATCCCAATTCATCATGGTGCAATTATGCACAGTCCAGGCGAATTTTTCAGTAATTTTCTTTCGATCCGGTTTTAATTAAGCTGCACATCAGATAAACAGACATAGGGTCTGAGCAACTGATGATTACAGCAAAGCGAGGAAATATGCGAGCTATACAATTTTTTTCACAAGGTGGGTCAGAAGTACTTGAAGTGCGCGACCTGCCAAGGCCGACGCCAAAAGACGGGGAAGTCCTGGTACGCGTAGATTACGCCGGCATCAATTACGCCGATGTGTATCAGCGCAATGGACAAAACCCGGCTTCCCTGCCCTGCATACCGGGGGCAGAAGGTGCGGGCACGGTGGTCGAAGGCAATGCGGAACTAACACCCGGCACCAGAGTAGCCTGGCTGTCACAACCTGGCTCTTATGGCGAATACCTGGCGATTCCAGCATGGAAGCTGATCACGTTGCCAGCGGAAATCAGCACGCTAGAAGCCGCAGCGGCCATGCTGCAAGCCGTCACCGTGCAATATCTGACCGAGACCAGTTATCGCGTGCAATCTGGCGATACCGTGCTGGTGCATGCTGGTGCTGGCGGAGTTGGTTTATTGCTGACCCAGATACTGAAACATAAGGGTGCCATCGTTATCAGCACGGTATCCAGTGAGGAAAAAGCAGAGCTGACCAAAGCCGCTGGAGCAGATCACGTGATTTTGTATACGGAAACTGACTTTGTTGTGGCGACCAGGGAGTTGACCCAACAAAAAGGTGTGCATGTGGTGTATGACTCAGTCGGACTGACTACTTATCTGGGCAGCATGGCTGTCTTGCGCCCTTTAGGCAGCCTGGTCTTGTTTGGGCAGTCCAGCGGGAATGTGCCACCGATAGACCCCATGCACTTGTGCCGCCAGGGCTCACTGTTCTTCACGCGTCCCACCCTCGCCCATCACATTGCTGACGCCGAAGGCCTCAAGTACCGTAGCCAACGGGTTCTTGGCTGGTTGCGCGAAGGCGTATTGCGCTTGCGCATACATCAGGTTTATCCACTGGAGCAGGCTGCCAGAGCCCATACAGATCTGGAGTCACGCCAGACGACAGGCAAATTACTACTGGCAATCAGTGACACAGCAAAAAATATACAACAAGGAAAATGACATGAAAACCGCAGTTAAAACCGCAGTTAAAACCTCAGTGAAAACCCAAATTAACAACATCATCGCTGTGATTTGCCTGCTGGCCCTGAGTCTGCCAGTCAGCGCTTTCACTGAACAGGAAGTTGATAAGAATGAACAGGCACAAAAATACCTGGCAGGTACCTGGACACTGTTGGCTGCACCAGAAATTCGCGCCGACGGCAGCCGTGGCGAAACCTTTGGGCCAAATCCGCAAGGCTTGCTCATCATTGATGGCACTGGCCGTTATTCACTGCAAATCTACAAATCCGAACGCAGCAAGTTTGCCGCAGGCGACAAACGCAAAGGTACGGAAGCAGAATACCGCGCTGCGGCCCTCGATACCAGCTCACACTATGGTCGCTGCTTTATTGATACCGAGAGAAATGTGCTGGTCTTCAGAATAGAACATGCATCCTTCGCTAACTGGGATGGCAGTGAGCAGGCCCGGCAGTTTGAGTTAAAGGCTGACGTACTTAGTTATCGCGTACCCGCCGGCGCTAGCGGCAATGGCACAACTGCTATCTCCACCTGGAAAAAGCTGCATTAGCCTAGTTGCTTTAACCATTTATTTTCCACAACAGTTTGTGGTAAAGCATCTGCGATGAGAGGTCGCAAGCGCTAATGCACTTGACTTAATATCAACTCCATGCGATTGTCCAAGCTCCAAAAAAATTAAAGTGCATGGGAAAAACACAAGCATGGATAACTTTCAAAACAATGACTTTTCAGTAAGTCAGCAATCATCAAGTGGCACTTTGCAACTTGAGTTCAGGGGAAGTGGCAGCGAATATTTCCGTATCTGGATAGTTAATTTATTGCTCAGCATTATCACCCTGGGTATTTATTCTGCCTGGGCCAAGGTACGCCGCAACCGTTACCTGTATTCCAGCACGCATCTGGGTGGCAGCAGTTTTGAATATCATGGGAATGCCATTGCCATACTCAAGGGTCGCATCGTCGCTTTTGTTTTTTTCTTTGGCTATCAGTTAGCATTTAAACTTGATCCTAGCATGATCCTGGGATTATCCATGATGTTGATGATGGTTGTGGTCATGCCATGGCTGGTATGGAAGAGCTTGCAGTTCAAGCTGTATAACTCCAGCTACCGTGGCATACGTTTTGGTTTTCGTGGCACTGCAGGGCAGGCATACAGCACCTTCTTGTTATGGCCGCTGCTGACAGCGTTCACTCTGTATTTGCTGGCCCCCGTATTCCATCAACGCCTGAAAAGATTCCAGCACAACGAAAGCCGTTTCGGCAGTACACATTTTTCTTTCAATGCTGGCGCTGGTCAATTTTACTGGGCTTACCTGGTCGGTATAGGCATTATGCTGGCTGGCATTATTGTTATTAGCGTAGGTTTTGGCAGTACAGTGTTGGCCTTGTTTGCAGGTGGTCAAGGTGACAAAGTAAATATTGCGGCGATGTCCTCATTTGGCCTGTTTGTCTTCGTCCTGTATATGTGGATGTTTGCGATCTACCCCATCTTCCTGACCTTGCTGCAAAACCTGATCTGGAACCATACCAAACTCGGTGATCACCAGTTCAGGAACAATCTGCAATGGGGTCGCATGACTTTTATTGCCATCACCAATATACTTGGTATTGTTTGCACCCTGGGCCTGTTTATCCCGTTTGCACAAATTCGTTCCCTGCGCTATCGCGTTGAAAGCCTGCAACTGGAAGTCAATGGCAGCCTGGATGACTTCATCGCTGAAACACAAGAACAAGTCAATGCAACTGGCGAAGGCATGGCTGATTTACTGGATTTTGATTTATCTCTATGAACAAAGTTGCCGCCATCTATTTTGATGGCAAAACCTCGCGCCTGCACCAGGTTGAGTTTTCGGTGCAGGGCGATATCGCCCAGGTATGCGAAGCCAGCAATACACTGCATGCAGCGGTCATACGCAGTTGCCCGCTGTCAGAATTGCGGGTATCTGAGCGCACCCGGCATGCCCCTCGCAAAGTCACCTTCAGCGATGGTGCCTACCTGGAAATAAATGACCATACCAGCTTCAATGCCATACTTGACAGTACTGGCTACCAGGATTCTGCCGTGGTTCAATTGCAGCAGAGCTGGACAGGCACGCTGGCAGCTCTCGCGGCTGTCATAATGACCCTGACCCTCGGTTACCTCTATGGCTTGCCTGCGGCAGCCAAGGTGGCGGCGTTCTCTACCCCCGTATCGGTAGAGCGCAAGCTGGGTGACGGGGTACTGGAATTTTTGGACAAGCATATATTCCAGCCGTCAAAACTGCCCGCAGCCAAACAGGCAGAATTGCGTGAACGCTTCCAGCGCTTGCGCCCACCGCGTGAAGGCAGCCCTAAATATCAACTGGTGTTTCGTAAAAGTGCCATAGGCCCAAATGCCTTTGCCCTGCCATCTGGCGACATCATCATTACCGATGAAATCATTGCCCTTATGAAGGACGATGATGCGGTCATGGGCGTGCTGGCCCATGAACTTGGGCATTTGCATGAACGCCACATGACACGCCGTATCATACAAAGTTCTGCAGTAGGTGCCGTCGCTACTTTGCTGTTTGGCGACGTGTCAGCAGTAATTGCCAATATACCGACGCTGATGCTGGATATGAAATATTCGCGCGATGCTGAAACTGAAGCGGATGACTACGCCATGCAAATGATGGATGCCAATGGCATAGCCCGCGAACACCTGGCGGCAGCTTTTGAAAAGCTCGAAGCCCTGGCACCTGGCATATCACCTTACATCTCCAGCCACCCCTCCGGTAGCGAACGCGTCATGCGCATACGCGGCAATAATTGAGGAAAGCTCAAGACCGCGACTAATTACGGTCTTGAGCCGGCTGTCTCCATTCGAGCACACTTAAACTGAGCATAAGCAGCGACAAATCAGCACCATTTGTTATGGTGCTGATCACGGCAGCAGTATCTGCCTGGCATCAGCCTCGCTTCTACTATTTCCGTGCCTGCAAACGCTGTTCCAGTAACTTCAAACGCCCGCGTATTTCTTCACCAACTGCAATTTGTGGATTGGAATAACCGTCACTCTTGCCAGCCTCTTCTTCACGTTGCTTGATGATGGGTCTCGATGCTGCATGTGCTGTTTCAAAAGACAGTGTCTTGTTACGCAACTGCTCGTCATACATGGCACGGCCAAAGAAGGTCAGATCGGATTTACTGCCGCAACCGTAAGAAGTATGATCGGCATCTGATGCCGTCATGACCAGGGATTTCGCATCCGACAAAGGTGCCACCCAGTTACCCGCAAAGCAAGCTGAAATTGAAATCACGCGGTACTTGACACCCGCCTCATCCAGCCATTTTTTCAAGTCTTCTGGCGTAACCGACTTCACGCTGAGTGGCCACATCCCGGCTGATAACTCTCCATCACTGGCACCATGTGAAGACATGTGCAAGAACAGGATATCTTCATTGACATCCATGCGTTTTGCCATCTGTTGTATGGCGCGCTGCAGATTCAAGGGTGTAGCCCAGGGCAGGCTATGGATGGTTCCCGGATTATTCACCAGTTGCAGACTGCGCCCCTCTGCATCAAAACGTTTCGCCATCACTTGCGTGACCATGCTGGTCTCATTCAGGAAAACATTTTCTTCGCCATAGGGGGCAAAACTGAGGCTGTACAAGTCTATGATGCCTGGTCTGTGTGCTTGCAGTGCCTCGAGTTTTTGGTTCAGCAAAAGCGCTTGCTCCTCGAATATTTCCTGAGTAATTTCGGGGGACTTGATCTCTGTATCTTCTTCATTTTTTTCTGTCTTTTCCTGAACCGGATACCAGAATTGTGTTGCATTGGTGCTGATACCCAAAGCACCAGCCGCTGCCATGGCGATGATGACAGACAGCATGGCAAGTACGCGCCTGTCACTGGCGCGCCAGAAGAACAAGCACTGAATAAACAAAACTACGACAGGTGGCACAAGATAGACCAGCCATTGCATGCTCATGGATAATTTTGACAGATCATACCAACCCATATGTATGAGTAAAGCGCCGATAGTGCAGATGACAACATTCAATACCAACATTTGAGCAAGTGCCAGCACAAAAAAATGCGCCGCATCCGGTGCTCTGCTGTCAGAAGTTGCATGGTTTCCTGGCGCTTGTATACTCACTGGCCGCAAGCAGTAACATCCCCAGGCAAGAGCAGCGAATTCCAACCAGCCTGAAGCCAGAACCTGCCAATAAAACCGGGCAGCGCCAACGAACATGAGGCGCTGTAGGCCTATATGGCAGCTCAAGTAAAAGAACATCAATAGCGCGATCAGCCAGGGTGATGCTGGCAGCCCCTGCCACTTCGGTTTTAAGCAAATACTCACGCGCATGGCCTCTACCAGCAAACGACGCAGGGCGGCAGCATGGTTGACGCCTGGGTCCTCTTGGGATGCTGCGACTGGTGCCAGGGGCAGCGCGTCTCCCTCTGGTTCAGCGCTGTGTGCCGCACTATTTGCTGTTAAAAATTCCGTCATTCAATTACCTGTTAAAAAATACTCGAAGATGATATTCACAGCCTTGCAGTAAAACCTGTATCGACGAATAAACGCCTCAGAAAAACACCGGTTCAACTTCCAATAACACGCCAAACTTGCTCATCACATCCGCCTGCACGGCCTGCGCCAGTGCCCTTACCTCTGCCCCGCTGGCACCGCCATGATTAACCAGCACCAGTGCCTGTTTTTCATAGACGCCTGCCTTGCCCAAATGCCTGCCCTTCCAGGCACACTGATCGATCAGCCAGCCAGCTGCCAGCTTGTAGTCACCACTATCTTGCTGATAGCTAACCAGTCCGGGGTAAGCAGCCAGCAAGCTGTTGCGCAAACTCGCGGGGACTATCGGGTTTTTGAAAAAACTGCCTGCATTGCCTATCTGGGCTGGATCTGGCAATTTTGCCTGGCGTATGGCGATGACAGCATCACTGATATCTGTGGCGCTGGGATTGGCAATCCGGTGCTGGCTTAAATACTGCGAGACATCGGCATAACCCAGCTTTGCCTGCCAGCGCTTGGGCAAGGCAAAGCGCACACTGAGTATGACCATGCGATCTTTATATTCCTGCTTGAAAATACTGTCGCGATAGGCAAAGCGGCATGCAGCCTTGTCGATTTCCACCATCTGACCTGTGACAAAATCAAAAGCGCTCAGACTGCTGAAGACTTCCTGGATTTCGATTCCATAAGCACCTATATTCTGTATGGGTGCCGCACCTACCGTGCCTGGTATCAGAGACAGGTTTTCCAGTCCACCCAAGCCTTGTTCCAGTGTCCACAGCACAAATTCGTGCCAGTTCTCGCCTGCGGCGGCCTGCACATACACATAGTTGTCGTCTTCAGACAGAATTTGCCTGCCCTTCATGCACATCTGTAAGACCAGCGCATTGACATAATCAGACAAAACGAGATTACTGCCGCCCCCTAATATAAGGCGCGGTAAGGTTTTCAGGTGGGCATCAGCAAAAATGGCTTGCAGTTGCGCCAACTGCTGAATACGCAAAAACTGGCTGGCGCGGGCGGCGATGCCAAAGGTATTGAGGTTTTGCAGAGAATAATCTGCTGAAAATGTGAGTAAATTCGTCATAAGACCCAAATTATAGCCTTTGCTCTCTCATGCCTGCCTGCATTTGCTAAAATGGCGTTTAATTCATTATTTTAAGCAAGGAAGCAAGATGCCCTCTTTCGATACCATCTCTGAAGCCAATATGGTTGATGTCAAGAATGCCATAGACCAGACCAATAAGGTAGTCACCAATCGCTTCGACCTCAAAGGCAGCAGCGCCAAAGTTGAACAAAAAGACCGTGAACTGACTATTTACGGCGATTCAGAATTTCATCTCGACCAGGTTCGCCTGGAATTGACCATGACCCTGGCCAAGCGCAATGTCGATGTACGCTTTCTCGACATGGGCAAGATAGAAAAAATCGGTGGTGACAAAGTCAAGCAAGGCATCAAGGTTAAAAACGGCATAGAAACCGAAGATGCCAAGAAAATCGTCAAAGCGATCAAGGACAGCAAGCTGAAAGTGCAAGGCAGCATACAGGGCGATGCAGTGCGCGTGACTGGCACCAAGCGAGATGATTTGCAAGCTGCAATGGCCATGTTGCGCAAGGAAATCAAGGACCTGCCTCTGGAATTCAATAACTTCCGCGATTGATCAGCATGCGCCTGCCTGTGAAAAAACTGAAACTTTTAAGTACCGTGTGCCTGTTAGGCTGTGTCGCAGTGGCGCATGCCACTGACATAGGCGTGGTCGGTTTATTTCCGGGCAAGGCCATATTGGTGGTAGATGGTGCGCCACCAAAAACCTACAACGTCGGCAGCAATATTGCCAGCGACGCCAAGCTCATTGACGCTGACCGTGAGTCAGCCACTGTCATGATCAATGGCAAGCGCAAGTTACTGACAATGGGGCAAACTGTGCATCGTTCGGCACCAAGCAGTGGTAGCAGCGTTGTCTTGAAGGCAGGTGATCGCGGCCATTTCACGGCACCAGCAATGATTAATGGTGTCAGCATCAATATGCTGGTGGACACAGGTGCCAGCCTGATCGCCTTGCCAGCAGCAGATGCAGTCAGGCTAGGCATTAATTACAGGCAAGGCAGGCCAGGTAGCGCAAGTACTGCAGGCGGCGTAGTGCCCACTTATCTAGTCAAACTGGATACAGTCAAAATTGGTGATGTGGAATTGTACCAAGTCGAAGCGTCCATCATAGAACAAGGCCTGTCCACACCCTTGCTGGGTATGTCTTTCCTGAACCGTATGGAAATGCGCCGCGAAGGCGATCAGATGACGTTGACGAAGCGGTATTGAGTTTAACCGAGTCCTATGCATGATTGATTGCCATAGGGCTCACTTGCGTCTCACCTGATAAATCTTGTGCGCGCTATTTGCACGTCCCTAAGGGGGAAATTTCCTGCCATCTTGCCCAGGTGATATCCCAGTATATTTTTGCAGAAAGTCCGTCATAAGCACCAAATGAAAAACCGTCATTCATTTCTATGAGGGCGGTATGACCTTGTGCAGTAACACCAAAATCAATTGCAAAACCACTTGGTGCAATATGCGTATCCAATAGCACTTGCAGTGCCTTCTCTATCTCATTCAAGTCTGGTGTCACCTGTGCATCACCGCCATGATCACAGAGTTTAATATCCTGAATTTCCCCATGCAAAACATACACCCGCCATTCACTCACAAAAGTAACTGCTTCTGAAACCCAGACTGGCATGCTTTTCGAAACTCCATTGAACCGGTAATCATCCGCAAAATCAGGAACGAAACCAGTAAATCGCTTCCAGCCTGAAACTGGTTTGATGAACAAACGTGGGCCACCATTCTGCAAGCGATCCAGCACACGTCGCAAGCTCTTTTCTTGCCATACTTTTCGGTAAAGCCATGGTTTCAATACTTCAGGGTATGGCGTATGCTGAGGCAACTGCGCTCCGAGCAAACGCAGGGCATGATGCACAAACGGCACGGTTCCCATCACCAGCATGTCGTGCGAAAGTGGCACTTTGCCACGTTCCATCATTTTTTCCGATGCAGTCTCTACAGCTATGCCAAGACTGGCTGCATAATCGGCCATCAATCTTTGTTCATGATCCAGATGACCCGGCATTTTTGCCGAGACGATCAATTTTGTGGGCAAAGTTTGCATCAATTCAATAGCAAAGTTCGGTAAATCCATACTCATGACAGCTTACAGATACCGTCATGAGTTTCTGGTTGCACTTTATGGAAATTACTTCAGTAAGCCTGCTTCAAACGCCTTTGTTTAACAGACTCTGCCAAACCTTCCAGCACCTTGATGCTTGATTCCCAATCGATGCAGCCATCTGTTACTGACTGACCATAGACCAGTTCTTTACCTGGCACCAGGTCCTGGCGGCCAGCAACCAGATGGGATTCGATCATGACACCGACGATGCGGGTGTCGCCGTCTGCAATTTGTTTGCCGATATCAGCGCAGACTGGAATCTGGTTAGCGGGATTCTTTGAGCTGTTGGCATGCGATGCATCTATCATCAGGCGGGATGCCAGGCCCGCACTGGCGATGTCCTTGCAGGCTGCATCAACGCTGGCAGCATCATAGTTAGGTGCTTTGCCACCGCGCAGGATGATGTGGCAATCTTCATTGCCATTGGTCGATACGATGGCAGAATGGCCGCCCTTGGTCACCGATAAAAAATGGTGCGGCTGGGAAGAAGCCTTGATTGCATCAACCGCGATTTTGACATTACCGTCTGTACCATTCTTGAAACCTACCGGGCAAGACAGGCCAGATGCCAGTTCCCTGTGAACTTGTGATTCAGTCGTGCGGGCACCAATCGCACCCCAGCTGATCAGGTCAGCGATGTATTGTGGGCTGATGACGTCGAGGTATTCAGTACCGGCAGGCAGGCCGAGTTCGTTGATGTTCAGCAGCAATTCACGTGCTATGCGCAAACCATCATTGATGCGGAAGCTGTTATCGAGGTAAGGATCATTGATGAGACCTTTCCAGCCTACCGTGGTGCGCGGTTTTTCAAAATACACGCGCATGATAATTTCCAGCTCACCGGCGAAGCGCGGGCGCTCTTCTGCCAGGCGCTGTGCATATTCCATTGCGGCTTTGGTGTCATGAATGGAGCAAGGGCCGATCACGACCATCAATCTGTCATCCTGACCGTGCAGAATGCGATGCAGGGCGGTACGGGCATTGGCTGCGGTTTCCGACGCTTTTTCGGAACAGGCAAACTCACGTATCAAATGTGAGGGTGGAACCAGTTCCTTCATTTCGCGTATGCGTAAATCATCGGTGCGTTGCATGTTTTCTCCTGAGAATTCTTAAAAAATAATATGTGTCAATGTAGTTAAATTCTGATCGGTAAAAATAATTACGGATAAATATGGTTCAATTTTTTCCTGGTCCGGTTGCAATTTACTGGTAATAAGTGCAAGGGCAAAAAAAAACCGCCTGATCGGGCGGTTTTTTAGAATTTTGGTTTGGCTCTTTTTCTTCGAGTGCTTACCGTCTTTCCACCGCCCTTGGCTTGGAATAGCTAAAATAAAAGAAGAAAAAGAAAGCAATGTGTTTCATATCAATATTTGCGTATGTATTCAGCTCAATTATTGTTTTTACATGGTTTTACTCGGTAAAACGAGTAATTTAAAACTATAGTGCCTTAGAATTCAGCAATTTGCAAGAATGTTGCGGAAATAAGCTTATTCATTTTTTCCACAAAGGTGGCGGCTCTGGTGGAATATCCCCTTGATTGGGATAAGCGCCAGGTACTGGGCCCTTTCTTTGTACCGCAGCCACTTGCGGCGTATTACGGTTCATCCAGTTACGCAGTTCATTGAGGTTGGCTGCGATGTCGGCACGGTTGGGGGCAAGACGGTTTGCCCTTTCCAACAGATTCAGGGCTTTTTCATTGTCGCCCTGTGCAGCCAGGGCCACAGCCTGATTATTGAGTGCGGAAGCATCAAACGGATTGATCTTGGCGGCTTCTGCAAATTTTTTACTGGCAGCGTTATTATTTCCTTCAGCAAGGAAATTGCGGCCTTCTGCATTTGGGTCTTGCGCATATACGTTTGCAACAAAGCTCAAGGTCGACAAGCCTGCAAAGAGTGATTGAATATGGTGTGCCGCGACTTTCATGATCTCTTGCTTTCAAAAAATACTTAATTACCCTGGTAATACGCCTTGGGAGCGACAGGCGGGAATGTCACCGGTGCCTTGCGCGGCTCAAAGCTGTAGCGCAGGTACAGGGCTGCCGAGGTGTCGTTGAAATCCCCCGAGTTGTCTGCACTGATCTTGCCACCAAGGAATAAATGTGGCGTCAGCTGGTATTCTGCTGCGCCACCCACTTTAAATGCGAACGCTGTCCTGGTCTGGCCAGGGTAGATGGTCTGGATGTTGATGGTGGGGTTGGCCGCAGCAAATTGTTCCAGCTCTGCCTGGTCTGTTGCTGAGTTTGGGTAATACAAGGCTGACAGTTCGCGGAAATGCTGGACACCGAGTGAGGTGGCGAGCTGGTAGGAGAACTTGCCTTTGCGTCCTGCTATCTCTAGCGGTATGCCGAGCGCCACATAGGATTTGGGGCTGAAGTAGCCCCCATGGCCGTAGGTGAAGTAGCGCAGGTTTTTCTGGTAGAAGAAGGAGGTGAGCCCTAAACCAGTGGTGAAGCTGAAGTCATTGGTTTTGTAGGCGCGCCAGTAGGCGCCGACACCAACTTCTGCTTCGGTGTTCTTGGCGACGTTTTTACCTGTGAGGCCGTAGTAGCCAAGGCTGGCATAGACACCGCCATCTTCGCCGTCATAGGAGGCGTCGATCTTGACGCCGGTGCGGGTGATGCCACCCCAGGTGAGTCCGTAGAGGCTGTCTTTGGCTCCGGCATAGGAGAGGTAGCTGTCTGTCACGGAGCGTCTGGCGATTTCTATGCCTAGGCTGGCGCCATCATCACTGCCACTCCAGCGCAGGCCACCGACTACATTTTGTACGGGGAAGCCTATGGGGCTGGAGCCTATGTCGGCTCTGACACCGGCTATTTCGTAGCTGAGGTTGAGGGCGACGCCTTTGGCTTCTTCATCGAGTGTGGCGACATTGGAGAGGCCTTGCTGGCGGGCGATGGTGGTGAACGGGACTTTGGCGTATCTGGCGCGTTCTACCACGATGGCATTGCGGCCAAACTGGCCTGAAACAGCAGGGTCGTTCAGATACAGGGTACCGGCATCGGCCACCACGGGAATGATCTTGAGACCGAACTGACCAAGACCGAGGGTGTTGATGCGGGCTTCGATCGGGATTTCTACATCGGTCAACGCTGACAGGCCTTTTTCTCCACTGCGCGCTCTGGCCGCAACTTCGACCGATACTTCTGTGCGTTTGAGTTCGTTGATCGAATCTATTTCTTTCAGCAACGCCGCTTCTTCTGCGCTTACGTTCGCTGCCTTGACTGGACGGACTTTGCCGGCCTGGGCCAGGTTAGCTGGAGCAGCAGCATAAGCGTTGTTGCCAGCCGCTGCGTATTGTTGAGGTACAGGCACGGGCGCGGCGGAATAGCTGGCTTTGGGTGGCACATAGGGTGTCACCATTGCAGGTATATTCGCAACACTACCGTTTTCATCATTATTTTTGGGTGCAGTCTGGTTTTGCAGTGGATTCGTTTGTACTGATGCAGCTTGTGAAGCCTGTGTTGATTGTGATGCTTGTGATAATGGGCTACGTGTCAGATTAGCTGGTGGAATCTGATATACCGTTGCCGCACCTGTCGCCGTGCTGACATTACCGCTGGAGCCACCCTGCACTGTCGCTGGAATAATATTGCCTGCATAAGCCTGTTGAGGCGCAGGGACCGATACTGGCGCTGGCGCCCTGTTATTCAAGGCAGTAGCGGGCAACTGCGGGATACTGGGCATAGGTGCTGGAGCAGTAGCGGCCATTACCGGATTGGCGGCACGGCTTTGTGCCGCAGCCATGGTCGAGGCTGGCAATTGCGGTATCACATACTGCGGTGCTGCCTGCACAGGCTGAGGTGCCTGTGCATACTGTGGCTGCGCTGTCTGCAAAGGCACACCTACCGGGGCAAAAATCGCGCTCCTGGGATTAGGTGCAACTAGCTGCTGTGGTGCAGGTGCAGGTGCAGGCGCTGCGTATGATGCGGCTGCAAGCTGGGTTCTGCCGCTGCGGTCAGCAAAAGGATTGACACTGAATTCGCTGACATTCGCTGGCTGCGCCTGCGCAACCAGGCGTATACCATTGCCCGACATATCAGCACCTGGTCTTTGTGACTGTTCCAATGCCAGGGCCTGCCTGAAATACTCCAAAGCCTTACCAGTATTACCGCGTGCACGTGCGAGATTTCCGGCCAGGGAAATAAAGCGCGGATTGGATGGCTGCTGTTGCATCAGCGTTGCCAGGTGTTGCTCTGCAGTGTCAAAATCCTTGACCTGTATCGCCGCATACACCAACCCTTGCAAGACTTCAGGATTATCGGGTTCTGACTGCAAAACGCGTTGATATAAATCCTTGGCAGAATCAGTATCACCCGCAGAAGAATAAATGCGTGCCAAAGCCAGCAACAGCAAATTATCTTCAGGGTCAGCGATCAGCATGGGCTGGATAAAATTGAAAGCGCTGGCATAGTCACCGGCTTCACGCGCACGCTCGGAATAGCGCATCGAAACTATACGTTGCAAGTCTTTGTAATCAGTGACTTCTTCGGTGGTCAGCTTGGGCATGTCAGCGACACGGCGCATGACGGCCAGCACTTCTGCTTCCTGATTTGCGCGCAATAAAGCCATGCCATATTGCAGTAACAGACCTGCTTGGGGATTGGGTGTAGCTTCTACTGCACGTTTAACTAGGGCCAGGCCATGCGCAGGGTCGCCCACCTTCATGTGGAAGGCGGCGATGATGCCAACAAATTCTGCATCATTGCCGGCGGCATTTTCTATGATACCCAGCAGTTCGCGCGCTCTTGCGGCATCACCGCGATTGACAAAGACATTCAGGCGATCAACCTGCACCCTGGTCCAGAGACGCTTTTGCAGCTCGAACATTTCAGGTTTTCTGGCAGCGGCAGGCAGGCGCTCCAGCGTGATCAAACCTTCCCACCATAATTGCTGCATGGTGCTCAATAAGGCACTGGCATACAGCGCTTCGGCCTGGGGATTTTCTACATTGGCTATCGCATCCATCAGGGCGCGTGCTGCACCCGGCGCATTCTGCCCCAGGTAGATTTTTGCCAGGGCCATACGCAACCAGGGATTGTCCGGCGTGATCAGCACGGCATCTTCGAGGTTGGCTTGCGCGACGGCGATATTACCCGCTGCTTCAGCCGCCTTGGCTTTGTCCCATAGCTGTGTTGCCTTCAATTCAGACAGCACCGTCATCTGGCGCGGCGACATATAAGCGCTGAGTTCTTCCAGATCCTTGATGCGTTTTTGCAATGCCAGCAAACCTATGAGGCTATCAAGTGCACCCTGGTTCTTTTTATCATCACGCAAGACCAGACGGAAATTCGCCTCGGCACCGACTACATCATTTTCTGCCAGCAAAGCGTCGCCGAGCTGCAATATGCCGACGGCTTCCTTGGGGTCCATTTCCACGGCCTTGCGCAATAAAGCGATACCCTTGCTGCTATTGCTGTCTTCAAAAGCGCTGCGTGCATCTGCGATCATGCCCCAGTAATTGGCACGGTCAAAAGCTGGCTTCCATTGATCCTTGCGATTTGATGGCGACAATTCCACCGCTTTTTGCAAGAGCGTGCGCGACTCGATAAATTCATCCTGGCGCATTTTTACCAGGCCCATACCACCATAGCCGGCTGAATCTTTGGGATGTGATTTGATCAGCGCCTGAAAAGCTGCTTCCGCTGTTTTGAGGTCATTGTCATCCAGCGCCTTGAAAGCCGCAGTGCGTGCTTTTTCTGGCGCGTCACCGTTTAATTTTGACTGGGCTTCTGCCTTATTGCTGTTTTTTGGCTCAGCCCTGGCGACCACTTCAGGTTTTGGCGCTGCTTCTATTTTTTGCTTGCTTTCAGCCGCGGCCTGCACCGCCGTACTTTGCTTGGCAGCCGCCATGACCTTGGCAGGATTGGATTTTTCTTCTGGCACTGCTGGCGCTGGCGGATGACTCAGACTGGCAAGTCGCTCGCTGATGACCTGGTCATTCGGGAACTTATCGAGATAGCGGCGAAAATGTTTCGCATTTTCATTCTTGACACCCATCCAGCTCAAAGCCTGACGCCAGGAATCCCCGGCCTGCTTGCCAACATCAGCCTTGACAGTCAATTGTTCCAGCGCTGCCATACCTTCAAGGCGCGTGGGTTCACGGTAAGTCAGGACCTGGGCATAGGCCAGTGCATAGCGGGTATTGCCTGGATTTTCTTTTTGCAGTTTTTCCAGGCCACGCTTGGCATCAGGATAGCCTGCCTTGGTACCAGCCAATACCTGGAAATATTCGAAAGCGGCATCTCCCTTGAGCTTGGAAGGGTCGCCCATTTGCTTGTAGGCTTCGACTGCGCTGTCAGCATCGCCCTGCTTAGCAAGCTTGCGTGCTTCTTCGAGTTGACCGCCGCTACCACTACCGCCCTGCAAGACGGCATTTTCAGCCGTACGTAATTGCGTGATCGTGGCTTGCGAACCCCGCAGTTTGGAATAATAGGATTTTGCCTGTGCAGTATTGCCTGCCTTGGCTTCAAATAAGACCAGAGCCAGCAAGGCATCAGCATTGGATGGTTCCAGTTTCAAGACCTTGCGCCAGGCATCAGCAGCGTTCTCATCCTTGCCACGCTGTGCCCAGAATTGCGCCTGCTCTTTCAATTGTTGCGTCAAAGGGGTATTCGCGAGAGCTGTCCCGCTTTCCAGATATGCCGTCAAAAGCGCCAGTACCAGCGCTTTCTTCTTAAATGTCATTCATGTCCCCTTTAACTTCTTCGCTAGTGAGAGCATCGTCTGCCAATGCATATAAACAAACACTCACTTCACCTGCATTTTGAAGTAAGCCAGCATAAATAGGAAGTCCATGTGTGGCAGGAATTGTAAATCTATTGTAAATCCAATAAAAAAACCGCTCAAACCAGAAAGATTTGAACAGTTTCATCGCATTGCGCAATTTAAGTCTGATTAGCCTGACTCAGTTACCCTGGTAATACGCCTTGGGAGCGACAGGCGGGAATGTCACCGGTGCCTTGCGCGGCTCAAAGCTGTAGCGCAGGTACAGGGCTGCCGAGGTGTCGTTGAAATCCCCCGAGTTGTCTGCACTGATCTTGCCACCAAGGAATAAATGTGGCGTCAGCTGGTATTCTGCTGCGCCACCCACTTTAAATGCGAACGCTGTCCTGGTCTGGCCAGGGTAGATGGTCTGGATGTTGATGGTGGGGTTGGCCGCAGCAAATTGTTCCAGCTCTGCCTGGTCTGTTGCTGAGTTTGGGTAATACAAGGCTGACAGTTCGCGGAAATGCTGGACACCGAGTGAGGTGGCGAGCTGGTAGGAGAACTTGCCTTTGCGTCCTGCTATCTCTAGCGGTATGCCGAGCGCCACATAGGATTTGGGGCTGAAGTAGCCCCCATGGCCGTAGGTGAAGTAGCGCAGGTTTTTCTGGTAGAAGAAGGAGGTGAGCCCTAAACCAGTGGTGAAGCTGAAGTCATTGGTTTTGTAGGCGCGCCAGTAGGCGCCGACACCAACTTCTGCTTCGGTGTTCTTGGCGACGTTTTTACCTGTGAGGCCGTAGTAGCCAAGGCTGGCATAGACACCGCCATCTTCGCCGTCATAGGAGGCGTCGATCTTGACGCCGGTGCGGGTGATGCCACCCCAGGTGAGTCCGTAGAGGCTGTCTTTGGCTCCGGCATAGGAGAGGTAGCTGTCTGTCACGGAGCGTCTGGCGATTTCTATGCCTAGGCTGGCGCCATCATCACTGCCACTCCAGCGCAGGCCACCGACTACATTTTGTACGGGGAAGCCTATGGGGCTGGAGCCTATGTCGGCTCTGACACCGGCTATTTCGTAGCTGAGGTTGAGGGCGACGCCTTTGGCTTCTTCATCGAGTGTGGCGACATTGGAGAGGCCTTGCTGGCGGGCGATGGTGGTGAACGGGACTTTGGCGTATCTGGCGCGTTCTACCACGATGGCATTGCGGCCAAACTGGCCTGAAACAGCAGGGTCGTTCAGATACAGGGTACCGGCATCGGCCACCACGGGAATGATCTTGAGACCGAACTGACCAAGACCGAGGGTGTTGATGCGGGCTTCGATCGGGATTTCTACATCGGTCAACGCTGACAGGCCTTTTTCTCCACTGCGCGCTCTGGTCGCAATTTCGACCGATACTTCTGTGCGTTTGAGTTCGTTGATCGAATCTATCTCTTTCAGCAACGCCGCTTCTTCGGCACTCACATTGGCGGCCTTCGCTGGCCGCGCTTTGCTACTGTTGCTATTACTAACAGCATATTGCTGCGGCACCGGCACTGTTGCCGTGTAGCTGGCTTTGGGCGGCACATATGGCACAGCTGGCGTGTACTGCGCCAGCATGTTTTGCCCTTCAGGATAAGGGCTTTGCATGGTCGCGCCGTTGCTATAGGTATCTGGCCTGCCACGGTTTGGCTCTGGCGGCGCACCAACTGCCGTTGGCATCTTGGGCTGCAAGGTATTGGCAGGTGGCGGTGCCGACCCCGCAGGTACGCTGGCTGGAGCTGGCTGAACTTTAGGAGCTGGAGGCAAGCTCGGCAAACTTGGAATAGTTTTGGGTTGCGTGCTGCCAGGCGCTACATTATTCAAAGGGACACCGGAGGGTGCTGGCGGTTTAGTCAATGGCTTGCCAACTGGCGCAAATATACCGCCGGTAAAGTTACTGGCTGGCGCTTCTTTCAGGAGCGGCCCTGGTACTGATGCAGGTGCTGCTCCTGGTGCCTGTACAGGTGTCGGTGCTACTGTTCTTAGCTGTGGTTGTTGAGCGTTGGCAGGCGCACCAGATTTGCGATCAGCAAAAGGATTGACCTTGAAATCACCGACCGTACTGGCTGGTGCAGTATCCACCAGACGCAAACCATTCGGACCTGAACCGACCACGGTTTTTTGTGCCTGTTCGAGTGCCAGCGCTTTTTTGAAATAACTGAGGGCGCGGCTATTATTTCCCTGTGCCCTGGCGACATTGCCTGCCAGTGCCAGGTAACGCGGATTATCCGGTTCCTGGCGCAGCAGCACACTCAGGTATTTTTCTGCATTGTCGAGATCACGTGCTTCCATCGCGGCATAGACCAGGCCCTGCAAGACTTCAGGGTTTTCTGGGTCACTTTGCAAAACCTTGACATACAATTCCCGCGCTGATGCGCTATCGCCTGACGCCGTATAAATACGGGCCAGCGTCAGCAGCAGCATCTCGTCATCAGGGGTGGCGATCAGCATGGGCTGTATGTAGGCATAGGCCGTTGCATAATCGCCCGCTTCACGCGCACGCTCGGCATAGCGCATCGCCAATACTCTTTGCAGTTGGGTGAAGGCGGTAATTTCTGTCTCTTGTAGATTGGGCATGGCAGCTACCCGGCGCATGACGGCTTCGAGCTCACCTTCCTGGTTTGCCTGCATCAACGTACCCGCATATTGCAACAATAAGCCTGCTGCCGGTTTGGGCGTATTTTGCACAGCCTCGCGCAACATGGCGTAACCACGTTCCTTGTTGCCCAACTGTATATACAGGTTCGCCATGGTGCCGGTGAATTCCATATCATTGCCGGCGACTTGCTCTACCTGTGTCAATATCTCACTCGCCTGACTGGTATTGCCGCGCCTGGCCAGCAAGGTGATTCGGTCTATCTGTACCCTGATCCACAGGCGTTTTTGCAGATCCACCATTTCTTTCTTGCGTGAAGCTGCGGGTACTCTTTCCAGCGTATTCAGGGCTTCCCACCAGAGTTGCTGCATTTCGCTGAGCAAGGCGCTGACATACAACGCTTCAGGGTCTGGTGCTTCCACATTGGTCATCGCTTCGATCAGGGCGCGGGCCTGTCCTGGCATGTCGCGCTTCAGGTAAATCCTGGCGAGCGCCATGCGCAGCCAGGCATTGTCCGGCTTGATCATGATGGCATCTTCCAGCATTTTTTGTGCTGTGCTGATGTCACCTGTGGCTTCTGCAGCCTTGGCCTTGTTCCATAAATCTTCTGATTTCAGATTGGCGATGATGGCCAGATGGCGCGGCAGCATGATACTGCTCAAGGCTTCCAGATCAGCAATACGTTTTTGTAAAACCAGCACACCAATCACACCATCAAGTGCGCGGATATTGGTTTTGTCTGCATCAAGGACGCGGCGGTAATTTTCTTCTGCGCCTTTTAAATCATTTTCTGCCTGCAAGGCGTCAGCGAGCTGCAGGATACCGGCTGGCTCCTTGCCATTCAGGGCAATCGCCTTGCGCAGGAAATCAATACCTTTGGTGCTGTCACCATCTTCAAAGGCATTCCTCGCCTCGGCCACGGTTGCCCAATAGCTGGCATCGTCAGAAGCTTGCTTCCATTGGTCTTTCGATTGTGCAGGTGAATAATCGACTGCCTTATGCAAGAAAGTGCGCGCCTCAATGAACTCTTCCTGGCGCATCTTGACCAGCCCCATGCCGCCATAACCTATCGGGTTTTTGGGATAGTTTTTGATCAGCCCCTGAAATTCGGCTTCTGCTGCCTCAATCTCATTATCTTCCAGTGCCTTGAAGCCAGCGATGCGGCTTTTCTCTATAGGATTTTCTGCGACTGGCTTGGGTTTTGGTGCTGCCTTATCAACTTTATCAGCCTTATCAGCCTTCTCATGCTTATCGACCTTTTCAGTCTTATCTATCTTCTCAGACTTATCGACCTTTTCAGTTTTCACTGACTTGTCTGCGAGCTTGATCTCTGCCGGCTTTACAGTCTGTACGGTTTGTGCAGTTTGCACTGCTGGCGGAGTAACTGCCGCAGGTCTGGTCAAACCCGCCATCCTGTCCCTGATGAGCTGGTCATCAGGATGTTTTTCGAGATAGTGGTTGAAGTATTTGGCATTTTCCGGCTTCATACCCATCCAGCTCAGGGACTGACGCCAGGATTCTGTCGCCTGCTTGCCGACATCGGGCCTGCTACTGAGACCTTCGAGCAAGGCCATGCCCTCTACCCTGCTGGGCTCACGGTAAGTCAGTACCTGGGCGTAGGCGAGTGCGTATTTGCTGTTGCCTGGATTTTCCTTGCTGAGTTTTTCCAATCCCTTCCGGGCTTCAGCATGACCATTCTTGGTGCCGGCGAGAACCTGGAAGTATTCGAAAGCGGCATCGCCTTTGAGTTTGGAAGGATCACCTATCTGCTTGTAGGCATCGACTGCGGCTTCAGTATCACCCTGTTTGGCAAGCAAGCGGGCATTTTCCAGCTGGCCTACGCCACCATTGCTACCCCGGCGCAAAGCCTGTTCAACATTACGTATTTGTGCAGAACTCGCCTGCGTACCACGCAAACGCGAAAAATAGGTTTTGGCCTGCTCGGGATTACCTGCCTTGGCTTCAAGTACGGACAAGGCCATCAGCGCATCGATATTATTGGCATCAACCTTCAACAACTTGCGCCAGATATCTGCCGCATTGTCGTCACGGCCGCGTTGTTGCCAGAACTGCGCCTGCTCTTTCAATTGCTGTGTCAAAGCTGATTGCGCGAACGCAGTTTCGCTATCAAAAAAAACCGTCAAAAGCGCAAAGACTATCGCTTTCTTCTTGAAGACCATTTACTTCCCCTAATGATCGCTTTTTTCTGTGAGTCAGCTTGTTTATCGTCACCTCAGAAAATCAGCACTGTGTCAGGTGTTAAATCAAGAAAATGGGCAGCGCTATCTACTTATTTTACGCTTCAGATAGAACGCCGCCCAAACAACTCAATCCATTTCAATTATTTCTTTTTATCTTCCAGCGCCAGGCGGGATGCTGCTTTCTTGCGCAAGAAACGGAACAGCATGGTCGCAGCAATCAACGAGGCCAACATCAGGAAAATAATCATGATGAAAGGCTGGGTAGATAAATGCCACTTCAACCAGGTCCACCAGGGCAAGCTGCCTGAGTAATAGGTTTCACCTATTTGTGCATTGGCGATACGCTCGCCCTTGATGAGCACCAGATCACCCTGGAATTTGCTACGCAGATCAGCCTTGTTCAAACCCGCGGTCAGATCAGCCAGGCTGGCCGAGTCACCAGAGGTCATGACAATCACGCTGTGTCCGCTGGACAAAGGTGATTCAAACTGCATCATGGCACCAAAGGCATTGCCAGTCTTGGCCAGCATTTCACCGGCATGGCGTTCCATGGTATCAAGATCACGGCCAGCCCAGCGTGTCACGAGACGCAGGAAACCTGTAGGCAATTGCAGACGGTTGCCGTTTTCATCCATGCTCATCGGCATGTATTTTGACCATTGTTTGAGCAAAGGCAGATTGCCGCTTGCACCTAACAGCAGGAAGTCTTTATCACTATGTTTTTCAACGTCAGCGCTACGGATCAGGGTACTGTTCAGTACCGGGTAACCTGTAGATTCACCCATGCGGCCCATGACATTGAGGAACAATTCCATCTCTTGCGCATTTGGACGGTCTGGCATGACGATGGCTGTTTGCGCCAGGTCTGCCATGCGTGTGAATGGGAAGCCGGCATTTGCCATATATGCCAGATTAGGCATGGCAGCATAGTGTGGCATGTTCGAAAAATCGATCGTTGAATCTGGATCTATAGCAGAGCGCACATTGTCCAGATACACATCTTTACATGCCCCTTGTTTTGGGTAATCGTAAAAGAAGTGGAATTGCAACTGGTTCTCTGCACCGATGCGGAAAGTCGGCACCTGGATTTCATCCTGGGCATAACGTTGGCCATCCTTGAAGAACAGCATGACCGATTCCTTGATCTTGCCTTTTTCTACCTGCGTGCCGGACAAAGGCAGGGAGCGCACGAACTCATCATTGATACCGATGTTCAAAGTCGATTTATCAACGGTAGGACGCGGCGTGAAACGGTAACGCAAATCGATAGGCACGCCTTCTTTTTGCCAGGTGAACAAATCAGGCGCAACGCGCAGGTTCACGCGTATCAGGTCTGGTGTCAGGCCATTGACTTTCAGTGCCGGTGGCGCAGCCAGTTCACCAAACTTGACTGGTCTATCAGTAGGCAGCCATTTTGGCGCATCGTAGGCTTTGCGTGGATCGATTTCTTTAAGATTCTTGATCACGGCAGATTCGCCAGACATGGCCATCTGACCCATGGTCAGGGCTTGTACGGCAATCTTGAGTTCATTGACATCACGTCCCAGCACCAGCAACAACTTGGCTTTGGGGTTGGCTGGATTTGCCATGATAGCCAGGGTCGGGCCAGCAATCGCTGGCAAAGTCACGCCTGCCGGTGCTTCATTGGCGGTGGCAAACAACACGGCGTTACCACGTGGCAGGGTATTGGCTTCGATAGGAAAGCGTGCGCCACGATAAGAAGACAGATGTCCAAACCAGGAAGCAACGACACCCGCATTGCGCAAGACTTCCAGTGAAGGTGTTGCGGGCAGGATAAAAGGCAGCTCCAGCAATTTGTTGTCGCGTCTGTCAAAGAAAGGCGCTGGCAACATACCCAGGTCATTTGCCAGGGTCAGGGGAGAAACTGTCAATTCCAGATTGGTGGTGTGACTGAGCTTGGCCCACAGGCTGGAGTGATAAGGGTCTTCACAATCCCTGGTGTAATGGCCTATGAGTTTAAAACTGAGTTGATTGAAGTCAGCAAAAAACCGTGGATCTATCACGTCTTCACGCACTATGCCTTTGGACGTCTCTCTCGGTAAAGGAACAACACTGACCAGTTCATTGTTGACCAGCACCTGTATGTGCGACAGATCAGGCAATAAGGCAGGTGAATAGGCAATGCCATATTTTACCTTGGCTGCGGTAATCACCTCGTCACTGCGTACGGTGAAGGGGAAAGAACGCTCGCCCTCGGTGCCACGCAATTCGACACTGGAGCTGACGCCTATCATGTCCTTGAGGCTGATGTTATAGGTCTTTTGTCCACCGATCACCGAGGTTGGCTGCAAGTCTTCCAACGCAATTTTTTCAGTAACGGCAGGCTGGGCGGTAGCTGTTGCTGAAGCACTCGCGCTCGCATGTTTGGACTTGGCCAAACCATCTTCATGGTGCGCTACCGCTGTTACGCCACAAAGTATGGCCAGAGCCGTGCTACTGCCTTTGCGCGTTAATTTAGCTCTGACACTTGTCACGATGTTTTTCACGATGGACGCCTCATTTATTTTATTCATATGCCCTGTTCTTTCCGCTACGTATTGCTTCATGCTGCTACCAAACCTGCTGAACCCGCGCATGCTGTGGTAGGCGATTTCTTTCAAACCATTCAGCGGGTGGTCGATATCCCTGTCGTTTGACCAGCTGAGCCAGACGTCGGCACGGCCTATGGTGCAATTGATCAAATCCATTTCCTGCTGCAAATCGAGCGGCGCGAATTGCACACTAAGCAGATTATCCTTGAAGAACACTGTCCTGGCCGGAAATACTGACTCCCCGTTGGTGCCATACAGGGAAATCATCAAATCTTCATCCTTGTGCATCTGAAAACCTTCAGGTACACGGAAAGACATGCCACCCATGGAAAAATCTTCAGTACGGCAAACTATGGAGTGACCATTGTTCAAACGCAGGGTCGCATTCAATACTGCCCTGACCCTGTGTGTGCGTCTTACCTGTTTGGATTCTGTTGCCACGGCAAGGGTAGCACCAAGGATAACCAGGTTATAAATCGTCCACAGCATATTCAGAATAACGGTATCCATCTCGTAGGTATTCCACCACAATGCACGGCCAATACCGACAAAAAATCCCAACACATTCATGCCCAGCATGATCAGGTAGGGCTTGGAAATCGACCAGTCAAAATGCTCCTGCTCGACCAGACCACCTTTGGCAGTCACGTTGAACTTACCAAGTTTTGGGTTGATCAGCGCTACCAGTGTGGGGCGGAAGATATACCAGGCCAGCGTCGCCTCATACACCTCGGCCCAGAAGGAATGCCGGTGCGCGCCCTGTATGCGTGAATTGGTGAGGTTGGCGTGTAAAAGGTGAGGCAAGGAGTAAGCTGCGATCGACAAGGCCGAAGCCTTGATAATATGCACCTCAAAGAACAGATAGGACAATGGTGCCAGCAAGAACACCATGCGCGGCAAACCATAAAAGAAATGCAGCATGGCATTGCTGTAGCAAAGCCGCTGGCCAAAACTAAGCCCCTTGCCCAGCAGGGGATTATCAGTACGGAAAATCTGCGCCATGCCACGCGCCCAGCGTATACGCTGACCAACGTGCGCAGACAAGCTCTCAGTTGCCAGACCCGCAGCCTGCGGCAGGGCCAGGTAGGCAGTGTTATAGCCAAGGCGCTGCATTTTCAATGCCGTGTGGGCATCTTCGGTCACGGTTTCTACCGCAATGCCGCCGACTTCTTCGAGATAGGTGCGACGCAGGATGGCGCAGGAACCGCAAAAGAAAGTCGCATTCCACAGGTCATTACCGTCCTGTATCAGGCCGTAAAATAATTCACCTTCATTTGGTACATTGCGGAAGGTTTGCAAATTGCGTTCAAACGGATCTGGTGATAAAAAATGATGGGGTGTCTGTACCATCGCCAGCTTGGGATCAACCAGGAACCAGCCCATCGTATATTGCAAAAACGAACGCGTAGGCATGTGATCGCAATCAAAGATCGCGACGAAATCTCCGGTCGTGCGTTTTAAGGCAGCATTGATATTACCGGCCTTCGCATGATTATTATCCGCACGGGTAAAACACTGTACACCGACTGAGGCCGCAAATTCGGCAAAGGCAGGGCGACGTCCGTCATCGAGGATAATGATATTGAGTTTATCCTTGGGCCAGTCTATACCCATCGCCGCCAGCACGGTAGGCTTAACTACGGCCAGGTCTTCGTTGTAGCTGGGGATGAACAGATCTATCGTAGGCCAGGTCGAGGTATCTGGCGGCATCATGACTGGCTTACGCTTTAAAGGCCAGGCAGTTTGCAAGTAACCCAGCAACAGCACCAGCCAGGCATACACCTCAGCCATGATCAACACCAGCGCAAAGAACAGGTCGATCAGATTGTCTGTGCCTATGGTGTATGTGATGCGCCAATAGATATAGCGGCTGGTGGCACTGATGGAGAACATCACCATCACAAGTGAAATCAGCGTGCCGGTATACCGACGCAGATACAGCGCAGTACTAAAAATGATAATCGAAAACAGTGTTTGCAGCGGCAAATCCAGCGGGATGCTGATACTGGTCCAGTACAAAAACACTGCGACCATCAAGGCCAGAAAACGCGGTGTCTTGCGCTCCCAGCCTGGCCAGTTGACCATGGCACGCCCCAGGTCGTTGAGGCGACCATAGAGATATCGGGAGTTAAGTATCGAACGCATTTAATCAACCAATCTGAAATTCGTTTGCAGCCAGGCCGTCAGCTCTTGCATGTCATGCGTAGCAGAACAATGCTGTGAATAATAGGAAACTGGTGTCTGGCAAGCCAGCGCTTCACTGACTGCCTCATCCTTGTGAATAGTGACAGGTATGAAGCGTTTACCCAGACTGCTGCGCAACATGCCAAACACATCGCGGCTCAATTGCTTGACGGCGTCCATCTGATTCAGCAGATAGCAATAACCCAGAAACTCCTTACGGTCAGCACAGTAATAATCGATCAGGGATTCTATCGATGGTATCGTTGAATAAGAGGCCGCATCTGGCTTTAACACCACCAGCGCATAATTTGCTGCATGCAAGACCTGTTGCAGATAAATACTGGGACCAGGTGGCGTGTCTATCAGGACCACGCTATTTTCAGATAAATTCAGCGAAGCCAGTTTCTTTGCGAGCCATTTTGGATCGGCCTTGATTTCCTGTTCGAAAACTGCACGCTGACCTTCATCCACACTGCCATAAGGCAGAAAATCGACACCATAGGCGCTCTCAAACAAGAAATTTGTCCAGCTATTTTCCATGGTTTCTTGCTGCGCAATACCACTAGCATCATCATGTGCCATACCAAAATGCAATCTGAGTGCGTTTTGCGGATCGAGGTCCAGTATGGTGATGCGTGGACCGAGACGGGCCAGGGATGCCGCCAGATTTGCGGTAACGGTAGTTTTACCTACCCCACCCTTGGGAGAAATGACGGCAACTACCCTCATGGTTTAAATATTTTTTTAAAGAATGAATTGGTACCCGCATCGGCTGGCTTGGCTTCTTCCTGCTTGCCAGCCAGGCGACCAAAGACTGCACTGACCGGTTGGTCTTTGCTGGCGGGTTTGGTTTTCACGCTTTGATTACGCTGTTCTTCAACATGTACATGGGCTTGTTTCACAGGCATGGCATGCGCTGCAGGTATGCTGTGTATGACAGTAGCCGGCATCACTTGCGCAGGACTGACATTCACAGGTTTGCGTATGTCAGTGCTTGCAGCAATACCGGGCACAGCATGCGCAGGCGCTTCCACTTCACGCTCAGGTGAGACCTGGCCCCTGCCGGAAAACAAGCCACTGGTAACAGACTCTTTTTTACCAGCAGTATTTTGCTTTGGTGCCGAAGGTAAAACTCTTGACAAAAATGGAGACGCTACTTCTGGTTCCGGCTCTTGCTCTTCGACTGCAGCCTTTTGCATCAGCATTTGCTTCAAAGGCAATTGAGAGCTGTGCCTGATACTTGCATGCCCCTCAGGCGCGGCTTGCGCGGCGCTAACTTTAACCGCAGTTGCTCTGCTCACCGTAGTTTTCGCGGCAGCGGGACGGAAAGGACTGTCATTCAAATGGACTGGCGCAGCCAGCTCTTCTTCCCTGTACTGAGCACGTGCGGGTGCTGCGGCAGGAACTGGTCCCGCGTGCAGATGTACGTCACGCAACAAGGGCCAGCGCTGTTTTGCCTGTTCACTGTCAGCGTCGCGATTGATTTCGCGATACGCATCAGTCGATTGCCCAAATTTCTGAAAAAGATTTTTTACGTCATCATCCATAATGTTCACCAGCTCCGGTTACTTGCAGCGTCACGATTCAATTAACGACGTGTGAAATAAGACGGTTCTTCTGACTGCTTCTTCAAATCAAATACAAATAATTGTCCATCTTCGAATACGCCAGCCCGCTGTGTCAGACGCAAGGACTTGTCCATACCCAGGCCATCAAACCATTGCGCATAAACACCTTCCAGCAAAGCTGGTGACCATTCCAGTGCCTGTTCTCCGAACGCCACTTTCAGTGGCGAGGCGTGGTGGGCAACGACCAGCGCATCGGTTTCTTCAACCAGATCAACCCAGCCCCAGTTCATTTCTGACCAAACCTTGTTCATGCATGCTTCCAGCGCTTGCAGGCTGCTGCCGTCATCCACATGAAAACCCGCAGCCATGGTGCGACCCAGTTGATGCATGAAAGCGCGCAGGTCGCCAGGCTCCCCTTTGGAAGCGAACTCAGCAGAAAATGCTCCAAGGAAAGATCTCCATTGAACTGAGCACTGCTGCTCTTCGTAATAACGAATAGTTTTTGTGGACATGCTGATTACACCTTTGCGTTAACTTTTTCTCTATGGCTACTATCGTGACACGCAAATCATAGAGAGTGTTGATTCGTTGCGACTTTACCACTCGCCATTATTGCTAGTCCAGCCTATATGAATGGTGAATTGTCAACAATTAATAATAAGACCAAGCATTTATAAAAATTTAATTATTTTGCAAACCATTTTCACAATTACTGAGCTAAAACAGCACAATTTATTGGCGTTTGCACTATGCGTCACACATTACCAATGCAGACAAGCGTGCTCACAAAAAACGGTCAGAGGGTGTTAACAGGCGCGGGAAAATTTCAGCATGGTCGCGCAATTGAAACGTCAGCGCCCACCCATTAAACCGGCCAGCAACCAGTCTATAATTTTTTGTATGCTTAAAGACGCGGGATTATCCGGCTTGTACTCGAGCACCGGGCGCTCATAGGCGAGCGCTTCCTCGACTTGCGGACTTTCCTGAACGATGTAGGGCACCATGCGCTCACCCAGCCTGTCGGCAATCAAGGCAAGCACATCTTGCGCCAGTTGCCGCTTTGAACCCTGATTAACTATATAAGCGGAACCAATATCTGCCTGATTTCTATGTCCATAGGTGGAAATCAATTCTTCCATCTCGGGCAGGGTTGAATATGAAGCCGCATCGGCGAGAACCACAACCAATAAAAAGTCTGCTGCATGGATCGCCTGCTTTAGGTAGACCGAAGGCCCAGGCGGTGTATCCAGCAAGACGATGGCATTGGCAGGCAGTTTTGCAGCCTGCAACTTCTTGCGCAGCCAGGGCTCTTGCTGCTCGAGCACATCTTCAAAACGCATGCGCTGCTTTTCGCCACCATTGCCAAAGGGGACAAAATTCAATCCGAATTGACTCGTGTAGCAAGCATCCATCAACTTGGCGCGTGCCGCCGTCAACAGGCTGACACCATTGGTCTCGCCTGCCTCAAGGCCGCCAAGATGCCATTGCATGGCATTTTGCGGATCAAGATCAACAATAGTGACAGGAAACCCACGCTGCGCCATGCCTACACCCAGATTCGCGGTGATCGTGGTCTTGCCGACCCCACCTTTCGCAGAGACAATGGCAATGACTATCATGTGTGCAAGCCCGGTATGTCAATACATGGAGAGCCACAAGCCATCAGGCAGTGCCCCCTACAGTCAGGCCTTCTATACGCAGGCTTGGCTGACCAACGCCGACTGGGAGACTCTGCCCTTCCTTGCCACAGACACCAATACCTGAGTCCAGGCGCAGGTCATTGCCTATCATGCTGACATGATTCAGGACCTCCGGGCCATTGCCTATCAGGGTAGCGCCCTTGACTGGATAGGTGACTTTACCGTTTTCTATCATATATGCCTCGCTGGCCGAAAATACGAACTTACCGTTCGTTATATCGACCTGACCACCGCCAAAGTTGACAGCGTAGAGACCATTTTTAACAGATGCGAGAATTTCTTCGGGATCTTTGTCACCAGCCAGCATATAAGTGTTGGTCATACGCGGCATAGGCAAATGGGCAAAGGATTCACGGCGGGCATTACCAGTCACCGGCATTTTCATGAGACGCGCATTCATGGTGTCTTGCATATAGCCTTTGAGGATGCCATCTTCTATCAGTGTCGTGCACTGGGTAGGATTGCCCTCATCGTCCATATTCAGGGAGCCACGGCGATTCAGCATGGTGCCATCATCCACCACCGTCACGCCTTTGGCTGCGACACGCTCACCTATGCGACCAGAGAAAGTGCTGGAACCCTTGCGGTTGAAGTCACCCTCCAGACCATGACCTATCGCTTCATGCAACAGTACGCCAGGCCAGCCAGGGCCAAGTATCACGGTCATCGGGCCAGCCGGGGCCGGGCGTGCTTCCAGATTCACCAGTGCTGATTTGACAGCTTCGTCTGCATATTGCTCCAGCAATGCATCAGTGAAATACGAATAATCATGACGGCCACCACCGCCGCTGGTACCCACTTCACGGCGACCATTTTGTTCAGCAATGACCGTCAGTGAAACACGCACAAGAGGGCGGATGTCGCCAGCAATCACACCATCACTGCGTGCCACCAGCACCACATCATATTCACCGGCCATGCTGGCCATGACCTGCACTATGCGCGGGTCTTTGGCTCTGGCGATTTTCTCGATTTTTTCAAGCAACTGGACTTTTTGATTGGCGTCCATGGAATGCAGGGGGTCATCACGCAAATACAGAGAGCGGTTATCCAGACCTTTGAGGCTGGATGCCACCTGGATTTTGCCAGTACCCTGACGGGCGATAGTACGGGTTGCCCTGGCAGCATCGGACAGGGCTTGCTCAGATATTTCATCAGAGTAAGAAAATGCGGTTTTATCGCCAGAAATGGCACGTACACCCACACCCTGGTCAATAGAAAAACTGCCAGTCTTGACTATGCCCTCTTCCAGGCTCCAGCCCTCGTTGCGGGTGAACTGGAAATACAAATCGGCATAATCGACTTTATGCGTGAACATGCTGCCCAGCACCTTGCTGAGTTTGGCTTCATCAAGGCCAAATGGGGTCAGCAAAATATCGCGTGCGATAGCGAGGTGGCTCATGGCGGGATCAAATGGAGTCATAGAATAAGTTATTTACACTGCAATTAAATTAGCGCACATTACTTGCAAAATATTTGCAAAAATACTGGCAACATACATGCAAAGCGCTGGCGCACACACTGACATTGTAGAGCATCTGCGGGTTTCTCTGGTCTGCTCACTTCGCTGATTGTCAGCTTATCTAAGTCCAGACTCAGTCCAGACTCAATCCAGACTTCCGCAGGCCTCATAACTTGCGATGGCGCAATGCCGGCAAACTTTCGCGTATGCTGGCAATCAGGCTTTCATCAACGTCGCCACTGACTATACCCTCGCCCTCTTCCAATACATTCAAGACCTTGCCCCAAGGGTCGATCAGCATGCTATGCCCCCAGGTACGACGGCCGTTAACATGCTTGCCACCCTGGCCACAAGCCAGCACATAACACTGATTTTCTATGGCGCGGGCACGTAAAAGTATTTCCCAGTGCGCTTGGCCGGTCGTATAAGTAAATGCGGCAGGCACAACGATCAGGGAACTGGTCCCCAGCGCACGGAATAATTCAGGGAAACGCAAGTCATAGCATATAGACAGCGCCACCTTGCCAAAACCTGCATCAAAACTGCTGACCTGACTACCAGCGACGATAGTGCGCGCCTCTTCATACGACTCTTCACCCTTGCTGAATCCAAATAAATGAATTTTGTCGTAGCGCGCAATCTGCTGGCCTTGAGGATCATAGACCAGGGTCGTATTCAAGACCTTGCCAGGTTCAGCGGCCTGCAGAGGGATCGTGCCACCGATGAGCCAGACACCCAGAGTACCCGCCATTTCGGCCATCAAGGCCTGCATGGGACCCTGCCCTACTGGCTCGGCGATATCTACCTTATCGGTTTCCTGCAAGCCCATCAGGGGCCAGTATTCAGGCAGTAATAATAATTTTGCGCCTGAGGCTGCCGCTTCCTGCAACAGGCGTCTGGCAGTTGCCATATTCTCTGCCAGCACGGGCGTGGATATCATTTGTATTGCTGCTATCTTCATATCACCCTCTTTTATCAGTATGTTACCGTCACAGAGCACATGGCTCCATTCCCGCCATACTCAAGGCTTGCTTGCGGCCTTGATCGCCGACGGATTGTCACGGCTTTCCACTTTGGTCACTGTTGGTTCTTTCCATGAACCACTGACCTTGTACTCAAACGTAA
Organism: Undibacterium sp. TC9W; assembly: GCF_049339865.1. NCBI lineage: Bacteria > Pseudomonadati > Pseudomonadota > Betaproteobacteria > Burkholderiales > Oxalobacteraceae > Undibacterium > Undibacterium sp. TC9W. Next base: position 12,888 of record NZ_JBMPPJ010000007.1, on the reverse strand, counting down.
ATGCCCTGCTCAAAGGTTCTTTCAAAAATAATTGAGCAAGAAAGGTGCCAAGGCCGATGACCGGATTCACGGCAAGGCCATAAACAACCGATGCCGTACCCACATTCACCACAGGAATGACGGTCACATGCAGGTCCTGAGCTTCCCTGACCAGATCAGCATTTCCTTCCAGCAACACAGTCGCATTGACACCCAGCATCTTCAGATTATCGGTTTTTGCCACACCTTGCTGTATATGCGCAATACCTGCGATGGAATCAAAGGCAAAACCATCAGAAAACACATCACGAAAATCCAATGTCAGGCGGCGCGGCAAGGATTGCAGGCTCAACACGCCCAGCAGTTTCGCGGCCCCTGGATCTACCTTCAAGAATTGCCCACTAGCAAGCACCATCTTGACCTGTCCGCTCATGCTGGGTATGTCCATCGCAAAAGGCAGGCCGTTCCATTGCACATCGCCTTCAAGTTTTCCTTTACCACCACGCAAGACATCGGCAAAACCCAGACGTTCCAACAGCTTGCCTGAATTTGCAATATCCAGCACATAATTGAGTTGGGTACTCCCATCTCCACCCTGACTTGCCCATTTACCGGTGGCATAAAAGTCTGCATCAGGATTTCTCAACAGCAGCCTATTGATCTGCCACTCACGCCCATTGCCCTGACTGACGAGTTGATTGACTGCCTGCAGTTCCAGATGCCCGAGTTTTTTATTGAACAACTCAAAGTTTTCAGCAACGATGTCCAGACCAGGAATTTGAGTCGTGGTATTTTTTCCTTCCAGCAACTCACTGACATCGGCAGCTGCCGACTGGGGAATGATGAGATTACTCAGGCGTGCCTTGATACTGCTCAGCGCTTGCCCACCTGTACCCTCATTCCATGTCAGGTAACCGGCAACCTGATTTGAATGTATATTGGCTTGCCAGGTTTTATTTTGACGGGAAACACCAACGATGACATTTTCGAGCTGCTTACCCATGATATTCAATTGCGGCGTCCTGACAGCAACCGTGCTCGGTTCCAGGTAAGGCGACAAATCAACTTCAGCACTATCCCTTTCTGCACCGGCGGCATTGGCTTTCTGGCTCGCAGACACTGGCGACATCAGGCGTCGCCACTCGTCTATGTTCAGGGACTTGAATTCTATATTGGCATTCAAACCGCTATCAGGCTCTGGTGCGGGCGCATTGACGCCTATGCCGCCACGTACTACCTGCCAAGGTCCACTACCCTGTTTTTGCCGCGAATATCTGGTGTTGATGGAGTTGCCAAGACTGACGCGGATTTCATCACGCAAGGTTTGTGCATCCTGGCCTGCCTGTGGCAACAGCTCAAAATGCAAAGGCATGAGCTCTGCGCTGGCCTTTTTCAAGGGTGCAGGAAAATTCAGTGACATGCCCGCCATCGTTGAATCGACGATGATTTCCGGCTGCCTTTTTTTGACATGGATGCTGGCCGTGTAACGGCTGGCGCCGCTGACACGGTCCGCCATTTTATCGACCATGCCGACAGGGATGATCTTGCGTATGCCATCGGCAGTGACGGTACCATCAAGCCTGACTTTAACACTGTTATCTTTTTGCGAGCCACCAGTAATCTGTACCGGGCCACCAAGCGCCATGCCTCTCAGTGTCCCGAGGTTGACTCCTGTTTCATTGAACTCCAGCTTGCCATTCAAGCCTGTTACCTGGGGAATGCCAGGCTGTAATACCACGTCGTTATTCGCAAACTGCAAAATGCCAAGGACTTTTGACTCTATCAAATGCTGTAAGGGCAATTGCAATTTGAGTTGCAAGGCAGCAGGTGCCGAGGTTTTGGCCTCCTTCAGAAAATGCCCCAGCCAGCCACTAACCGGGCTCGTCCCCACATACGCCAGCATATTTTGCAGACTGCCACTGACCGCACCGTCAATACTCAGGATGGCACCATGCTGCGACAAATCAGGAATAATCGCCTTGACCTTTTTCAGATCAACACCCAGGGTTTTGGCGGTGTCGCCAGTAATCTCCATCCTGGCTTTATCAAACACAAAACCACCCTTGATGTCATCAATGACTGGCCACAGGGGCTTGCCTTCTTCATTCAGTGCACCAGCAGAAAAATCGAGCTTGGCGCCAGCAAGGCTACCCTTGATCAGGAATTCATTCTTGTGGTTTTTCTTGCCGTCCGTATTATGGAATGGGAAATGGGCGAGATCACCCCGTATGCGCACGCTGACATCATTGGCCTTGCCTTCGAGTATAGAATTCAGCAGCCAGTGTCGCAAATGCTCTTCTGCCGCGGCGGGAATGTAACGGTCAAGCTGCTTCAGGTCAAAGCCCGTAATACTACCGGTCAAATCTACCTCGCCCGGCTGGGCATCAGCACCGTGACGCATGGACATGATGTGCTTGCCGGACAAAATGGCGCGCATGCCATCTTGTTGCGCTTCCATTTTATGAATCTGGAAAATCAGCTTGTCCTGCTCGACAAACTGCCACTGCGCATGCATATTCAGGCTTGAAAACGGCATGAGAGGATCAACAAAATAACTGGACAGGCGCAAGGACAGGTTTTTGGAATCCAGAACGAAACTGCCACCCTTGTCATTGGCCTCCAGGCTGCCCGACAGATTTTCAAATCCTGGTATCGCAGGCACAGCCGCTTTTGCCGGGGACGTGGCGGTTTTGGCTCTGGCCAGTTGCGCTGGCTGCGCCGTCATCGACAAGTCGATGAACTGCCCTTTCACACTATAAGACGACACATCAGGATAAGTACCCTGCCATTTGGCAGTGAAGTCACGGAGTTGCCCTTTGGGTGCAAAGTCCAGCATCATCTGCCTTTGGTCGTTTGGCAAAGGCAGATGCTCGGCAAAATTGGCCAGTGTCTGTAAATCCAGGGTCTTGGCGTACAACTCCACCTTTTCGGGCTGGCCCTTGTCACCTGGGGTAAATGTTTCCTTGATGGTGGTGGCAGGTAATTGCAGGCCCTCGCGCGTACGCATGGAAAAATTAACGAGAGAAACACTATGTCCAGCCTTACCCATCAGGGCCGCCAGGAACTTATGCGTAGAAGTCAGGGTTTCGCTGGCGACGAGGCGGCCACTGACCAGGGCCATGTCCAGCTCAGGCAGGTCAGCGCGGAACTTGCCCAGCACATCCGCCAGGCTGAGGTCTGCAGTCAGGTCTGCCAGCCTGCCCTTGTCCAGATGCAGCCAGGCACGCACCGAACCATACGCTTTCTTGACATCTGCCGGGTAGTCTATATAGGCTTTTAACGCAGCCAAGTCAGTACGGCGCAGGTCGGCATACAAATCGCCGGTCCATAAAGAAAAGTCTGAAATCTTTTTGGCAAAAACCGGGTGCTGGAAATCGCCTCGTATATCCAAAGGCGCAGAAAGACTGACATCAGGCGATGCCTTGAGGGCAAACCTGTGATGCCGCCACTGGTTTTGCAAGAGAAAATTCACATCCGGCAATTTCAGCTCTGCCGCATTGCGCATTTTATCTGTCCAGCGCACAGACCCCTTGCGTATCAATACTTCATGCTGGGCCAGCACCCAATCCAGGCCCTGCCCCTTGCTCTCAGCGGCAGGATCGATATGAAAACCGCCCACATAGATTTTGCCATCCGCGTCCCTCTGTATATCGAGAGAAGGCTGATTGATGACGATACGTTCAAAACGCAAATCGGCAACTGCCAGCGTCCACCAGGACATGGTTGCCGACACTTCAGGCAAAACCAGCGCGGTGCCACCCTGCTTGTCATGCAGCACCACATTTTCCAGCGTCAGTTGTGGATTGAGGCCCTGCCAGGAAGCGCGCAGACTGGCAATCTGCAATTGCCGTCCCAGAGAGTTTGAAATAGCCTGCTCTATATCAGGCTTGTACCTGTCTACATTGGGCAATACGACATAACGCAATACCAGCACCAGTATGCAAAACAGAAAATACAATACCAATATCAGCCTGAGCGTGAAGCGCAGGCTTTTATCGCAAGTTCGCCAGGTAAAACGACAGAGCCGCCCAAAATGACCTGGCTTGTCGTCCTTGACGGCGGTGTTAGCAATGTTCTCTTGATCTACTTGTGTCATTGCTAATGTTCAATTTATTTGTAAGTAAGACTTGCGCAAAAGCCATGCGCTTGCAAATCAGCAAGCTTCATTGTTCTTGCGCAAATCCTCACATGCCGGGAAATATTAGCAAAACAAGCCCGGAATTTTTAGCATGCTGTCAGTAAATAGACAGCAATCATTATCAATTAAATAACTCCCACAACAATCAAGCTTAACCCACTCTGGCACTTGACATCAATTTTATACTCCCAAGGAGTATAAAATTAATTACTGCTGCTTGCATAGTCCTGGCAGCCAATACCACCCTGGCCGACTCTTATCGCTTAAAATCAATCACAACACTGACCATATCTGTCCATTTCAGCTTTATTACAACCCTATTATGACCGCAAGCACCAGCATGAACGCCGAAATTCTCCAGGCCTCCCGCTTTTTCATTCATTGCATGGAAGCAGATACCAGCCGAAATGAGCAGTTACAGCAAGTTTCTGAATTATCCTTGAGCCCGGCCCATTTTGCGCAGTTTTTACAAAAAGAAATATACGAAGGTGCATCTCTTAACAAAGCCATGCGCCGTCTGCGCAAACTGGTGGTCTGCACCCTGATCAAACGCGACTTGTGTGGTCAAGCCGATCTCAATGAAGTTATTACGACGATCAGCCTGTTTGCAGATTTTGTCGTACAACAGCATCTGCAAGCCCTGAATGCCGAAATGCAAGCCATGCATGGTATTCCCATAGGGGAAGAAAGTAGCACCCAACAAGCGATGATCGTGCTGGGTATGGGCAAACTGGGTGGCTATGAACTCAACGTCTCTTCAGATATAGATTTGATTTTTTGCTATGCCGAAGACGGCGAAACACAAACCTCAGACTCCAGCCAGCGCAGCCTGTCCAACCATGAGTATTTCAGCCGCCTGGGTAAAAAACTTATTGCTGCCATTTCTGAAGTGACAGAAGACGGTTATAGCTTCCGTGTCGATATGGCCCTGCGCCCGAATGGCGCATCTGGACCGCTGGTCGCCAGTTTCAATATGATAGAAGAGTATTTCCTGATACAGGGGCGAGAATGGGAGCGTTATGCCTGGGTCAAGGCCAGGGCAATGACGGGCAATGCCGAAGACATCGCTGCGCTGGAAAAAATCATCCGCCCTTTCGTCTATCGTCGTTATCTTGATTATGGCGCGATTGACTCCTTGCGTTCCATGCATGCCCAGATCCGGGCTGAAGTCGTGCGCCAGGAAACCAAACATCCAGAGCGCAGCAATAACGTCAAGCTCGGACGTGGTGGAATAAGGGAAGTAGAATTTCTGGCACAGGTTTTCCAACTGATACGCGGTGGCCGCGATGCCAGTCTGCGTGATCGCTCCACCCGCCTGACTTTGCAGACACTTGCAGAAAAAGGCATCATGGATGCACCCATCATAGAAAAACTGCTGTGCTCCTACACCTTTTTGCGCAATCTCGAACATAGACTGCAATATCTGGATGATGCCCAGACCCATACCTTCCCGGCCAGGGATGAGGACCAGTTAAGGATAGCGCAGATGATGGGCTGTACCAGCGTGGCAGAATTGCTGGATCAGTTGCGCCCTCACCGTGAATTCATCGCCGATCAGTTTGATGCCATCTTCCGCGACAAGGCCGAGAACAATAGCGAAAATGAACAGGGCATGCTGGCAGTGAGCCTGTCCAGCCCTGACAGTGATGAACTGATCGCTGCCCATTTGGCAGGTCTGGAATTTTCAGCACAGGATGCTGCAGCATTCAGCCAGCGCCTGCACGCCACCTGGCAATCACCGAAGGTGCAATCCCTGTCTGAAGCCAGCCGCATGAAACTGGTGGCACTGGTCAATAATGCTCTCAACATTATCGCCAGGCAAAGCAGCAACCAATCACTGGCATGGAACCGCCTGCTCGACTTCATGGAAGCCATCGCCCGCCGCGCGGCTTACCTCGCACTGTTAACTGAATACCCACATGCTTTGGCAAGAGTGATACGCATGATGGCAGCGTCTGACTGGGCAGCCAAGTTCCTGACGCGCCACCCTCTGCTGCTGGATGAATTGCTGGATGAGTCATCATTGCATCAGCGCCCGGACTGGCCAGCATTCCGCGTGGATTTACAACAGCATCTGGCGCAGCATGCTGGCGACACTGAAAGGCAAATGGAAACCCTGCGTGAAATGCATCATGCCATGCAATTTCGCTTGCTGGCGCAAGATCTGGAAGGCCAACTCAGCGTAGAACATCTGGCAGATGAACTGTCACAACTGGCCGACATTATCGTCGAAGCCGTCTTGCAATCTGCCTGGCAAACTATCGCTACCAGGCATAAAGCCGAGCCCAGCTTTGCGGTCATCGCCTATGGCAAACAAGGTGGTAAAGAGCTGGGCTACGCTTCTGATCTTGACGTGATCTTTTTGTATGAAGATGAAGACCAGGAGGCACCTGCGAACTATGCCAAGCTGGCACAACGCTTCATCACCTGGATGACCTGTCATACGCCAGCAGGTATTTTGTTTGATATTGATATTGCCTTGCGTCCAGATGGAGCCAGTGGCCTGTTGGTGTCCTCAGTTTCTTCCTTTGCCCGTTATCAGGAAAAATCTGCCTGGCTATGGGAACATCAGGCACTGACACGCGCCCGCTTTTGCGCAGGCGATGCCAGCATAGGTGCGCAGTTTGAGCAAATACGTGAACAAGTCTTGCGCCAGCAAAGAGATATAGAGAAATTGCGAACTGAAGTCATCAGCATGCGCAAAAAAATGCATGATGCCAACGTGAATCGCAGCGACCTGTTTGACCTCAAGCAGGATGCGGGTGGCATGATAGATATAGAATTCATCGTACAATTTCTGGTATTGAAATATGCAAACCAGTATCCTGAATTAACCGCCAACAAAGGCAATATCGCCTTATTAAAACGTTGCGGCGAGTTAGGCCTGATTGACTTGCAACTGGCTAATAAAATATCAGATGCTTATCGCTTATTCCGTAAATTGCAGCATGGCATACGGCTGCAAGGTGAAGACAGAGCCAGGGTGCCGCCCATATTGTCAGAAATTGGAGCAAATGCGACTAAGGCATTATGGTCAGACCTGTTTGAAATTCCATGAGTGATTTGCTTCATGTATATCCAGTCAGCCACGTTGCTCAAACACCTCGCAACAGACTCACATTTTTCTTATGCAGTCTGACTGTGGCATCTCTTTCACAACGATCAACTCGAATTTCAATTAGCATACGCAAATATTATTACATTTAGTTGCATATTTTCCGATATGATAATCCTTCGCCCTTCATTTTTATCTGCAAATCAAACTCAGATTGCAATTAATAACGATCAATTGGACTATCTACATGAAAAAAATAGCAATGGCATCTGTACTTCTTTCCGCCCTCTTCCTTGCAGGATGTGCCAGCGTTGGGAATGAAAGTCTTCGCAAAGAATCTGAGAGCTCGGCCAAACAAAAATTAGTTGAAGGAAAAACGACAAGAGATGAAGTGCGTGCACTATTTGGCTCACCGCTCAAAACAACTTTTACAGATGGTGGATTAGAAATATGGAACTACGAATTTACCAATGTCTCTGCAGATGCAATTAGCTATGTTCCTATCGTCAACTTATTTGGCGCATCTGCCAGCGGCAAGAAAAAAGAACTCGTTGTGTTATTTGATCAAAATAACATACTCAAAAGATTTTCAATGAGTGAATCCGACGTCACTCAAAAGACTGGTTTATTTAACCGTTAACCCCAAATTCCTATCAAATATTTTGTGCAGGTGAGTGAAAATAGCTCTTCAACAAACAGCATCTGAAAATTTTCAAGTATTCGAACCGCCTGAGAAGATCATGCGGTTTTAATATTTTTACGGCGGACCTATTCGTTTTTACTGTCATCCTTTATTGAAGTTTCCGAGAAATGCTGAATTGCTCCTGCAAAAAAATGTCGTCCAGTTTTTCTCTGGACGACACATAAAATACATTTCATAAAAAATCAGAAGAAAGAGGCAATCACACTACAAATGCCTCATCTGCGTGAACCAACCACTTCCACAGTCACGCGACGGTTTTTGGAACGCCCATCACTAGTCTTGTTATCAGCGATTGGCTGGGTTTCACCCTTACCTTCGGTATAGACGCGTGTTGCATCAATTCCCTTGCTAACCAGATAGGCTTTTACTGCTTCAGCACGACGGATGGATAATTTCTGATTATATGCATCACTGCCTACAGAATCAGTGTGACCAACGGTAATCATCACTTCGGTATTCATGCCCTGCAGCTTATTCAACAAATCATCTAGTGCCTGCTTGCCTAGTGGTTTGACGACGGATTTATCAAAGTCAAACAAGGCTTCTGCACTGAAAGTGATTTTTTCAGACACCGGTTGCGGTCTTGGTGGCGGTGGTGGATTTTGCGCAACAGTAACGGGTATAGGATCTTGTTGCATCACAGGTACTGGTGGTGCTGTGTAAGCTGCTGGCCTTGCATAAGCTGGCTTACCAAACTTATAGACGAGGCTGACAGAATAAAAATCCACATCGCCACGATTATGTACCGCATCATTGATGCGATATCTTTCTGCCTCACCACGCATTGCCAATGCTTGCGTAAATTTATATTCCAGTCCGATACCAACTTTTGGGTTCAGCTTTTTCTCGGTGGGATTGGGATCTGTTATCGCGAAAAGGCGATTGCCACTGAAGTGCGCGTCAGCTCTGGTGTAATTTGCACCCACACGCCCAAGCAAAGAGAAGCGCTCAGTCAACGGTAACTGCCCCACCAGATCCAGATTAAATCCGCGAAATCCCACTTCACCGTTGATGGCTCCTGGCGGTGTAGTAGTGGCATTGAATCCAAACTTGCCAAGATCAAAGTAGCCTGCTTCTATGGCAAAGTATCGATTCATTTGCTTGCCCATGAACAGCTTGAAGGCAGTATCACGCTCATTTGATCCGAATGTCACAGAACTTGCACCATTGTCCATGAGGCTACGTACTATTCTGTCTTTGTCAATGCTGGTGTTTGCACGTCCAGCCCCCACACCCAAGTACCACGCATTGTCTGCCCAGTCCTGGTTGGTCCACGGTTCATCAGCTTGCGCCAGTTGACTGGCAAGAAGTGCACAAGCGAACACGTTAAGTGTGACTAATTTTTTTGACAGCGCCATAATTTTCTCCTGATGAATTTGCCGAATTTATTGAATGACTTATTGGATGATTTATTGAAAGAGTTCATCGGGAACTCTTTCAGATATCCATGTGTGTTTAACGTACAATCACATTATTTTTAAGCGTCACAGCGCTGCCCGATAATACCCGGCCGTTTTGCAGGGTCGCAGTATCCCCCATCGTGATGGCTGCAGACTGCCCCATGATAGTTCCCTTGAACACGCTGTTTGCGCCAAGAGTTGTTGCTGATACAGGTACCCAGAAGACACTGGCCGCTAACGCACCACCATTTAAGGCAACGATGGAGTTCGCATTCGTATTTAAAGTAGAACTGCTACGGAACAGATACAGGCCAGGACCATTCATCGTGAAAGTTCCGGTAATAGTGATGGCACCGGCATAGCAATACACACCAGGTGTAAATGTCTGCCCGCCCAGATCAACACCACTGGCAGAATTAACAGTGCAGGTGCGGCTATTCGCATCAGCAATGGCAACTTGCAGGTCGGCCAATGCCGTGTTCAATATGGCACCAGATTTGTAATTGCTAAAACCTGCTGCCTGCACTGGATCAACTATCTGCGATGGTGCACCTACATCACCACTCACCAGGGTAATGCCACCAGAGTTGTTGGTGATTGATACACCAGCCAAGACGGCAAAGCTGGCTGCACTACCAAGGTTAATACTTGCCACTGGTGCGGCTGTCACGGTGAAACTCGTACTTGCTGTTTGCGCACCTTGCGTCGCCGTGATATTTGTCACACCTGCTGCAAGTGCCGTAGCTTGTCCAATGGATGAGATACTGGCGACACTACCTACACTTGAATTCCAGCTTACTGTGCTGCTGATGTTATTGCTTGTGCCGTTTGAGTAAGTGCCGGTCGCCGTATATTGCTGCAATGATCCAACAGGTACTGAGCCATTAACTGGCGCAAGCGTAATACCCGTCAGCGTGACTGCAGGTGTTACCGTCAAACTGGCACTACCCAGCTTGCCAGCAAAACTGGCAGTAACGGCGGCGGTACCACCAGACAAGCCATTGACAACACCCGTCGCCGACACCGAAGCAACTGCCGCGTTAGCAGAAGCCCAGGTGACAGAATTGCTGATATTGAGGTTACTGCCATCTGCAAAGCTACCGGTAGCGATCAGACTTTGCGCACCATTGACGGCTATGCTTGGCGAGGCTGGGGTCACGGCGATGGAATTTAAAGTTGCGACAGGCAATACATTAATCGTCACTGAAGTAGATTTAGTGCCAGATATCGCCACAACAGGTGTAGTACCAGGAGAGACTGCAGAGACCAGCCCACTTGTATTCACCGTAGCAATCGTACTTGCACCAGAACTCCATGTGATGCTGTTGGTAATATTGGCGGTACTGCCATCCGAGTAATTACCTGTTGCGACCAGATTCTGCGTTCCGCCCACAAGCAAACTCGCTGGCGGTGCGGCAATGAAAATCGAAGTCAGAGCCGGGCTGGATACGACAGTAAGTGTCGCTGTCGCAGACTTCGCATTCAAACTCGCTGTGATGACTGATGTACCTGTTGTCACGCCAGTTGCAATACCACTAGACAATATACTTGCAACCGAACTGCTACCTGAACTCCAGGTAACCAAATTCGTCACATTGACATTGCTACTATCGGAATACGTACCAATCGCTACGAACGCCTGGGTAGAACCTATCGCCAGATTTGCTGTGGCGGGAGTGATTGCAATTGAGTTCAAGGTAACAGCTGGTACGACAGTCAATGAGGCAGAACCTGTTTTACCACCCAACGTTGCTGTGATCAGTGCAGGGCCGGTAGCCACAGCAGTAGCAAGACCATTTGGCAAGACAGTTGCAACCAGGGGTGAACTAGTCGCCCAGGTCACGCCATTGCTGATGTTTGCTGTAGTCCCATCAGAATAACCGCCACTTGCAACAAATTGCTGGGTACTACCAACCGCAACATTCGCATTAGGTGGTATCACGGTAATAGTAAGCAACACGGCAGAGCTGACGTTGATGGTGGTTGTCGTGCTCATGCCATTAAACGTCGCTGTAATGACAGAGGAGCCAGTAGCGATTGCAGTCACCAGACCATTACTTGTTGCGACAGTAGAAACTGTTGCATTTGCAGGTGTGGCAGAACTGAAACTGGTCGTCGCCGTCACATTCACACTACTACCATCTGAATATTTCGCAGTAGAAGTCAGCTGTTGCGTCGTGCCTATTTGCATAGTCGGATTAGCTGGCGTCAAAACAATGGAGAGCAAGCTTGCTGGCGTCACTGTCAGCAAGGTCGTAGCTGACCGTGCACCTGAAACTGCCGTAATGACAGATGAACCGACTGCGACACCTGTCGCCAATCCAGTGCTGCTGATCGTGGCCGATGCAGGCGTGGCTGACGTAAAGCTGGAGATCGCTGTAATGTCACTGGTGGTGCCATCAGAGTAAGTTCCCATCGCTGAGAATTGCTGCTTGCCACCAACCGCTAAAGATGGATTTGCGGGCAGCAGGCTGATCGACTGCAGAGACGCCGGCGAGACTGTCAAGCTAGCAGAGGCAAGTTTGCCACCGAAGCTGGCAGAAATAATGGAGGATCCACTGACCAGGCCTTTGGCTACGCCAGTGTCACTAACCACACTGGCTATCGCAGGGCTGCCAGAACTCCACACGGAAGCCGTCGTGACATCACGGGAAACGCCATCGGCAAAGGTTGCCGTGGCGACAAATTGTTGCATGCCACCACTTGCTACGGTGGCAGTTGCAGGGCTGACCGTGAGAGCAGAAAGAGTAGTTGATGGCAATCCCAAAATCGGATCACGGCCTTGGTCACCACCGCCGCAACCAGCAACGAATGATGTGATGAGCATGGCAGAGACGCACGCAAGCGGCCTCAGGTAACGCTGTAGGATGTTCATTTTTGCCTTTTTTTATCAGGTGAAACCGGTGCCGAGTAATTTCGGTGTGGCCGCAATACGGTGCTTCTTTCATATTTCAGAAAGCGACCTTGAGGTGAAATGAATAACCAGGATAGGATTCATTGGTTTCATTAATTTCACATGAGGGAGGCAGTCTTTATCCGTCCAGCTTTGACAGATTGACCAGGCAATTTCTGCTTGAGTAAGGTATCAAGCATCCCTTATCTCTCTTTTCACGTACACTATCTGTGCGATAGCGCACTCATAAGCTATTGAATTTTTAATTGCATTTTTAAACAACAGTGATGAGCATTTTCGATTTTGGAATGATGCTCTGATGATGAGAGGTACTTACTTTCTTACGCGCATCAAATAAAAAAAGCCGCCGGGGAATTTTCCCAGGCGGCTTTGCATGTTGACGAGTTCAGGCTCAAGCCATAAACCTCGCCAGATACTCAGGCGAATTAATAAACTGCCCGATCAGCGTGACTACATCCGTCCCCGACTGCGCCAGCAGCGCATCAAACGTTGCCTGATCCGGCGCATGCCCCAGCAAACCGATGTAATCCAGCGTCAGCGATACTTTGGATTGCGAATTCGCCTTGAACTCCGTCGATTCGGTAAAGCCCGCCAGCATATCGCCCCTGGAGAGGCCATTACCCAGTTGCCCCAGCCAATAGGCCTTGCCTGCGGCATCTGAACTACGGTGCAGCACGTTCTGATAGACCCGGTCCACAA